>JAYTJZ010000001.1:0-6586 GCA_043730605.1 Candidatus Altimarinota bacterium
GATTTTGATGGAGATGTGAATACCAGCTGTACTCTTTGAACAATAGATTATAAATGGACTATTACAGATCCACTTTGAAAAAAATACTTTTATACTACAGAGTTTATAGATAATTTTGATTTTTCTCAAACAGGGATATGGCATATCTTTTTAGAGGTAAAAGATGGCTGTGGACAAACAGGTTCGGAAGAGATGGATTATACCGTGAACGTGAGTGAACCCCCGATAATAATCGTGTATCCACCTGAATGTACTGGGAGTACGTGCGATGAAGAAGATGAGATAGATCCAGAAGTGGAGTGCGAAGGCACAGTATGTATTCCAGTTCTTCCCCCTGATGAGTGTAACTTGTGAGAAGCGTGTGACTATACGGTAGATCCTCCAGTGACGAGCTGTACATTAGGATTGGATACAGGGAGTTATGTGTGGACATTTACAAAAGAGAGTACGTGAGAGAAGATTACGAGAACGTGAGTATATATAGATAACTTCAGTTTTTTGAGTGGGGGGAGATGGAAGATTCATGTTGAGGTGAAAGATAAGTGTGGAAAAACCTTTTGAGATGATGTGTATGTAGATATAAAAGATAAAGTTACCGATCCTTATATAGATGTAGATATAGATGTATTTGATGATGACTGTACATGATCTCTTGCAGGATGTCCTGAAATAGAGTTTGAAGAGGAAGAAGATGACGGAGATGATATTTTTGATTTTGATGGGGATGTGAGTACCAGCTGTACTCTCTGAACTATCCAATATAAATGGACTTTCATGAAAGAAAGTGGAACTCCAAAATTTATTTTCACAACTGAGTTTGTAGATAACTTCGATTTCTTAGAATATGGAGTTTGGAAAATCTTGCTTGAAGTGGTAGATGGCTGTGGACAAAAATGATCTGAACAAATGACCTATGTCGTACAAAAAGAAAATCCACTCGGGCTCAATGTAGATATACTTGCTGATCCTATTATAGGAGATAAAGATCTTCTCGTAGATTTTGAAGGTATCATATATGGATGAGAAGGTCCATATACCTATACTTGGGATTTTTGAGATGGAGAAACGGGAGAATGAAAAAATATAGATCATTTATTTCAAAGTGAAGGAATATTTGAGGTACTTCTGATAGTACGGGATAAAAATGGACTTGAAGGAAGTGCTACCGTACTTATCAAAGTACTTGAAGCTGATGCTTGTTTGCAAGATAGTGATGGAGATGGAATAGTAGATTGTGAAGATTTGTGTCCTCTGATCGCTGGAGAACTCATAAACATGGGTTGTCCTATACTTGAAACACCTTGTAGTGGAGATGTTGCTTGTGAAGTAGGATATGTATGTGACTATGACGATACTTTGCCAGGAGAACCAGGAGTCTGTCTTCCGACTTTTGATCCGAGAAGTAGCTGTCTCTATAATCCTGATGTCGGAAGTATATTTGGATCTGCGATATGTTTGAGTTGTCCTTGTTCTGCAACTCTTGATTTTCTTGCTGATATGAGAAAGTGTGATTTTATTTTCCCTGCTATTACTTCTCCTGATGCAACACAGATATATTCTCAAGGAAAGATCTGGCAAATAGAAAAATAACCCTCCAAACTATGAAAAAGTATTCTGCACTTATTGCCGTAAATCTCACTCTTTTGACTCTCGGAGCTACTGTATATGTTCTTTTTATAGGAGCATTTATCTTTATACCTTTAGTAGTAGCTCTTTTGGTGTCTTTTATCATCCTTTCTCTTGCTTCAAATTTTCAGAAACGAGGACTTCCAAAATTATTTTCTTATATCCTCTCTCTGGGAGTTATAGGTCTGGTGATAGGTCTTATTGCACAGATTATTAATACCAATATTGACGAAATTATCGTACAAGCACCAACCTATCAAGAAAAACTTACACGTATCGTATCAGAAACAGCGAAGAAATATGATGTCAATCCACAAATTCTTCTTGATCAATTTGTAGCCAAGATAAATATCCCAACTCTCGTCTCTTCCACTGCTTCTATGATTACCAGTATCGTGACGAATGCTGGACTGATACTTTTTTTTACGATATTTATCTTGTTTGAGAGTTCCTTTTTTGCAAAAAAACTTTCTCTTATTACGGGTGGAGTACATTCCACATTTTTCACTATATTTGAGCAAGTACAGGCAGATATTCGGTCTTATTTTCGAGTAAAAACCTTTGTGAGTCTTTTTGGAGCGATTATTAGTCTGTGTATTATGCTTCTCTTTCAACTCGATTTTATATTCTTTTGGACATTTCTTATTTTTATTTTGAACTTTGTTCCAAACTTTGGTTCTATTCTTGCCGTATTATTCCCAGTAGTTTTTTCTCTTATCCAGTATGAATCTCTTCCTCTTTCGTTTCTTTTACTGGTTCTTCTTATGACGGCTCAATGATTTTCGGGAAGTCTCTTAGAAACAAAACTTATGGGAAATAGACTTAACTTGAGTCCACTAGTTATCCTCATATCTCTTATCTTTTGGGGAACTCTTTGGGGACCTATTGGGATGCTTCTGTCAGTTCCTATTATGGTAACGATTAATATTATCTTAGCACATATCGAAGTTACGAGACCGATAGCTATTCTGCTTTCTGAAAAATGAATGGTGAAATTCTCATGAATGAATGAAACTCCAAAGTGAAATGCAGCTTTGAAAAAAATGAAAAAACTTCTCGGAAGATAATATATTAAAATAAAACTATGAAAAAAGATACCCTTCAAAATACGTTTCTGTGAATTATAGCTTTGTTTATTCTGGGATATATTTTATTTCTTTGAAAATCTATTTTTGTCTCACTCTGTTTTACGTTTTTTATTTTTATCCTGCTTTCTTCTCTTTCGACTTTTTTGTATACCTATACGAAAAATAAAATACTCACAGTTTTTCTCAGTATTGTTCTCCCAAGTCTTTTTTTCTGGATTATTTCTTTGGTTATTTCAACTCAGCTTGATGCCTTTCTTAAAGAAATTCCTCGCTACAAAGAGATATTTATACACATTTCACAATATGCTGAAGCAACTCTTTGATTTGATATAGATATCACTTCTCTTGCATCTAAGATAAACTTTTCAAACATTTTTGGAAGTATTTCAGGAGGACTTTCTTCTCTTTTAGGCTATGTCGGAACAATAGTTTTTTTTCTCATATTTCTCTTTCTGGAGAAAAAATATTTTATCCACAAGATAGAAAAGATTTTAGAAGACTCGGCAGAAAAAAAATTCTTTACGATTATCACAAAAATACATGCAGATCTTACCCTCTATTTTGGAGTAAAGTTTTGCCTCGCACTTCTCAATGCTTCAGTGAGCTATGTTATGATGCTTTTTTTCGGTATCGAGTATGCACCATTTTTTGCACTTATTGTATTTCTTCTTGATTTTATTCCAAATATTGGAGGCCCACTGGCTCTTTCTCTTCCATTTCTCTATTCATTTTTACAGTTTAGTTCTCCGACCTATTCGTTTTTGCTTCTTGCTGCTCTCATTATTCCTCAGACGATTACATGAAATTTTCTTGAACCAAAACTCGTAGGAAGTAGACTCAACTTGAGTGGATTTGTGATACTTCTTTCTCTGCTTTTTTGGGGAAGTCTTTGGGGGATAGTTGGAGCATTTCTTGCGGTTCCACTGATGACGAGTCTTAATATCATCTTTTCAAAATTTAACGCAACAAAACCTGTTGCCATACTGCTTTCGGAAAAAGGAGAAGTGCAATAATTTGTACTTCTTTTTTTTTTGCGTATACTTTTTTTGAAAGTAGTAGTTATATTTTTCCCGTAAGAATTGGATTCAAGAAAGATGTCTTGGCTCTGCTTCTTTCGAGAAATATCTCTTTCACACTTTCTTCTTTCTTTGAAGTCCCTTGCTCTTGAAAAGGGAAAGGATTCAGGTTAGGGTTATATTTTCTTATTTTTTGTCTATGATAGGACTCTCAGATGTGAATGTAGTGGATCTCGTACCACTCAAAAAAAGCTATAATATCGCAGGAAAAAAACTCAGTTTCGAAACAGGGAAGCTCGGACTTCTTGCAAATGCAGCCGTAACGATGAGTGATGAAAATGGAAATATTCTTTTCACAACTGTTGGAATCAAAGAAACAGGACTCAATCTGAAAGCAGATTTTTTTCCTTTGGTAGTAGACTATCAAGAAAAATACTACGCTGCGGGGAAGATAGGAGGAAATAGATTTATGAAGCGAGAAAATAGACCAAGCGATACAGCAACGCTCACTTCTCGTATGATTGATCGACCTATTCGACCGATGTTCCCAAAAGGGATGATCAATGATACTCAAATCATCGCAACGACTCTTTCGAGCGACAATGCTTCCGAGCAAGGAAGTTGGGGGATTACGAGCGCTTCACTCGGGCTTCTTCTCGCTGGAGCACCGTTTGAAGGACCTGTTGCAGGAGTAAAAATCGCTCTCATGAATGATGGAAGCTATATCTTTGACCCAAGTTTTGCAGAAGAAAAAGTATCTCTGCTTCACCTCGTTATCGCAGGAACCTCTGATGCTATCACGATGGTAGAAGCTGGAGCCTCACAGGTTTCAAACGAGCAAATGCTGAAAGCTCTCTCATACGCACATGGACTCGTAAAAGAGCTTTGTGCTGCACAAGAAGACTTTTTAAAAGACTATGAGAAACAATTTTCTATCAAAAAAATCATCCCAACCCTCAATAATCCAGATGTGAGTCTGTATGAAAAAGTAAAAGCATTTCTCACCACGGAAAAACTTGAGTCACTCTATGGAAAAGGAAAAAAAGAATTTCAAGAAGTTCTCGATACCCTCGACCTAGAAACAAAAGCCTATCTTCTTGAAACAGGAGATTATGCAGAAGGTTCAGATATGTCAGGAGCTGGAGATATGGTGTATAAACGAGTCAAAGAAGTCATGCGAAAAAATGTCCTCGAACACAAAAGACGACTCGATGGACGAGCTCCTACTGAAGTACGAAAGATCAAGGGGGAAACAGGTCTGCTTCCACGAACTCACGGATCAGCACTCTTTCAACGAGGGATGACCCAGGTTCTCAATATCTGTACTCTCGGAGGACCAGAAGACAATATGCTCGTAGATGGGATGTTTGACGAAGAAACAAAACGATATATTCACCACTATAACTTTCCTCCATACTCAGTCGGAGAAGTTCGTATGCTTCGAGGAGCAGGACGACGAGAGATAGGTCATGGACGACTCGCAGAACGAGCGCTCGAACCAGTGCTTCCAAGTGAAGCAGCATTTCCCTATATGATACGAACGGTTTCAGAAGTAACGACTTGTAATGGGTCAAGCTCTATGGCATCGGTGTGTGGTTCTACGATGAGTCTCATGCATGCTGGAGTTCCGATATCTGCTCCTGTTTCAGGAGTTGCGATGGGGATGATCTATGATGAAGATACGGGAAAATACGTCATCCTTTCAGATATTCAAGCACAAGAAGATTTCCTCGGAGATATGGATTTCAAAGTAGCACGAACTAAAACTGGTATCACTGCGATGCAACTGGATGTCAAAATCAAAGGACTTTCGATGCAGGTATTTGAAGAAGCATTTGCACAAGGAGAAGTAGCTGCGATGTATATCCTTGATGAAATGCTCAAGATACAAGCAAATGTATCTCCAAAACTTTCACCTTATGCTCCACTTATCATGAGTATGAAAGTTCCAGAAGCGAAGATTCGTGAGATTATCGGAAAAGGAGGGGAAACGATTCAACGTATTCAAAAAGACCATGATGTCGGGATCTCTATCGCAGATGATGGAACGACGACTATCACGGCTAAAAATCAAGTGGGAGGAGAAGGAGCAATAAATGAAATCAAGTCTATTCTCTGGGAACCAGAAGTAGGATATATGGGAACGGGAAAAATAGTAAAAATCATCGAAGGAACTGGAGCGATAGTAGAGTTCAAAGGAGGAAACTCTGGGATGATACATATCTCAAAACTTTCTAAAGAGCGAGTTCTTAAAGTTGAGGATATCGTGAAAGCTGGAGACAGCGTAGATTTTGAAGTGATTCAGGTGGATAAGGAAAAGGGGAGAATTGGGTTGAAGAGATTAGAGAAATAGAAATAATAAAACTCCCGAAAGGGAGTTTTATTTTGTTTTAATAATTTTCGATAATATTTAAACAATTAAAAATAGAATCATTATTAAATTTAGTATTTTCTTCATTAAAGTATCTCAAATCTATCATAGTATTTTTATCTTTTGGTTTTAAAAATAGCTGAATATATTCTTTGTTTCAATAAAAGTGTCTTTGAGGATTTTTTATATTTAAGTTAATTCATAAATCATATTTTTTGTTTAAGTATTCTAATATCTTTTTATATATTATGTCTACATAATTTTCTCAATAAAATTTTTCTATACTATCTCAATGTTGTATTTTGTGTCTTAATCAATCATTTCAAAATATTTTATTGTATAAACCTGATCATAAAATATCTTTCATTTTATTTTTATCATACGTAAAAAAGTTTGCTCAACTTTCTTTTATTTTTTCTATTTTTCATGCTAAAGATTCAAGTGCAGAACATAAAATTCATAGTTTAGCGTAATATCAAATAGTT
>JAYTJZ010000002.1:0-2361 GCA_043730605.1 Candidatus Altimarinota bacterium
CTTTCACATATAACCCTAACCTGAATCCTTTCCCTTTTCAAGGGCAAGGGGCTACAAAAAATGAAATTACTCGTTTGACTTGGAAATCCTGGAGAAAAATATACACTGACACGTCATAATGTTGGTTTTATGTTTTTGGATTTTCTCCAAAAATGAGACCGGTCTCCAGAGACCGGTCTCTGGACCGACTGGAAATATGAATCAAAATTTCTCGCAGATATTTCTGAGTGAAGCCTAAATGGAGAAAAAATACTTCTCATAAAACCTCAAACTTTTATGAATCTCTCGGGAACTTCCTTGCAAAAAATCTGCCAGTTTTACAAACTTGAAACTCAAGATTTTGTAGTGATATATGATGATAAAGATATGGATTTTGGAAAAATACGATTTCGTGAAACAGGAAGTGCTGGAGGACATAATGGAGTCAAAGATATTATAAAATATTTTTGAGAATCTTGGAAACGTATAAAAATAGGAGTAGGAAAAGATAGTCGTTACGATACCGCAGATTGGGTACTTTCAAAGTTTAGTGAAGAAGAACTCATAGATTTAGAAAATGATGTTTTTACAAAAGTCCTGAGTGAAATTAAAAAATAATGTTATGAAAAAAATATATTGTATTGGAATAGGCTGAATCGGGGTATCTGCTCTTGCACGATACTATCTTTCCCAAGGATATGAAGTTTTTGGAAGTGATAGTACCAATTCCTCTCTTATAGAACAACTCCAAAAAGAAGGATGTGATATTATTATTGGAGCAGACAAAAATCGTATCAGTTCTGATTTTGAAAAGATTATCTATACTGAAGCAATCCCCTCTTATCAAGAAGAACTCGTACAAGCTCATACTCTCTCTCTCTCTCCGCTCAAATATAGTGAAGCTCTCGCAGAAATTGCGAATCCTCATAGACTGATTGCGATTTCAGGAACTCATGGAAAATCAACTACTACCAGCCTTATAAGTTTAATTCTTAAAAATTCTTCTGAAAATTTTTATAGTGTAGTTGGAACTCTCTTAAAAGAGTTTTGAGGAAAAAACTTCTATAGTTCAAAAAATGTAGCTTCATCTTCTCCTTTGGGAGAAGAATTGTGATGAGGGCGAGAATCTACCTACTTTGCAATAGAAGCTTGTGAATACAAAGAACATTTTTTAAGCTACTCTCCCCTTGTCCTTGTGATTACTAATATTGAGTTTGATCATGCTGATTATTTTCATACTCCCGAACGATATGTCGCAGCATTTGAAAAGATGATACAACGAGTGCTCCCTGGATGATTTGTAATATATTCACAATGAGATAAAAATACTCAAAACCTTATAGGTAAACGAAAAGATATCACATATATATCTGTATCTCAAGAATCATTTCAGTATAACGGAGAAATATTTTCATTTCCAAATATAGAGATGAAGGTTCCTGGAGATCATATTCTCCTCGATGCAAAACTTGCCTATGTCATAGCTCATATGATAGGTATATCTGATGAAATTATAATAAAGACTCTCAGAGAATATACTGGAGTTTGGAGACGTATGGAAATAATCTGAAATACAGCTCATGGAAATACTTTGATGAGTGATTATGGACATCATCCTACAGAGATTTCTGTCACTCTCGAGGCTCTCAAGCAGTGATATCCTGAAAAGAAGCTTTTTGTCGTATTTCAACCACATCAATACTCTCGTACTCTTGAACTTTTAGAAGGATTTCAAAACTGTTTTTCTCATGCTGATACAGTCATCATCCCAAATATTTATGCTTCTCGAGATAGTGAAGAAGATAAGCAAAAGATATCAAGTTCTTCTCTTGCAAAAAGTATTCATCATCCAAACGTTCTGGATGGAGAGTGACTCAAAAATACTCTTACTCTCATAGAACAATATGATATGCAATATCCAGATTCTAGTATTATACTACTGCAAGGAGCAGGAGATATCGATACTCTGAGATACAAAATAAAAACGAGCTAAGCTCGTTTTTATTTTTATTTTGTAAAAAATCATTTTGGAGGGTCAACTTGAACATTTGGATTATATTTGATGAGGAAAGAATATTCATCAGGCCCACATGTTTTGTTTCTACGTATATAGTTGAGATCGTAGATTTTTGCAAGTTGGAGGTCTGTCGTAGAAGCAGATCCTGGAAGTATATATTGTCATCCTGCATTGATAGCCCCTCCTATTGTATTTTTTGAGAAAAGACTTCCGTATAAATCAAGTTTTAGTCCCAAATCTATATCTTCATATGATGTCCCATCTGGATACGCACTTCGAAATACTCCATCAGCGTATAAAATAGCATATATTTCCCGTACATTTTTTGTAACATATATAATTCCACTGGTATTAAAATCTTTTGC
>JAYTJZ010000003.1:0-6537 GCA_043730605.1 Candidatus Altimarinota bacterium
GGCGAGATTTTTAAAGAGAAGATAGGCTATCCCAAATCCTATCATCAAAATACTTAGCTGACGCAAAGAAAGTCCTAATATGATAGGATCTTCATTTTCGATTTGTACAGGTATTTTATATTGCATAGTGTATTATAACTCTCTCCTGAGTCCTTTTTCTTCTTTTGAGGAAGTGGCTTCTAGAAAATAATATAAGTATTGTATGAAAAAAATATGCTTTGAGGAGAGATGAAAGTGAAAATAGCTTGATTTCTCTTTGATGTAATTTATAAACAATATCTCTCTACACAGAGTAGTACGTTTTTATTTTATTTTTTCTTAAATGGAACTCCATAAATCTTGACTCACTCTATTCAAACTCTATCTAAATTTCTGATATTTTGATGATCATCTCATTCTGGATTATTTTGTACTGATTCGTAATGTTCTCCAAAGAGTCTGAGTGCTTGATCAGTACTGAGTCAGAGCATTAAAGCAATGGTAAGAACTTTGAGACTTCATAGATATTTTCACCCAGCATCTTCCAGTTCGCCATTTATAAACCTTGTAGGAGACGTATCAAAAATAGAATCGACAAGTTTTAAAAAACTTTGAAAGTCACTTGAACCATAGGTATGATTCATAACATCATTTGTAGAAAGTCTTATTCACTCAAGTATTGCTTGGGCTTCAGAAGAAAGAGAGTTTTTTAAGTCTTGAAGAGGAAAAGTGTTTTCATGAGAAAGAATTATTTCATTCATAGAGTATTTTTTTAAAATAAAAGTATAACTTTAAATTACTTTTTTTCGATAATAAATCGAAACTGGGTTCAAAAATGTACAGTACTTTTATTATACATAGCTTTTATGAGAGATAAGGTACGTTTTGAAGTTAATTTTTTAAAACTATTTACAAGAGCAATAGAAGGATAATCCCATGCAACGGTATCTTGTTTTATTATTTTTCATCCTGCTTGCTCAATATTCATATAAATGTCATCAATTGGTATATGAGGAAAGTTTATATCTGGCATGGTGCAGTCAGTTGCTTCAAGTAAAGCTTCATGAAATATATTCCATGGTGTAGGTCCTACTTTTGTATTTGAAAGATCTTCATATGAAAAACAGAACTTTCAATTTGGAGATAATAATTCAAGTCAATCTCTCAAAAAATCCACAGGACTATTTTGAATCGCATGAATATAAGCTCAGTGAGAAATAATAACATCGATTTCATCTTGAATACCTTGAATTGTTCCGTGTATAATTTTTGAAATCTTTTTATTTTTTCAATATTTTTTATCTAATTCGCGAAGCATATAAATGCTTGGATCAACTGGAATTATTTCTTTAGGATTGTACTGTAAAATTTGGTCAATACAGATTCATGTTCCAGCTCATAAGTCTAAGATTCGACTTCAGGCTCGAATTTGAGAAAAATCTACGAAATCTTTTGCCATAGTATCAAAACCATCCTCTCTTCCATCATACCATGCCGCACTTTTTTTTCAATAAACAGATTCACCATATATACTATCTTTAATATCAGGATTATTTTTTACTATAAGGTCTATATCAGCAGATCATATTTCTCAGAATATTTCTCAAAATATGGGGTCAGTCCTTAAGGCATCTAGAGCCATATGCATAAGTTATTTATAATTATATTAATATAAATATTTTAGTATATAAGTCAATACTTATTTTCCTTAAAATATTATAAAACAGTCTTGACCCGATATAAAAAATAAATACAATTCTAGCACTTAAATATTTTATGTGCTTAACTATACTTTTATGTCGAAAACAACACAACACCAATTCGCAGCAGAAACAGGACGTATCCTCGAACTGCTCACACACTCTATTTACTCAAATAAAGAGATTTTTTTGCGAGAACTTATCTCAAACGCGAGTGATGCTATCGATAAAGCTCGTATTGAGGCTCTTACAGATACAAACTTCTTGGGAGATGATACGCAGTTTGAGATTAAACTTGAAGCAGATACAGAGAAAAAAACACTCACTTTGACAGATAATGGTATCGGAATGACAGAAGAAGAGCTTCATAAACATCTTGGAACTATAGCAAGATCAGGAACGAAAGAATTTCTCGAAAAGATGCAACAAGCCAAAGAAGCAGGAGAGCATAATCTTATCGGACAATTTGGAGTTGGATTTTATGCAGCATTTATGGTTGCAGACAAAGTAGAAGTGGTGACAAAGTCAGCTCTTGATACCCAAGCTCACAAATGGATAAGTGATGGAAAAACAGGCTATGAAGTAGAAGAAACGGTAAAAGAAGGAAGAGGAACGAAAGTAACTCTGTTTCTAGGAGAAGGAAACCATGAACTTCTCGAAAACTGGAAACTCAAAGAACTTATTAAAAAATACTCAAACTATGTTGCGGTTCCTATCATGATGCAAGAGGAAGCAGGGGAGGAGAAAAAACTTGAGTGGAAACAGGTAAATGAAACCAAAGCAATTTGGAAAAAAGCAAAATCAGAGATAACAGAAGAACAGTACAAAGATTTTTACCAATCAGTGAGTATGGATTTCAATGCTCCGCTTGGACATATCCATAATAATGTTGAAGGAAAAGTGAGCTACAAATCTCTGCTTTTCATCCCACAAGAAACCAATATGTTCTCAGATATGCGAGATCCAAGTAAAGACTATGGTCCAAAACTCTATGTACAAAATGTACTTATTTTGGAACACGCTAAAGAACTTCTTCCTGTGTGGCTTAGATTCGTTTCATGAGTTGTGGAAACTTCAGATCTTCCTCTCAATATTTCTAGGGAAATGCTCCAATCTAACTCAACTTTAGAAACGATACGAAAATCTCTCATCAAAAAAATTCTCTGAGAGCTCAAAAAATTTGCAGAAGAAAAACCAATGGAGTTTGAAAAATTCTTTGCAAATTATGGAACGATACTCAAAGAAGGGATATATTATGAGCACGATTTAAAAGAAGATATCGCAGAAGTGTGTCTTTGGGAAAGTATGGATGAAACAAAGAAAATTTCTTTGGAAAAGTATCTGGAGAAACAAAAATCTCACACAAAACCTCATCACAATTCTTCTCCTCAAGGAGAAGATGAGGCTTCGAATTGAATAAGTAATAAAGCCTCCCTCTCCTCTGAGGAGAGGGAATTCAAGGGTGAGATTTCTTGAGAAGAAGAAACAAAAACTATTTACTATATCACGGGGAAGACTCGCAGCGAAGTTCTCGCAAGTCCATATCTTGCACAATTCGAAAAAAATAAAGTGGATGTTCTCTTGATGACTGATGTTATAGATGAGTGGATTGTCGGAGTACTCGATAGCTACAAAGGAGTCACTCTCAAGTCTGTCACAGCCAGTGATATCAAACTCAGTGAAGAAACAGAAGAAGAAAAGAAAAAACAAGAAGAAGTAAAAACACAGTTCAAAGATATGCTCGAACTTATCAAAAATACGATAGGAAGTGAAAAAATAGAAAAAATAGAGCTCAATCCTCATCTTGGATCAGCTCTTGCTGCTCTCAAAACTGCAGATGGAGGGATGAATCCTCAGATGGAAAAGATGATGCGATCTATGGGGCAAGCCGTACCTCCTGCGAAACGTATCCTCGAGCTCAATCCTGAAAATCCTCTCGTACAAGCGATGCAAACTGAGTTCACAGCAGATGTAAAATCTCAAAAACTCTCAGATCTTTCTCACTATGCCTATATGCAAGCAATCCTTCTCGAAGGAGGAGAGCTTGAAAATATTGCAGAGTTTGTGAAACTGACGAATAGTTTTGCAGGAACGTATATTCAGAAGTAAGAAATATAAATCTGCAAGAGACAAGTATTTTTTTGCTTGATTCTTAAAAAACTTACTTTACTATACGCTCGTAAATCACTTTATTTATTTACTTTTTTTAATGATGAAAAAGATACTTCTAGGACTGTTGTTCGTGGTATTGGTTGCAGGAGGAGTTGGGGGAACATGGTACTTTATGAATATGAACGTAGAGGCAGCAAACGAACGTACAAATGTTGTACAAGCTGAACTTCAAACAACAAAAACCCAAGTAGGAACTCTTGAGGGAGAAATAAAAGCGAAAACAGATATGGAGCTTGCAACCGCAGGACTTCTCGCAAACTTTGAAAACTTTTCTATGATGACAGGATCAGGACGAAGTGTAAGTATGCTTGAAACTTACTATGATAGTGCTGCAGTGATAGAAGGGGTACTCGGAGGACTCAACCTTCGAACGTATGGACTTGCACTTCAAAAATATTGGAAAGCACTCGATGCAAATGAAGGGGTAAAAGCTCAACCAGTACAACTTGCAAGTGGAGAATGGACAGCAGTAGTACAACTTCTTGAAACAAATACTTCAGCTCCAATCACTCTGACTCAAAGTGGAACACTCGTGAAATCTCCAGTGAAAGTACAACAAGAACTCGTACTCGTTCTTGCAAAATGGAAAGATGGAAAAATAGTAGAACAGTATGAATTCCCATATGCAGGTGATGTTGCGAAAAGTAAACTTCTTGAGTATGTTGCTTCCACTTCAGAAACAAGTATGACAGGAACAGGAACTACAGAAAAGAAAATGATGGGAGCAAGCGATACAAGCTCAGATACTCCAGTACCAGTAGAAGATACGATTATAGAAAATACCCCAGCAAAATCAGTTCCAACAAAAGTGGAAACAGGAACGGGAACAAATCCAGATGCAGCATAATTTCTTCTCAAATTATAAAAAGCCAGTTATAACTGGCTTTTTTATTCCTTACTTCTCTCTTACTCATCGTCGATATTATAAAAGAGTATTCTCTAGCACGCTAGAAAATACTCTTTTGATTTTTCCAGCAAGAAAAAATCTTTATTCATTATAGTCTCATCCTCAAAAAGTAAAGTATTTTCATACTGGTATATGAGGAAAGAAAGGATATAAGAAAAAGAAATCAAAAGAAGGATATCCTTACGCTGCTCTTACTCGACAACGAGTATATTGTTTCTTGTAAGATATACTTACAAATCCTTTTGAAACCCCTTGCCCTTTTCAAAGGAAAGGATTCAGGTTAGGGTTAAAATTTACTTCATAACTTTATACGCATGAATAACAAAATTTTATCCGTGGTATTAGTATTGGGAATTGCATCTACAGGTTTTGCTTCTATCTCATCAGCTGATGATACGGCAACAGGAAGTGTAAAGTCTGAAATGCGACAACTCTTTGAAAAATTAAAATCAGGAGTGACTCTCACAGTAGAAGAACAAGCACAACTTGCGAGTGTTAAAACAAAAATAGGAGAACGTGGAATCGGATGATATGGAAAACGATGAGGGTTTGCATATCTTACAGAAGAGGAAAAAACACAACTTCAATCTATGAACAATGATGAAAAAAAGGCATTCTTTGATGCAAAAAAATCCGAAATGGAAGCACAAAGAACTGCACATAAAAATGTTATTGATAAACTTATAGCAGGTCAAACACTTACGGCAGACGAAGAAGCAACTCGACTTGATATGATAGCTCATATACAAGAAAATACTACTGATCATCCAGCACGAGAAGGAAGCGATATCATCGCAAAACTTCTTGCATGAGATGAACTTACTGCAGATGAAATGGCAGAGCTTACAACTATGCAAGCAAAACATGCAGAGCGTGAAGCAGAAAAAGCGAAAATAGCTGCAATGAGTGATGCAGAAAGAGAAGTATATCTGAAAGCGAAGAAAGCAGAACGAAAAGCTCAAATGCAGCTCGTAAAACCACTGCTTAAGAAACTTCGTAATGGGGAAACTCTTACAGCAGAAGAACAAAAAATACTCTGAGAAAATATGCCTGAAAAAGCTGATATGAGAGGATTTGGTGGAGGAAGAGGACATGGTCCAGATATGGATGGAGATATGCATCAAGGAGATGTAACTCTAGAAACAACCGTACAATAGTTATAAAATTTCATGAGAAGAAAGGAAAAATCCCACGCGTTGCGTGGGATTTTTCCTTGGAAAGAAGTTTAGAAGAAATCTATCTTTTATGTTTTGATTTTTTGAAGAAATATTTACGAAAAACAATATAAAGAACCAATAAGGTAATAACTCAAGCTCAAACTATAATCGCACTTTCTTTTTGAGTATAAGCTTCTGGAAGAGTTTTCATTTCAATAGTTCATGCTCTACAAGAACGGAAATCATTTATATCTCATTCATAATAGTATACTTTATTTGTAAATGTATTAATAATCGCTTCAAAAGAGCTCGAATATCTAAAATCTTCAAAATTCATAAATCAACTTCATCAAGACATTTGTACATTCGTTCAAACGGAAGATATTTGATGATATGTGTTATATTGATCTCGAATATTCATCCAAATAGTACCCATTATATCATCTGATTTATTTAGAATAAGCCGTCAATCAATAGGAACTCAAGTCAGTTTACAGAGATAAATTTCTGAAAATTTAAATAACATAGGGTCTTCCCCAGTTGACGAAACTTTAATCTCGTTATACTGGCAGTATGAAAGCAAAAAACAGATATAGAAAATGAGCACGATTTGACAATGCTC
>JAYTJZ010000004.1:0-6479 GCA_043730605.1 Candidatus Altimarinota bacterium
CTCAGATATAGTTTAAAAATCTATAAGTATAGATAAAACCTAATATTAATACTAATGACATTGCTGTATTTTGAATGAAAAAACTAGGAATTTCAAAATACTGAAAGATTGATAAAACGGAGAGAAAAGGCAGTATAAAAAACTGGGGATTATAAGACCCTAAGCTAGAAAAATCAAACCAACTACTGAAAGCAAGATTTTTTATCCATTCAATAGGATAATGATAAAAAAGTCTCGTATCATCTCCTCCTATAAATAAATTAGATCCAAACCAAAAATAAGGCAGTATAAAAAATATAACACAAACTAACACCAGTATAAGATTATACTTTTTCATGCTTTTAAATTTTATCAATATAATCTTTTAATTTTCAAGGACTCTTTAATAAATAATAGTAATAAATAAGACGAGGATTTTTCTTTGTTATTTTAAAAACCTCAGCATCACTTTTTTTTCTGCTTTTTTGTATTTTTTTTCTTTTTTTCAGAGTTTCTTGGATATTCACTAGATTCCACCAAAAAGCTTTATATACAACTAAGAAAAGTCATAATTTTCCACTAAAAAGCCGAACAAAACTAATGACTATACATAATAGTATATAAATAGGGATTATTTTAAAAAGGTTACTAAGTTCAAAGTTTTTTAAAAAACTTAGCAATTTATTTTTAAAATTATGAAATTCAATATAGCTCTTTTTGAAAGTTATGGCAGTTCATCACATTGCATGATAACAAGTTGCATTTGGATAATACCAGCACTCATATCAAGCAATCCATATTCTATGACATAAGTCGGTTTCTTCGTAGTAACACCAAAAGTCATCGTCTAAGAATCAAATTTCTTCAATCACCTCTCTCTTAATAATCATCGAAGCTCCTTTATTTGTAAACACAGGAAATGCTGTATTATATAGAGGAATCGTCTTATTTTTTCCTATTCATATATGATATATAAAAGTTAAATCTGTCCAAAAACTTCAACAAGCATCAAGATTATCTTGATTATTCATTAAAACAAGTTTTGACTGAGCTGATCAAAGATTAGGAATTTCATCGAATGCTTTTATAAAATTTTGCAGAAAAGATTCTTCAACCCATGTATCATTATTTAGAAGTAAAATATATTTTCATTTTGAATTTTGAAAACCAATATTATTTCCTCAAGCAAATCCAGAATTTTCAGTATTTTTAATAATTTTAATTCGTGAATCTTGAAAAGTGTTTTTCATGTATTCAATACTATCATCAGTAGAAGCATTATCTACAAAAATTATTTCAAAATCTTGATAGGTTTGTTTTAAAAGACTAGTGATACATTTTTCAAGCCATTTCTTTCAGTTCCAATTTACAATTATTATGGAAATCATATTTTTTGTTTAAGTTATTTTTCCTCTAAAAACTTTCTTACTAAAGTACTCGATGTAGACTCGGTGTAGGGAAAGTATACTACCTGTACTCAGAGTTTTTCAAACTCTTTTTCGAGTTCGTTCCATTTTGCTGTTCCTTTCCAATCATCTCCTTTGAAAATGATATCAAAAGGATATCTTTTATGAACTTCTAAAACTCACAGCTCATCCTCTACCACCACTTTTTCTACATATTTAAGAGACTCAAGGAGAGCTACTCTTTCTGCGAGAGGAAAAACAGGAAGTTTTCATTTATATTTGAGACTAAATGCATCATCACAGGTTCAGACAATCAGTTCATCACAGAGAGCTTTCGCAGATTTTATGATATTGAGATGTCCGATATG
The DNA here is from genome assembly GCA_043730605.1 of Candidatus Altimarinota bacterium. Taxonomy (GTDB): domain Bacteria; phylum Patescibacteriota; class Gracilibacteria; order BD1-5; family UBA6164; genus JAACSU01. Next base: position 1,754 of record JAYTJZ010000004.1, read on the forward strand.
AAAGAGGTCAAATATGCCTCCTGTATATCCTATGATTTTTTTCTTCACGATTTTTATTTTCTAAGAATATCAAAAAGAGAAAAAAGAGAGAGTTTTCGAGTTTTTCCAAGCCCTTTATAAAAAAATGCAAGAGAGATAAAAAGCAGTATCCATCTCATATTGATAGCTAGAGCATAGAGTCCTATACACAGAGGCATTATCTGAAACACTACTCCTACGAGCAGATAATAACGAAAATTTGAAAAGAGTCAAAGAAGGAATGTTTTGGGAGTAAGCAGTCCATAGATGAAAGTACTCATCCTATCAAAAGGCTGTGTTCCCAGATGTTGCTCTATTTTTTCATTTCCTTCGACACAGTCTATATCAAAACTTGCTTGAAACATAGCAGTCATCTTGGTCGACATAATGACTCCAAAAAGAGCAAAAAATCCTCAAAGAACCAAAATATCGCTATCTCACTCAAAAAATATCTTAAGAACAAAAGTCAAAATAATGACATTGAGCAGTACTGCGTCCAGATTTCCATCGAGAAATTTCCCGAGTTCAGACTTTTTATCGTGATTTCTCGCGAGATCTCCATCAACATCATCAAGAAAATGCGAAAGCAAGAGGACGAAAAGTCCTATTATATTGAAAACATAGCTTTGTGAATAAAAGAGAAAAATACTTAAACTTCCGAGTATGAAGACCCGAAAAAGAGTGATCTGATTTGGAAAAATACAAAGCCTATCACAGTAGTGTGCGATGATAACAGAGAATCTTCGTGCAAGTATCTTTTGTGATCCAAACACTACTTTTTGGCTTTTTTGGTACATATCTATATCATAAAAAATCTAAACTTGATACTTCCTTTTATCCTATAATACGTATAGAGAGGCAATACACAAATACTATAAAAAAATGTTTTACATCGTTCTTTGTGGGTGATTTTTGTATTTTCAAAAGGAAGATATACTACAAAAAATTTGTAGAAGTATAGATGAAATATAAAATAGAGTCAGATAAAAATACTCAATAATACCAAAGATCAGAAAAATACTAAAATGTATATCGCACATATAAGTGAGCAGAGAAGTACTACAAAAGAAAGAGAAATCCTTCAGAAAATACGAGGCTGAAAAAAAGGATGAAAAGAACTCAGCACTTTTTTTCCGTGTTTTTTATACAGCAGTACTTCGTTTTGTCTTCCTTTCGTTCGTATCAATAATCTCTCAAACGTGAGAATATTCACAGGATGAAATACTTTCATTTCGGGAATATATTCTTGGATGATGCCTTGATTATATAGCTCCATAACGAAGTTCGTATCATCTCAAATCATTCCTAAAAAACCACTTCAAAAAGAAATATTGCTTATATTTCTTCTATTTATTGCCATATTTGCTGTGATACCTATTTGGTTTACTGGAGCATTTTTCCAGGGAAATATCACAGAGTCATCCGTATAAGTACATCCTCCTATAAACATTTTGTTTTCTTTTCTGATAGACTGGTAAATCGTAGAGAGCCAGCTATTATCTGGAATACAGTCAGCATCCGTGAAAGCCAGTATCTCAAATTGAGCTTGCTGTATGCCTGTGTTTCGTGCGATTCCACAACCTTGATTTTTTTGAAAAAGATAGAGGAGAGAGATTTTTTGATCAGAAATATAGGTTTCTATAAGAGCTTTACTGGTATCGGTAGATCCGTCGTCTACAATAATCACTTCAAACTTTGCATGATCAAAATCCTGCGATTCAAAAGCATCCAGACACTTTCCGAGAGTTTTGAGAGCATTGTAGGAAGATATCACTACAGAGATTCCGTCTTTGTACATTTTTTATATGAGAAGCAATAAAAGGTATTATAGAGAAACTAAGAAATTCGCATAATTTTTATAATCATAGGCTTCTAATAGCTCATAGTTTCTCTGTATCATCGTTTTACGAAGGGTTTCCTGAGAAGTATATATTTCTAAAACTTGTAGTATATCTCAGGGATCTTGTATCAAGATACAATTTTTCTTCAAATCTTCAGGAATATCAGCATCCTCATGGACTATAGGAAGAACTCAGGTTTGAAAACACTCGATGAGAGGAATTCAAAATCATTCTTTTGAACTCGGGAAGTAGAGAAAATTTATATTTTTATAAAATGCTTCTTTTTGAGCTCAACGTATATATCATAGGATGTGTATTTTTTCTCAGTTTGGACGGATTGTTTGTATTTTTTCTTTGTAGTTCTCAGGCATATCTCCAGCAAAGAGAAACTCAAGAGTATTTCATGTATCCAGTCTGAGCAGGTCGAGTATAAAGTCTACTCTTTTTCTTTCGTCGTATTTTCCTATATATCCGAGAGTAAAAGACTTGTTTCGTTGAGTATGATACTGCAGATTTTTTTCTATTCCGAGAGGAATCATTTCTATATTTCTGTGAAAAGTTTTATCCATAATATTTTTATTTTCCTGTGAAGTCGTGATAAGAGTATCAGCAAGATAAAAAGAGTTTGTATAAAAAAACTTTGAATATGTATCGAAAAGAGACTTTTTCGTATTCGTCATATAAAACATATCATGACATATCACGACGGTTTTATTTCATAAGAGCGTATAGAGTCAGAGAAATAAGGATTGATAGGGAGAAGTAAAAACTACGACGTCATATTTTTGAAAAAGACTTTTCCAAGCAAAGAAAAAAGGAAATATGAAGTCATACATAAAAATACTCAAAAGAGAACCATACTCGGGAACAAGCATCTTTTTCACAAAAGAAATTCGTACCCCTTTTACTCGTAAAGCTTCATATATTTCATAACTGACTACTTGTTCTCAGGTTCATTTTGCAGATCATCAAAATGGTCGAGAGAGGATGAGTATATGTTTCATAGTATTATTTTTTGATACTCTGAAATAAAAGTCCCAAAGCACCACTTCCAAACTCAAGAGTTTTGAGTCCAAGAACACTCATTGCCAAAACAGGTCGAGTATAAAACCTAGAATTTTTGAGGAAAATCATATATCTTCCTATGATTCCTATCTGTCCTGCAGCAGTTTCTTGTATCCCTATTTCAGATACTTTTTTTGTATAATCTCTCAAACTTTTCCCATAATAATACTTTTTTTTGAGCCATTTCCAGAGCTCTATCCCACTTTCATCGTGTTCTATATATGGTGAAATCCTTGCTTTGCAGTCAATCTTGAGAAAAGATTCTATCTTTTGAGGAAGCAGAGATTCTTCAAAAAATATCAAATCTTCTTCAAATCCTCCTACTTGGACTACATCAGATTTTCGAAAAAATCGAGCAGACTCTACAGCCGTTCCTTCATAAAAACTTCTCTCAAAATCTCGTACTTGCACAAAAAATCATGCTCAAACACTTTTTTCAGGAATACAAACTCCTCCTATTTTTTGAGAAGATTCTATTTTTGTGACACACTCAGAAATAACAGTGCTTCATAAAATCATATCAGAGTCTATAAAACAAAGATATGTTCCTTGTGACTTCGTAATAGCATAGTTTTTTTGAGCCGTTCTTTCTGGTCCTTTTTGAAAAGTTTTCGTGGTATATTTTTGTGCGATTTCAAAAGTATCATCTTTTGAGAAGTTATCAACGACGATGATTTCTATATTTGTGTAATCTTGTTTCTGAATCGAGATAAGACACGCTTCAAGAGTTCGGGCAGAGTTATAGGTCGGGATGATGATGCTTACGAGGGGCATATTTATAGTTTGATTATTTTTTTAAACTCTTGGTATCTTGTATCCCAGTTTCAAAAGTCTGTTATATACTGAAGGGAAGATTCAGAAAGTTTCATACATTTTTCTTCGTCTTGTATGAGTTCTATAAGTTTTTTTCATAAAAGCTCAGTATGTGCATCGGGGATAAGCTCTCCGTTTATGTTTTTTTTAATACTGTCTCGAAGTCATGGTACATCATAGGCAAGTACCGGAAGTCCAAAACAGTTTCCTTCTAGTACGACGAGTCCATAGCCTTCTTTGGTGGAAGTGACCAACATGACTTGTGCTCCAGAAAGATATTTTTTGAGATTTTCTTCGTTATATGCTCGAAAAAATACTTTTCCGCTGAGTTTAAGATCCGTAACAAGAGTGACGAGTTTTTCATAGTACTCAACATCTTGCGTATTTCATATGATATTGAGCATATATTCACTATCTTGTTTCACAATATAGGAAAAGGCTTTTATAGCTTCTTCGACTCGTTTCATCACAGTGAGTCTCCCTAAAAATACGATTTCTTTTTTCTTATGATCCCAGTCTATTTCTTTGAGAGGTTTGAGATTGGTAGCATTTTCTATCACTGAAATATCAGTAAAACCAAGTTTTTCTCGTAGTTCCTCTGCAGTAGAGTTTGAAACCGTGAGAGTTGGCAGCTTTTTATAGAGAGAAAAAGTCCAAAAAACAAAAGCTTTGAAAAACCTATTGAGAGGGAAGGGGAAAGCTGAGTCATACTCGTGTTCCCCGATATGATGGATAAAAAAGTATATCGGAATCTTTTTTTCATAGAGAGGGGAGAGGAGAGGAATCCCTCCAGCTTCGTCGATGATGATATCAACGTGCTGAGTTTTTATATATTTTTTATACCAAAAACAGGCAAAGAAATAAATAGTATGTAGTGAATATTTTCGCACTATTTCTATCCCTTCGAGAGTTTCATTTTCGAGAGCTCACGAAAAATTACTCGCAAACCAAGTCACTTGGTATCCGTCTCATACGAGTCTTTTAGCATA
>JAYTJZ010000005.1:0-20940 GCA_043730605.1 Candidatus Altimarinota bacterium
ATTAAGTGTCCGAGTGATATTTTCTTTCCAATAACTTACAAGTCCTTTTGTTTCTATCGGAAGTTTATAGTTTCCTATCTTATTACGAGGTTTCAAAAGTCCATACATACCAGAAACTATCAAAAAATGTCCGTCAAAATATTTTTGTGCAGAAAGACTCATTTTTTCATAGTCTATGGCTTGGTACATAACTCCAGTATATCGTTTTATAGCTGCAGAAAGTTCTCGTTTATCTCAAGAGAAAATACATTCATTCAGTTTTTGAGCTTCCTGAAAACGTTTTCCTTTGCATTTAAGATCTTTTTCTGTCGCATGGAGAGCTATATCTTTTGGTTTTTCAAATATAAAACTCAGTTTTTCATTTCAAACTTCTCCTCCTAAAGTTTTTCCCTCACTGGGAGGAATAAGAAAAATAATTTTCATATGCAAGAATGACCCCGGAGTCAAATTATGAATATATGTACTCGACTCCGGGGTCGGACATGATTTTATAAATCTTCTTTTTCTATGAGAGCGAGAGCGAGTTTGATATCAAAGTAAGAAATATCACTTCTCCCCTCATCCTGCAAAATTTCTTTGATAGGCTTAAGAGCTAAGTTATCGATAAGTGCATCCGACTCTACGAGAAGTTTCACCGTTTTAAGTTTTTCGAGCTCTGAAAGTTTGAGTATTTCAAAGAGAGAGAGTTCTCCACTCTCATAGAGATGTATGATATGTTGTTCTATCGTTTGGAGAGAAATCTCTCGAGTTTTCGAGATCTCTTGCAAGTTTTTCCCCTGTTTCCAAAGATTCAAGGTTTCTTTATAGGTTTCTGATTTTTTACTTGCAGCTCTTTTCCCATCACTTTTTCCTGATGTTTTCTTGGTGTTTCCTGCTTTTTGAAGTACGAAGTGATTCATATCACTATGAACATTTTTTAAAACCTGACTTCGAAAAATTGCAGCACGACCAAGCTCTGTAATACCTATACACGGATATTGTCCCGAAGTTTTAAAGAGAAAGTTTTCTGTTATGAGTGCATCAAACATCGCTCCAATCGTCTCTTTATCGTACTCTTTCAAAGCTCAAAAATGCTCATAATCATCAAGATGCCACTCTTCGAGTCTTTTATCTCCACTTCATAAAAGCATTCTCACGAGTAAAACCTGTCCAAACTTTTCATCGTATTTCTTCACCGATTCGAGTATCAAACTGTAGCTGCTCAGGGGAAACATTTTTTCGATATCTTCTGTGGAATACTTTTTAGACTCCAGACAATAATCACACACTCCACAGTTTTGTGGGAGATGAGCTAAATCTTCTTTATCTCCAAAATACTCTAAAATATATCGTTTACGACAACGAGGATAGAAAAGAAGCTTTTTCATCTCTTCGAGTTTATGGTAGGATTCTTCTTTGAGAAGATCTTGTCGTTTCCAGTCGATCATCACATGACTATGTTGTCGTTTTTCTTGAAGAAGGGTGAGTCATCGTCCTCGAAAATCGCTTTCTGTATCTGTTTCTTCGAGTCATCGACGCAAAATACCATATTTCTCGAGAATTTTTATAATCGCAGCGACTTTCATATCGTTTCCCACTCCAGATTCACTCGCCATAGAAACATAGGTTTTTGCCACTCGCTCAGCTTTTCCTTCTCCAAGTTTCATTTTTTGATAGAGATAATCATAAAAATCCAAGATTTCTTTTTTTTCAGGATAGGTATTTTCGATAAAAAATTCTTGTATTTTGGTATCTCCATAACTTGCAAGGGTCACTGCGTAACTCATCTTTCCATCACGACCTGCTCGACCTATTTCTTGATAATAGTTCTCGATGCTTCCAGGAAGATTGTAGTGTATGACAAAACGAACATCTTTTTTATCAATTCCCATCCCAAATGCATTGGTCGCAACCATCACTTTATATTGGTCATTCATAAAAGCATTTTGTTCTCGGTCTCTCACTTCAGCAGAGAGATCTCCTTTGTAAACTCCTGTTTTTATCCCACGAGAAATAAGGTAATCTGAAAGTTCTATCACATGTTTTCGGCTCGAACAATAGATAATTCCGATTCACGGAGTTTTTTCTATGATTTCTTCGACTTTTTTTTGTTTTTCTTCTTTTGCTGAAATTTCTCTCACGATGATACAAATATTTTTTCGGTCAAAACCGGAGATAAAACTTTTGTATTTGGTAAGCCCGAGTCTTCCGACAATATCTTCTCGAACTTTCGGAGTAGCCGTTGCAGTAAGTCCTACTACTGGAAAATACCTTGCTGTTTTTCATCCTGCAAGTTCCTCGATAAAGCTCAATATCTTCATATAGCTTGGACGAAAATCATGCCCCCACTGAGAGATACAGTGCGCTTCATCGATGGCAAGGAGCGATATTTTACAGGTTTTAAGTATCCCAATAAACTCGTTTGAGTTGAGTCGTTCAGGAGCGATATAGAGAAACTTTATCCCTTCACTTCCTTCATCCTGAAAATACTTGAGTTCATGGAGGATATCTTGTTTTTCTCGAGTGGAAAGCGTAGAGTTTATAACTTCGGTTCGTATGCCAAGCTCCTTGAGTTTATCTACCTGGTCTTTCATGAGGGATATAAGAGGAGAAATAACGATGGCTATCCCCTCTCGCATAAGTGCTGGAAGTTGATAGGTCAAAGATTTTCCACCTCCGGTCGGCATAAAAACGAGCGTATCATTTCCCTCGATGATATGCTCGATAATTTCTTGTTGTCCTTCTCGAAACGCTTCGAGTCAAAAAATTTCTTTGAGTATAGTTTGTATATTTTTCATAGCAGTTATAGTATAAATAAGTAGAAAAATGTAAATAGTTTTTTTATAAAATATGAGCACGATTTTTGCAATTTTTTGAAAATCCTATACTATGAATGTTATCTATTTGATAGGCTTGTCTTTCTATGATTTTTAGGAAAAGAAAGTCACCTGAAATCCCAGAAAAATTCAAAAAAATTTTTCATTTTTTGCTGACGATGGAAAGAAATGATGAGAATCATGTACTTTCGATAGAAGCCCTTCAAAATTATTTTCTCTGAAACCAAGGATCTTTAAAAGATTTTGTAGAAATACTTCGTAAGGTTTTGAAAGATAAAAAAAATCCATATCGAGAAAAAATAGCACGAAGGCATATATATATATTTTCACAGCTTTGTGATTTTTTTTGACTGTATGATATTAAATCTGAATTAGATGATTTTGCTTTTTCAATTGATAAACCAGAAGATTATATTACCCTGAAAAAAAATCTTGAAAGATATGAGAAGAAATCTGCAAAAGTAATTTCAAAAATTTCAAAAAAACTCAAAGAACATCTGCTACTCTATAATCCTATCATAGAGATAGAATGACGATTTAAGAGTCTATTTTCGATTTATCGAAAATGTCAGAAAAAAAATACGGACGATATAGGAAGACTCGGGGATATTTTTGCATTTCGGATTATTGTCGAAGGAAAAAGTGATATATGTTATGATATCCTTACTTTGCTTCACAATGATTTTTCACCAAACCCTGAACAATTTAAAGACTATATAACTATTCCTAAAATTAATGGTTATCAAGCACTTCATACTTGACTTTCGTGAATTATTTCTGATTTTGATAGAAGTATAGAAATACAAATAAAAACTAAAACAATGCATTATTTTTCAATTCATGGAAGTGCTTCTCATGCTATTTATAGTAACAATAAACATAGCTACCTTTTAGAAAAAAAAGAACAGAAACTTCTGCAATATTTTCAAGAAAATTTACAAAAAGAATACATATATCCGATGTGTTATAAAGGAAGAATATTTAAGTGAATTCAAGGAATGGATGCTCAAGATTTTGCTAAAAAGATTCATTCAAAACTTGCAGAAAATATGACCTGAGTTCTTGTAAATAATGAAGTAAAATCCTTTGATACTATTTTAAATGATTTCGATATTGTTGAAATCCTAACCTAACTCACTATGCAAGAAAATGCTTATAAAAATATCTTTCATTATATGGAAGAAGCTGTATGGATTTGAGATAAAAATGAAAAAACTATATATGCAAATCCTAAATTTTTATCACTTGTAGAATATACTTTTGATGAAATCTTAGGAAAAGAATCCTATATCATGTGGGATAAAAAAAGCACCGAAATAGTCCGCAGAGAAAATAAAAATAAAAGAGCTAAATGGCAAAGCTCTATATATTTTTGAAATCTTTTAAGTAAAACTTGAAAAATAATACCTGTGAAATTAAGTGGGACAGCAAGAAGTGACGGATGAACTATTGGAATAATGAGAGATCTACGAGAACTTAATACAAAAAAAGAAAATGAAAAGATTTTTTTACAAGTCGTAGAACAATCTAATGATGCTATTATCCTTACTGATGAGTTTTGAAAGATTATTTCTTGGAACAACGGAGCAGAAAAAATATTTGGATACAAAAAGAAAATTATAGGTCAAAATATATCTCTTATTTTTCATGAGGAAGACTGTGATATACTTTTGTGAAAAATACAAAAAGTCATGAAAGTAGAACTCAATGGAAAAAATAAAAAACAAGATAAGATTGCACTTTCAGTAACACGATCTCTCGTGATTTCTAGTTTTTGATTAGGAAAAAAGTCTCTCGTATTTACCTGCCAAGATATTAGTAATTATCGAAAGATAGAATCTGATATACAAGAAAAATATCTCAAAATACAATCGGTATATTCTCAGCTTGGTATTGTGAAGAGACAATTAGAATATATTATCGAATTAAGTGAACTATCTCAAAAATATGGAAATAACCTTAAGAAACTTAGTGATTATATTGTCGCTTCTATTCTTATGATTACAAAAGTAGATGGATGTGAACTCTTACTCCTTGATAACACAAAAAATATATTGGAAGTGATATCTCATATAGGCTTTAACGAAGAATGGAATGGATCAAAAATAATCCCCTATTCTGGATCTCTTACTCAAAAATCTCTTATAGGAAATAAAAGTCTTAAAATATTTGATATATCATCTGAAGTACTTTACAGTAGACAAAAACTTGCTCGAAAGAATTGACTTTCATCTTTACTAGTAATTCCTTTAAAGATATGAGAAATTTATCTTGGATCACTTTGTTTATATACCCATACTGATGCAAAGCTTGAAATTTTTGAAAATGAATTTATTGAAAAATACGCTTCGATCATTTCTCTTACCCTTCTTCCCTATTTAAGCCCTAAGCTTTGAGTGATTAATACCCCCACTGTTTCATAAATTGCCTGCTCTATAATAATATCAAGAATTCCTGGGATAAAAAACTGGGGCTTTTCCTGCCCCTCAAGAATATAATTGCGTATTTTTTCTCGCATACTCCTGATATGTATTGTTTCATCTATGATGATTTCTCTCATATATCGCTCTATTACTTCTTCTATTACTTTTAAAAATTCATTCTGTATATTCTCTGCGGTAAATGATATTTCGTCATCGAGAGAAACGATTCACTGTATTTTTTCAATAATATGGCTCATAATAAAAGATTCTTCCTTTAATAAAGGAGAAATTTTATTTGCAAGTGTGTCAATATTTCTTGAATGTTTTGCAATAATATGGGAAATAGTTTCTCGAATCGTTTGTTCAATAATAATATTTGCTATACCTGAAACTCAAAATACCGAAGGAAGATTTCATGTGTGAAAATACCATATAAATTCTTGGAATATTCTTTCATCATCTCAAGGAAGTTTTTGTATGTTACTTCTATAGTTTTCTATTTTTTCTTGTAAAATTCTCAGAAATTCTTGTTTTAAAATAATAGATTTATAAATATCTCTCCTATCTCAAAAAATCTTCATTACACTCTCAAATATTCTTTGTGTAATCTGAAATAAAATATCTTTTTTTATTTCTTCGTACGTTTTAAAAAACACTCCTGTCTGCTTTTCTCACTCTAGATTTTGTCGATTGAGTATATGATTTTTTGAGACAATACATACTCCAAGTATTTCTCCATAAGAACTCACCGTATACAATACCTCATAATCGTTACAATATTTTCTCATTACTGTTTCGATTTGTTCACATCTATAATAGTTTGAATACGATTGTCTTACTCCATCTGAAAAATATAAAAATGGATCTTGAGGATCTCTTGATTCTAGTATCATATCAAGAAGAGTTTTATAATCTTGATTTGAAAGGTGAGAATCTGCACGAGAAGAAAGATATACTTGTGCTTTGGGATACTCAGATATTCGAGAAAAATCTCACAAATAAAATCAAAGCATATTTTCTGGCCAAATATTGAGATCTACTTGAGCTGTATGAGAAATAGGAGACTGATCGACATGTGATTCTCAAGGTCTTTTTATCTCTTCACAGAAAGCAGGAGTAAAAATATTTTTTAGAATATCGGTTTCTTGTATTCTATTGTCTGAAGTAAAAGAAAGTTGAGAAACATCTTGAAGGTATGATTCTCAACGTTTTATTTTTTCTTGTATTACGTCTTTCCAAAATATATCGATATAACTTCCAAATTCTTTGATAAGCCATGCTCTCTCTTTTTCAGTCCAATCTCATTTTTCTTGAAGTTTTTTTAGTTCTTGAATATTTTTTTCAAGCATACTTTTATATACAATCCATTTTTCTCATTTTTCTTCATTCCCTACATAAGAATCTGTAAAAGTATGTTGCAGCATCCAATTTAAGATAGATGGACTCGGAAAGTCATGTGAATCATGCTCATCAAATTTTGAATCTCGATACATCGATTTTTCTTTATCGAATATCTGTGATACCATCTCTTGAAAAGAATAAATGCTACTTTCATTTTCATATATAGCTCATAAAATGATAAATATATCATTTGCATCTACATTTTCTTCTCTACTTTCCCTTTTTTGTTTCATCAACTTTTTTTTCAGATAAGGAAAGAGTATCTTTTCTAAAAGTTCCGAGTAAAAAGGAGAAATATCCTCTCGTATGTAAGGTTTTAATACTGTTTCAAGGGGGATATAATACGCATCTCATAGTCAGATACATTCTACCTCATCTCAACACTGATTTTGTAATCATGATAGAAAACTCCCATCTCATGGTCCAAGTTCAAGCACTACTATTTTGCGTTCAGACTTTATTTGGGTTTGAGATATAATTCGTTGATAAGCACTTTTTTTAAGTCATACATTTTGATCAATATCATTTCGATTTACTCTCCAATCCAGGAGAAGTGAAAGTATGAGAGTTTTTTGTTCTCGTAATTTGTTTCATATAAATATTGTATCTTCTCTTTCTGGTTTTTCTCCCTTCTGATATGCTTCTAGTATTTTTCACACTCTATAAACTACAACATGCATATCAAGATATCATGTTTTAATATTGGTTTGATTTCATTCTTCGATTCATGTAGTATCAAGGAGTCCTATATGTTCTCGTTTCACAATCACCCCTTTAATTTTAAAAAAAATATATTATAATATATAATAAATGTGTGTCAATTTATTATTTTTCATTTTGGAAAAATATTTTTTATTAAAGTACATAAAAAAATGCTTTCGCACTTATCGAGCTAAATGATATTTCAAACTATTATCCACTATAATGGACTTCAATCTAATAGAATTTATTGGTTCTTGTGATTTAGATCTATAAAATTAGGCTACTTCATTTCCTATTTCTTTGTATTTTTCGAAATAGTCTTCTACAAATTTTCGAACTTTTTCTTCTTTTGGAAGAAATATTCCATTTTCACGAACTACAAACTCAAAGAGAAAATTCCCTGCCTCCATTTGTTTCAGATAGGTAAATATTTGCTGTGTATAAATAGAAGTATAGAGTTCTTTAAACCCTGTAAACGTTTTTTCGTTGTAGTGAAGTCTGATTTTTCCAAAGTGATAGTCTATCATCCCTGACATAAAAAATATATGCAGGTGAATCAGACATTCGCAATAATATGGAAGAATATCCTCTACTTCTCGATATCGCATCATACGTATATCACGCATCAAACTCGTGATAATGATATCTTCATCAAGAAGCTCATCTCCTCCTGAAATAAAATACGCTACAAGTCCACCTGCTGTCGCTTTAAATTCTTCAATATTTTTATAGAGTCCTTGCTCTCCCATACGAACTTCTATTCCTGGGGTAAGCCAGAGGGTATGTCCAAACTCATGACCTATCGTTTCGATATCATAGATTTCATAATATCGCTCTTCTGGACCATTCAAGAAAGCATAGTATTTCTCTAAAATATCTTTATCTATTATTTTTATATCAAGTGCCATTTTTGGAGCTGTTTTTTGACTTTCTAGGACAAATTTTGGAAAAGCAAAAATCTTTTTTCCATAAACTTTACTCACTTGGTCATCGTTTGGCACGACTTGTGCGCTATAGCTCCCACAGAGAAATGAACCGTATTGCAGAACTGGAGCTCCAATATACAATTGTACTTTTTTTTGATTATTGAGACTATACTGATAGCTTTCAGGAAAATTTTCTCGACCGATTTCATCATACATCGCTTCGTACATATGCTCGATATTTTTCGCAACGGTTGATTCGAAAAGACTCGGGTCACTCAGACGCAAATCAAACTCAATCGAAACAGCTCGACGATACTTATCTTCATAATACTCTATCGGATGTCCTGGTTGAACGGGAGTATCTATAGCCATCCACGCAATATCTACTTCTGACCATTTATTCACCAGCTCATTTACGTCTGTTTCTTTCCAAGCTTGTTGTATTGCTTGAAAATATGTAATATATTCTTTTTTTCTCTGGTATGTTTCATCTTCTACTGATTCTAAAGCCTGTATAAAATCTTCATACATCTCACAAATATTTTTTACTTCCTCAGGAAATATTTCACTATACGCTCGGGAAATACATTCATTTCCTGCTTTTTCTAAAAGTGAATAACTTCTATCTGCCATATCTCCATGATGTCCTGTATCAAAAAGAGCATTTTCTTGCAGGTAAAAAATAATCGCATCTTGATTATTTTCAAAACGAGCTTCGAGATTACGATTTTGTTCGAAAAGAAGTTTCCTATTCCACCTCAAAAAAAGAGTAGAGTAGAGTTTTCCCAGTGTATGAGTATAGCGAAAAATCGTCATATAAAATGCTGGAAGAAGTTTTTCTTCCTCGATTCGTCCAAGCATTTTTTCCTGCAAAGCTTCATAGTAGTTTCGTACAAACCCGTATGATTTCTCAAAAATATCATCTCGCTCTTGCCTTGTCTTTCCTATTTTTTCGAGGTATATATCCAGTGGCTCAAACTTCTTTCCTCCGACTCTGGCACTACTCACATAGCGAGTTTCACTATTTTTTTCAAGTCCTAAAATATCGAGAAAATTATCCAAAATTACCCGAGCTGAACCGTCTGTTCCAATCCCATCTGAAAGTGTATTCAGATGCAACTCATTTTCACGAAAAAGTTCATGAATTCGTGAGATATTTTCTAAAAATTGTGCTTGATTCATAAGTAGTACAAAAAAAAATAGGGAACGAATATCGTTCCCTACAAGGTATGTTTTTTTACAAGATTTGCAAGATTTTTACTTCTTCCATCCATAACTTTTTCCTCCTGAAGATTCTCGACCTCCTCGTGAACTTCCTCGAGTTCCAGAAGAACGAGAGTTTGAGCCTCCTCCTGAGTATCCAAGTCCGTCTCCTCGTCGCTCACTAGAACCTCCTCCAGAATATGATTTTTTGAATCCTCCTCCAGAATATCCTCCTCGTGAACCTCCGTCTCGAGAACTTCCTCCACTACTTGCATATCCTCCTCCGTCAGTTCGAGCTTTTGCTTGAACTACGAGTGGTTGTCGTGGATTGAGTTCTTTGAAATGATGTAAGATTTGTTCTGCGTCTTTTACTTGCACATTCATATAAGAAAATTTCTCAAGCACGTCTATTTTTCCAACATCTCCGAGTTTCATCCCTACTTCGTTTTCGAGAAAGCGTATCAAACTTCCTGGATCCATATTATCAAGTTTTCCTTTTGCGATAAAGATTCTTTGTTCTCCGTTTGGAGCCATAGGAACTATTTCTGCAAGGATATTATATGAGTCTTCATTAAACTTATCTGCGTGTGCATTTTTAAGTATTGCAGCAAGAACTGTTTTTGGATCTCCTAGTTCGAGAAGACTTTGTGCCATACTTTCATACTCATGGAGTTTCTCGTCATTCATCATATTTGCGATATTTCCTACGAGTCGTTTCTTCTGAAGTTCTACTACTTCTCGAGCTCCTGGTATCGTTCCTTGTGTCATTTTTTGTTTCAAGAGTCTTTCTATCCCGAAAAGTTTTCGAGTATCGAGTCGTGATACGAAGTTGATGGCTGTTCCTGTTTTCCCTGCTCGAGCTGTTCGACCAATACGGTGTGTATACACTTCTGCATTATCTGGGAGTGAGAAATTTACGACGTGAGTTAAGTCCTCAACATCGATTCCTCGTGCTGCAACATCCGTTGCAACGAGGATAGATATTTTCTTCGATTTAAACCGTGCAAGTACTTTTTCTCTATTTTTTTGTTCGATATCTCCATGAATCGCTTCTGCTTTAATCCCTCTTCCAATGAGTTTTGAAGCCACTTCATCAACATCCATTTTTGTCTTACAAAAAACGATTCCATAAAAATCTTCGGTCATATCGATCACTCGTGAAAGTGCTTCAAACTTATTTCTTGGAGCTACTTCATAATATATCTGAGTGATACGATCTGAAATCGTAGTTTTTGATTGAATCGCAATAGTATCATAGTCATGCATGTATTGTTTTGCAAGAACGAGGATTTCTCGTGGCATTGTTGCAGAGAAAAGCAGTGTTTTTTTATTTTCTGGAGTATGCGTGAGTATCTCTTCGATTTCTTCTCGAAATCCGATATTGAGCATCTCATCTGCTTCATCGAGGATAAAATAATCAATACGCGAAAGATCAAGAGTTCGTTTTGTGATAAGATGGTCTTTCACTCGACCTGGAGTTCCTACGACGATATGTGGACCTCGTTTGAGTTCCATCAGTTCATCTCGGATATTTTGTCATCCGTAGAGTAAAATAATTTTCACTCTTGGATCAGCAAATGATCTGATTTCATTGGCTACCTGGATGGCAAGTTCTCGAGTTGGGGCAAGAATCATAGCTTGAACTCCAGTTTTAGCCATATCAAGTCTATCAAGAAGTGGAAGCCCAAATGCTGCTGTTTTTCCTGTTCCTGTTTGTGCTTGTCCGATTATATCTTTGTCTCCGCTCAAAAGAAGTGGTATGACTCCAGCCTGAACTTCAGAAGGATATTTGTATCCTTTTGCTTCAATAGCGCTGAGGAGTTTTTCAGAAAGACCAAGGTCTCTGAAAGTGATTTTGTTTTCTAGTGATTCTGTCATGAATAATAAGCAAAAAAATAAAGAAACACTTTTTACACGCTAGAATCTAGCCTATAAAACCTACATACAAAATATGAGTACATCTCGCAAGGAAGAGAAGTCCTCAAATATTTGTGTAAGGGTGTCTCTTCATTCAGGGATTTTCAAAACGATGAAAATCTGTGTCGAGCAGGACTATACAAAAAAGTTTTGAAAATGCAAGAGAAAAATATTTTTTACAAACGCACTCTCTTTCTTGAAGCAAGTTCTAAACTACTATGACTTCCCTATTTCCTTCATAAATGCTTTTCTATCTATTTTTCTATTTTTCATAGGTACTGAAGCACCTCCTCCCTGTTCTACCTCTTCAAGTGCTTCTATCGTTTCTGCAAGAAAGTTTGCATACCACTCATCATAGCTCTCCTGTCTCTTCTTATCTACTTTAAAATACAAATCCAATGCTTGATTAATAATCTTTGATTTATTTTTTGCATCTGCAAGAGCATTCCAGTTTCGCTCTCGAATAGAAACCGATGCTTTATATGTTTTTTCTGCTGTTGCCATATTTTTATACTACTATTTTAAAATAATACTACTATTTTATATATTTTCGAGAAAATAGCAAAAAATCTTTTGACATCTCTTCCCGTATCAATATATTTCAAATACTTTAATTGATACTAAATCTCAATTATGAAAATAGAAGAAGTTCTCAAAGAATATAAAAAAAGTATAACTCCTGAAAGAATACTGCTCTTTGAAAAAATGCAGGAGTTTCATATTTTTAGCGCAAAAGACTTGGAAATTAATTTCCCTGAGATTCCAAGAGCAAGTATTTTTCGGAGTATCAAACTTTTTGGTGAAATCTGAGTTTTACGAAGAGTGAGTCTTGAGGCAGGTATAGAGCAATACGAAATAAATTCCCACGAACATCATCACGAACATATGAAGTGTGAATCGTGTGGAAAAATACTTTCTTTTGACTCGCAATTCTTGTGTAAACTTCTCGGACAAGTCGCAAAAAATCACAATTTCACTCTACGCGAACACTCGATCAACCTCTTTGGGAGATGTAGTGAATGTACTTAATATATTTTATTTTTTTGAAGTCTCTTTCCTTTCTTAAAGGAAAGAATTCAAGTTAGGATTCGATTTGTATGAATAAAAAAATACCCGTAACTGTGCTTTCTGGCTTTCTTGGTGCGGGAAAAACAACTCTTTTGAATAATATTCTTCATCAGCGAGGAAATATGAAAGTTGCTCTTATCGTCAATGATATGGCTGAAATCAATATAGATGCTGCTCTCGTAAAAAATGAAATCACTCTTTTACAATCTGAGGAAAAACTGGTAGAAATGAGTAACGGATGTATTTGCTGTACGCTTCGAGAAGACTTGCTCAAAGAAGTAGAACGACTCGGAAAAGAGTGAAAATATGACGCGCTCATCATCGAAAGTTCTGGAATATCAGAACCTATTCCTGTAGCACAGACTTTTTCTTATGTAGATGAAGAAACAGGCATAGATCTATGAAAATTTGCTTATCTCGATACGATGGTTACGGTAGTTGATGCTGGAAATTTTCTCACTCAGTTTGGAAGTGAAAAAACTCTTGCTGATATGAAAATGGGCTTAAGTGAAGAGGATGAGAGACCTCTTGTCAATCTTCTCGTAGAACAAATAGAGTTCTGTGATGTGATTATTCTCAATAAAATAGATCTTGTCAGCCCCGATGAACTCATATATATCAAATGAATTCTTCGAAGTCTCCAAGCCGATGCAAAAATAATAGAAACAACGGAAAGTCAGGTAGATATCTCAGAAATTATACAAACAGGACTTTTTGACTATGAAAAAGCTACTCGGTCTGCTCTCTGGATGAAAGAACTTGAGTCTGGAGGACATAAAAATCATACTCCAGAAACCCAAGAATACTGAGTTTCTTCCTTCATTTATGACAGAGAAATTCCTTTCCATCCTAAAAGATTTGAACTTCTTACAAAAAAAGAATGGGTTTGAGTAATTCGTTCAAAAGGAGTTATCTGGCTTGCAAGTCGAAATGATTATGCTGGAAACTGGAGTCAAGCAGGAGGAAGTATTCGACTCGATGCTCTTGGTCGCTGGATGGCAAGCTTTTCTCAAGCAGAGAGAAAAACCTGTGATCCAGAAGAAAATAAAATATATGAAGCTGAATATGGAAATAAACCCTTTTGAGATAGGAAGATACAACTCGTGACTATCGGAGTAAATATGCAACAAGAAAAAATTATCTCGATGCTTGATAGTGCTCTTCTCACCAAAGAAGAACTCAATGACAGAGAAAGCTGGAAAAATATGAAAGATGTATTTCCAGAGTGGATATAATTTATAAATAGAAAATATGCAAAAAATAATTCCCGTAACTATCCTTACTTGATTTCTCGGATCAGGAAAAACGACACTTCTGAATCATATTCTCAAAAATAAGCAGGGATATAAAATAGCCGTGATAGAAAACGAATTTGGAGCAGAATCTATCGATGGAGATCTCCTAGAGAATAGTGTCGAAGAACTGATCGAAATCCAAAATGGATGTATGTGTTGTGTCGTTCGAGGAGATCTTATTGCTGGAGTAAAAAAACTTTTGGATTCTGGAAAAGATTTTGACTATCTCATCATCGAAGCTTCTGGGATGAGTGAACCTCTTCCTATCGCACAAACTTTTCTCATAGAAGATTTTGGAGGAAGAGTGAAACTTGATAGTATCGTATGTCTCGTAGATGCAGGGAATTTTCGACATAGTCTCGTACAATCTCTTCAAACGACTTTTGAGCAGATAGAGTTCGCAAATTTTATTATTCTCAATAAAGTTGAGCAAGTCAGTATGGAAGAGATCGAAACAATTAAAAAAACAATCAAAGAACTCAATCAATATGCTGTCATCATCGAGACAAACTATGGAAAAGTAGATTTGCAGTATATCCTCGATACTACGAGTTTTGAAATGACGGAAGAAATAGAGCATGAATTATTACAGAGCCACGAACACGTGCATGACCATAGTATCAGCAGCTATCTCTTTAAAACACCAGAAAAGTGTTATAATCTCGAAAATATGAAACATTTTCTTGGAAACCTTCCTGATGATATCTTTCGAGTCAAGTGATTTATACACTTTATAGAAATATCCGACAAACGATATATCATCCAAAAAGCAGGTTCATGTTTTACCCTTACGGAAGATCCTCGTTGGGATAGGAAAGATGACATATCGCGTATTGTTTTTATCGGAAAAAATATCCGAAAAACAAAGCTCCAAGATCTCCTGTTACGCGAAGTGTTTTTTACAGCATAATTTTATTTATTTATTTTTCTTTCTATGAAAAAAACTATTTTTTTACTTGTGCTCTGTGTGTTTCTTATTTCTTGTACGAGTAAAGAAAATACAACTCAAGAAACTCCTATTGTCTCTGAAGTACCAGTTGAAACTCAAAAAGAGACTATTTATACTTCTTTTTATCCTCTCTACTTTCTTACAAAAGGATTAGTAGGAGAAAGCTATGAAGTCATAAATCTCGTTCCAGAAGGAGGAGAACCCCATGAGTATGAACCAACTGCTCAGCAAATAAAAAATATGCTTGGATCTCATATGGTGGTAATGAGTGGTCTTTGAATGGAACATTATGAAGAAAAACTCTCAGCAGAACTTGAAAAAAATACTACTGCTTTTGTGCATCTTTCAGAAAAACTTGAGAATCTTATCAGTCTTGAGAAAAAAGAGGAGGAAAATAATTCTGCAGAAAAAGATGAAGAACATGAGCACGGAGGGACTGATCCTCATACTTGGCTTTCTCCAAAAATGATGAAAGAACTTGCTCTTCTTCTTACTCAGGAATTAAAAATATCTGAAAGTCCTGAAACGCAGAACTTTATAAAAACACTATCTGATCTTGATGAAACATACTCACAAACTTTAGCTTTATGTCAGAAAAAAGAGCTCGTAACTTCACATGAAGCTTTTTGATACCTGGCTCGGGACTATGGACTTACTCAAGTTGCTGTTTCAGGAATAGAGCCTGATATGGAGCCTTCCGCTCAAGATATAGCCCGAGTAATAGAGCTTATTAAAGAAAACAAAGTCGGTACTATTTTTACAGAGCCTCTTGTATCTTCAAGGTTTACTGATACTATTACGAAAGAAACATGAGTCCAAAATTTAGAACTTGATCCTCTTGAAACTCTTTCTCCAGAAGAAGTCCAAGCAGGAGAGGATTATATCAGTATTATGGAGAAAAATCTCGAAAAAATAAGTCAGTGACTTCTCTGTAAATAAAAATTTCTGCATATGAAAAAATATATACTCCTCTTTTTATGAATATTTTTAACTCAAATAGGATTTCTCTTCCCTGTTTTTTCTCACGACTTTGTCCCTGTCTTCAATGTAAGCTCTACGCTGAGTTTTTCTGGAAATACTATCCGAACAGAAACAGTGGTTGCTGGAGCGTATGACCAGCTAGAAGCTGATAAAAAAATGTTCCTCGAAAATATGCAGCTCTATTTTGACGCTCACTTCCATATTTCACATGAGGGGAAATCTTGTATATTTCGTACGATTGATGCAGATACTATCCCCGTTCCTGCTACAACAGGAATTCCTACTGCTGGAGAAGGAACTACTGTGTTTGAATGATTATTCACCTGTGAAACTGGTTCCATAACAAAAGAGAAACTCACCATAGAAAGTAGTTTATTTAATATGTTTCAAAGTCCTGATTGGTATCATTTTATAGAAATCCAAGAAGTAAAAGGAGAAAAAAATGAGATTATCTTAAACTATGAAAATTTTACTTATAAAGGGAAAAATGTTCCCCAATGAAGTATCCAAAAAACAGAATCTCTCTGAGAGAGCTCTAAAAATGAAGTTTCTTCTCAAAATTGAGAGAGTTTTTTCTGAGTTATGTGAGATTTTTTATGAATTGGGATAGAGCATATTCTTTTTTGAACTGATCATATCCTTTTCGTGATACTCTGTGTAATGATGATTATATCACTCAAAGAAGTATTGTATATGACCTCTGTTTTTACAGTGGCTCATTCTATTACTCTCATACTTGCAGGGCTTGGAGTCATACAAGTAACAGGAAAAATCGTGGAACCACTCATCGCTCTTTCAATCGTTTTTCTTGCTGTTCAAAATTTTCTTATACTTTCCAAAAAATATAAATATTCATATAATTTAAGAAATAGATTATTTCTCGTGTTTGGATTTGGACTCTTTCATGGGCTCTGATTTGCTGGAAGCTTAGAAGATATTGCTATTCCTGAAAAATATTTTCTTTCCTCTCTCCTTTCTTTTAATGTTGGAGTAGAAATAGGACAACTACTCATTATATTTCTCGCATTTCCTTTATTCTTTATACTGCGAAAATATTTTCCTCAATGGGAAAAGATTTGACTTCAAGGACTTGCTCTTATAATATTTTTCATTGCAAGTTATTGGACTCTCGAAAGAATATTTTTTACCTAAAATCAATTTCAAATATAAAAACCATGAAAAAAATTCTTGATCTAGAACGCATTTCTTTTGCTTATGCTTCTGAAACTCCTCTTTTTTCACATATAGATACCAGTGTGTTTCTTGGAGACTTTATTGCGATATTTTGAGAAAATGGTCGATGAAAAACAACTCTTATCAAAATGATACTTGGTCTTTTAAAGCCTCAGTCTGGAAGTATACAGTGGTATGATAATCATGAAAAAAAGATAGAAAATTGTCCTTATACCGTAGAATATATTTCACAAAAAGCTAATACTATAGATGCTATTGTTCCTATCACCGTCGAAGAAGTGATGCGTTTGAATATACATTCACCAAAAGCAGACAAAAAACAAACTCATTGTTCCTATGAGACTCTTGAGTCAGCACTCAGTCATGTAGGAATGCTCGAACACTCAAAAAAACTCTTTCGGGAACTTTCAGGAGGACAACAACAGAGAGTCCTTATTGCAAAAGCTTTAGTTTCAAATCCTCAAATCCTTATCTTGGATGAACCGACTGCAGGGATAGACCTTATTGCGCAAAAACATCTCTACCATCTTCTCCATCATTTAAATAAAAAACATCACATCACGATTATTCTTATTTCTCATGATACTCAATTTCTTGAAGAACATGCTGTAAAAATATGGTATATTGGGAAGATGGATTGCGAACTCTGCCACAACGAAAAACTACATCTCCTAGAAATAAAAAAAATGTTTCCAAAAAATGAAGTAGAATTTTTATATTAACTTCTTTATTATGCCAAGTTTTCTCGAATATAGTTTTATGCAACATGCCCTTATCTCGTGAGTCCTCATCTCACTTTTATGTCCTATTCTCGGGATATTTCTCATTATTCGTCGCTATACTCTGATATCAGATACTCTTGCTCATAGCTCACTTTCTGGGATTATTCTTGGTCTTGTGAGTGGTATAAATCCTCTCATATCAACTCTCATGTATACTACAGCTTCTGCCTTTATTATAGAAAAGTTTCGACTCAGTAAAAAACTTTCTTGAGATATGGTACTTGCTATATTTCTCACACTCAATATGTCTTTTGTAGCCATAGCTTTGAGTCTCAATAGTCGTGTTATGCTCAATATAAGCTCCTATCTTTTTTGAAGTATTTCACTGGTAACAGAAAAAGATACTTCTATCTTAGCTTGTGTTTTTATTATAGTACTCTGACTTTTTTTGATATTTCGAAAAGAATTGATGATCACCACCTACGACGAAGATGCTGCACGGGCAAGTGGAGTTTCAACAAAAAAGATTCATATCGTATTTATGCTTATTGTCGGGATGACTATCGCTGTAGCATTTCCTATCGTATGAGTTCTCCTTCTTTCCTCACTCCTTATTCTCCCTGTTCTTGCAGCGAGTCAGATAGCGAAAAGCTTTACTCAAACACTCGTCTTTGCAGAAATATTTTCATGTATTTGTGTTATTTCAGGAATTATATTTTCTTACTATAGTGATATATCAGCAAGTGGAACAATAGGGATATTACTTGTTCTTTGTTTCTTTATGTGTTTCTTTATTGGACAGATGAAAAAACAAATAAGATAAAAAACTCTTTCTTTCGAAAGAGTTTTTTGTAATTCTATTTTCCCTTATTTCTGTAAATAATAATCATATCCTACTACTTTTGCAGCATAGTTGAGTACTGCTATGGTTTGGAGATTTGGTGAAGTTTTTGCTTTTTCAGCGAGTAAAAGTCTTTTGATATTTGGAAAGAGTTTTTCGTTTACAAATGTTTGTCCTTGAGGATTGAGTCCTCCTGTAGATGGATCGATAGAAATGGTGTCAAAAGCATATACCTCTCCCATCATATCTTGCTTTTTGAAAAAAGTTTCGAGTATGAGAAATATTTTGTCTTTTTGAGCTTGAGTCAGAGTTGCTCCTTGCATACATATTCCTTCGTATGCTGTAGGAAGAGACCACGAACTCGTATCACTCCAACCTTCACAACTATTCGTAAATGTAATCCCCGTAACAGAACATCGAGCAGGAGTTTCTTGAAACATACAGTCAGCACTTACGAGAGAAGTACTTGCGAAAAAAAGTAGGGTGAGAGAGAGTATTTTTTTCATACAAAAAAGTAAAAAATAAAAGAGAAGGAAATCTTCTCTTTTAAAAACGAATCTCACGAGAATCGGTGACAAAACTATTTTTTTCTATTTTTCAAAAATGCGAGAAAATAGAGTATCCCTACGAAAAACATAAGTGGATAAATCTTGTAAGGCAAAAACTGTGCTGCAACTATCCCTCCTGTGATAAAGTAAACGTAGCTTAGTCGCTGTATCCGTTTCCACCATATTCCCAAGAATCTTTGTGAAAAGTTATTCGAAGTCAGCAGAAGTATCAGTGCCGTAAGTTCACTCAGTCTCGCTGTTAGAGCAAGTCATACTGCCCACCTCGTTCCAAGAAAATATTGCTCTATTTTTGCTGGGTTAAAATACCACATCCCGAGCCAATTCACGACGATAATACTTGCTGAAAGGATTCCGAAAGCTTTTCGAAAATAACAGAGTTTTTTGAAAATTTTTATTTTTGGAAATATATCCGAAAGTGGTCGTATTCCCATCACAAAAACCACAGAGTACCAACTCACATCATAAAAAAATCACATGAAGTTTTCTATCGGACCAAGTGTTCCATAGAGATTATCTTGAGCCTGCATATAAAACCAGAGTACTGGAACTACGAAAAGTCACAGAAGACTTATTCCCCAAGAGATTTTCGACAAATATGGAATATTTCCCTGTACAAAAAGATATCTCCAAAATCCAGGGTAGACATGAGAAAGAGTAAAGCTTTCACTGTATATTTTTGGGCTGGTAGTTCCCCTTTCTGAGAGTTGTTTTTTCACTTCTTCGACCATATCTGGATTTCCACAGATATAGACTTCATCTTCTTGCGTGACATGCTGGAGCTCATCCGTCACACGACCTTTTTTATCAAGATGTTCTGCATGTGGTCGTGAAACTTTTATGATGACTTGCGTATTAGGATAGTTCTGGAGTTTTTCGAGATAGTACAAATCTTGTTCAAAACGAGCTCCAAAAATCACAAGTTTTGGAACTTCTGCAGGAGTATTTTCAAGGATTGCGATTATCGGAGCAAGTCCCGTTCCTGTTGCGATACATACCTTTCGTTTCGTGGTATCTTGTACAACAAAGTTTCCAAGTGCTCCCAGAAAAGAGATTTCTTTTCCTGGTTTGAATTTTCTCAAAAATCATGATCCTCTTCCTTTTTTCAAGATTTTTACCGTAAGGACAAAGTGAGAAGATGAACTTTCTGCAAGAGAATAACTTCGTGAAAATCTTCCGTAGGCATCTTGCATCTGGAGAGAAATATATTGTCCTGCTTTTGCCGAGAAATCTGGGGTTTCAAAAGTAAGCTCTAACACATCTGGAGTCAGGAAATGTTTTTTTTGAAGTATTGCTTTTTTAAAACTGAGTATAAAACTTCCTTGTTTTTGAACTTTTATCACATTTACAGGACACATGAGCTCTGCTTGCAGTATTTCAGACTCCTTTCCTTCATAGTTATGAGAGATAACACTTGATTTTGGAGCAACATGAAAAATACTCGGACATACGTTTTCACAGTTCCGACAGGAAATACACCCAGAAACAACTTCTACTTTTTGAATCATGTGGTAAAAAATTGAGCAGTAAAATCAGCACTTTTATGTATAGTTCCATCAGTAAGAATGATACAAGCAGAAAGTCATTTCGTTTCTCGCATCAGTTTAAGAGCAATATCAAGAGGAGAGACAAAAAGAGCTGTAGAAAAAGTATCAGCAAAAAGTGCGAGCTTATGAATAGTATATACCGCAATTATTTCTCAAGCAGTATCTGGAGATTTCGGATTTATAAGATGATGTCCAACTCAAAACTTCCTTTTTAACCCACTCGAAGCTGCAATAGAAGTATTTTCTATCTCGATGCTTCCTATACTTTTTCCTATCTCATAGGGATCCTCGAGCTGTATCGTATATTTTCCTTTGACTCGGATATCTCATCCAAAATCTATCACAAAATCACTTTCTTTCTGAAGCAATATATTATATACTGTATCTAT
>JAYTJZ010000006.1:0-20739 GCA_043730605.1 Candidatus Altimarinota bacterium
AGAGATTCAGTAAACCTCCATAAAACTTCACGGTATTTTATTTTTTTCTATTTTTTTTATTACTTTATTTATTACCAAATTTATAGATCTTTTTTGACTCAAATTTAAAAAAAAGAAATGAATGGTATTTTTTCAAACCAGTTGAAATATAGAATAAAAATCTTTTCTCTCTTCAAGTGAAAAATTTCATAATATTTTACTATCAAATGAATGATTGATAGAAGAATTTTTTAGTAGTTCGATAGTTATATACACCATTTTGGGAACATCAATTCAAAACTGGTAACATTTAAAGTGAAATATTTTTGTAATATCTTCTCTATTTTTAAAAATTAATTTAGAATTAATAAAAAATAAACAGACTCATAGTATTTGAATCAATAACTTAATAAATCTATACTCTTCTTTATTAGGAGTAAATTCTATTATTTTTTTTGAATCAAAATTATCTTTACTTTGATTTTCATGTTCTAAAATGATAAAAGGAAAAAAATCATTAAATATTTTATTATTAAAAATAGTATTAAATATGAATAAAACTTCTTCTGGAGAAAAGAAATCTTTTTTTATAAATTCATAAACTTCCAAAGATTTTTTTTCTAAATCTCAAAGAATAATAATTTGAGAGAAATCAATATTTATTTTCATACGTTTTTAATTTATTTTCTACTCCTCTCCCCCTCCTAATTCCAAATACTCCACTGTCCCAAGCTTCGAACCAAGAAGCCCCTGCATATCCCCGTAGAGCCGTGCCGTATTGTCTATGACGCGACCAAGCTGTTTTTCTCGGGTGGACCACATCTTTTCCATAGCTCGTTTTTCTCGGTCGAGATCATCTTTCATAGACGAGAATGCTTCTACGATATTTTCTATTTTTGCTTTGAATTCGTGCGAAGTGAGATAGTTGTAGAGGACTTCCATCTTTTCGTCTTTTCCCTTGAGTGAGTTTCGTACTTTGCTCATTTCTATCATATGCGCGCGAAGTGCGATAGTGAGTGGGAGAACCGACTCGGCATCGGTCACCCAGATATCTTTATAGAGTCCAAATCGAGTAAGTCCAGCTGGAAGAGTTGCCGAGACGATGACCGAAACTCCTGCTCCGACTCGGAGTCTATCTTCCTTGAGTTTCTCAACCCAAGAGTCTGACCACGCTTTGGTATTTTTTGATTCCCACGCGATAATCCCTACCGATTGTCCAAAATCATTGCGTACTTCTTGTACCACATCAGCTCCTTTAATCCCTTTTTCCACATCGGAAATAATATCTATCGGGAAGTTTTGCAAGAGCAGTTCTTTGAGTGCATCTTCACGAACTTCTCCTTGGATTTGCTGTGATCCTTGGTTTGCTTTTCGGTTTGCTTCCTCTACGGATTTACGCAACATATCCATTTGTTTTTGCTGTTCTGAGAATTTTTTCTCGTACTCAAGTTGGAGTTTTTCTTCGGTAAATTTTGCTTTTTCTTCGGCTTGTTTTTGGACTTCTGCTTCGAGTTTTTTGCGTTCTTCTATACGAGCTTTATCCAGTTCAAATGCTTGGTTTTTCTTAAACATTTCAAACTCTTGTCATTGTTGCAAAAATTCTCGTTCTTTTTTACGAGCTTCTTCGTCTCGTTTGCGAAGAGCTTCAAGTTCTATCATTTGCTTTTGCCCTTCTTCGAGAGCTTTTTCTTTTTCTTTTTTTATCTCATCTTGAGCCCAAGCAAATGCTTTTTTCTTCACATCAGCTTCGAGTTCGAGTTTCATCTTTTCTCGCATTTCTTCGAGTTCATGTTTTTGAACATCAGAGAGAGAAAAGTTGTGTCCACAAGAAGGACAGGTGATAAGGTTTTGTGAACTCATAAATGTGCTATAAAAAAATACTATACACGAAGTATAGTATTTTTTGAAAGAAAAGCGAGATTATTTTATCGTATTATATCAAAGTATATTTCATAGGGATTTCACATACTCATTCACTATCTGCTCCATAATCAAGTCAGAGTGAAGCAAGAAGTTCAAAGTTTCGACTTCTATATCTGAGGCTGTTTTCAACAGCTTGTTGCGAAAATCCCTCTAATTTTTCATATTCTCTATTCATTATAGCATCCCGAAAATATCTCACGTCATTTTGAAATTTTAGTTGTGCTTGAATAAAAGCATCATTATTAAATTCGATTCCCATTTTTTTAATAAAATCATTACACCCATTTTCAAAAACATCAAAATCAAAATGTACCCACGGAGTTTTAGGATCACCTCCATGAAACATATGAGCAAAACTTGAAAATCCAGTTTCTGTATCTTGAGACATTGGAAAGGTAAAACTTCCACGTTCTCCTTTGGAAAAATTTTTATATTTCCAAGATTTTTGCTTAGTATCATAAGCAATAGAAACTAAAAACCATGAAACAAATGCTTGGAATATTTCCTTTTTTTCAGGACTCAACTGAGCTTCATCTATTTTGAAAAAATCACATATTTGAGTTTCAAGTCGAGTTCAGTCATTAAAGTACATTATTTCAGAAGGTTTATCGAGAGACATAAAACTTGAAACTAAAAAAATACTATAGTGTGACTATAGTATTTTTTTAAAAAATTGCGAGATTTTAGAAAATTTTATTCTTATCCTAAAACATTTGTTTCAGCGATATTTCCAGATATTTTTTCTTTTTTATTCTTCCAAAGAAAGTACAAAAGTGCTATGAGTCCGAGCGCTCCCAGTATCGCAAAAAGTGGTCGAGCTACTATCCAAGCAAAGATAATCACTGTTCCTCACAAAAGCAAAGTGAGTATAAGTGCGATAAACCCTGTTCCAAATCACAGTATTTTCCCAAAAAGAGGGATAACTGCTCCAAGAATCGGGATAATAGCAAAAAATGCTTTCCACCCAATAAACATAAGCAGAAGTCCTCCAGCTCTCAGAGCCCAACTGAGAAGTGTATTTTCTGTAACCATTTGTGCAAACATCTCTTGTGCGGTAAAAGTCCCGAGAGAGATACGCGAAAGAGTTCTATTTTTTGCTTTATAGGGAGTAAGAATTCATCCTGTATCTTGTGCTGCGATGACTGAGAGTATTTCTCCATTTTGCAGTGCTGTGTATGATATTTTCATATCTCAGATTTGAGGAGTTTGTATATCACTTCCTATAAAAACACTATTATTTTGAAGAGTTTGTCCTGTTCCGAGAATCATTTTTTGTGTTGCAAGTGAAACTTCTTTTCCACTTGGAAGAGAAGCAAGGAGATTTTGACTCAAGCTCAATGCTCCAAGTTTGAAGTTTTCATCGAGAAAACTTTCCCCAGAGTAGGGAAAACTTGTAGGATTTATATATTTTCCTGTTTCAGCAAAACTTGCCGAGTCTATGAGCTGACTCGACCATACTTTTTCATAGGTATAGCTTTTTGTAGTCGTCGTACTTCCCCCAAGATTTTCTTTGGTTTGAGAAGACTCATTTTGTTTCCATTGAAACATTTCTACGTTTCTTTCGAGAGTAGCTCCTGAAATAGTCACTCAAAACTGAGTATCTGAGAGATTTCTTCCTGTGATAGGAGCTGAAATATGAACGAGTTTATTATCATAGCTTGGATCATATGTTTCAGAAGCAATTTCTTGAACTACTTTGACTCCAAGACTGAGGTCTTGAGCTCGCTCTACAGCTCGTCCTTCGTTATACCACAAGAACCATATCGCAAGAAAAATACAAATAGGTCCGATAATAATCCCTGCAAGAGCTGATTTGATACGAGAAAACCATGAAGTCTGAGTTACTACCGTATATGCTGACATAGAAAAAACTAAGAATATAAAATATTATTTTTTCTTTTTTTTATGTATTTTTTTTGTTTCTTTTTTGTGAGTCTCAAGTGGAAGTACTTCTACTTTAAGCATATCTGAAAGCTCAATCACGTAGTACATCGCTGCAAAGTGGTACGCAGTCACCCAAGCTATCGCAAAAATATAATTCCATGGAGCGAGATGTGGAAATACAATAGTAAATATAATAGCAAGAAGTGCTGGGAAAAGCCAAAGAGCCGTAGTAATAGCTCGCAGCAAAGGATTTTTTCTGAGTTTTTTATCTCATCTGAGCTTGATATGTACTTCTTGTCCGAGTTCTGAATCTGTTTTTTTGATATCAAAACTATGTGAAAAATTTATAGCACGATATATATACCAAAAACCTGGACGAGATAGAGTCTGTTTCATAAAAGAAAAGTAAGAAGTAAGTAAGAGTATTATATATATTTCAAAAGAATATCGAGAAATATATATTGCCTAAATCTTTATATATTTTCTTATACTATGATATCCATCACTTTGAGCATAATACCTCTCTTTCCTTGCCAACTATCTTCTGAAATATCTATGATGATATCAAATGTTTTTGTAGTTCGTAAGAGTTCATAATATTCTCCCATGCCAAAAGCAAATATCTTGAATCCAAAGCGATTTTCAAACTTCAAATGTTCTCTCCCTTGTCACAAAAAAGCTATTTTTTCTGGAGTGACATCTTCTATGAGAAACAGAGGTTTTGGATTTCCCATCCCAAAAGGTTTAAAACGACTCATCGTATCAAGCAGTTTAAATCCTATTTCATCGAGTTTTAATATTTTTTCTACCCGAATTTCTTTTTTATACTCAGAAAAATCAAGAGCATTTACTTCTCACAAGATACGTTCTCTAAATACGGGAAAAAGTTCTTGAGAAATAGAAAAACCTGCAGCATTTTTGTGTCATCCAAAAGCAAGAAACATATCTTTATATCGCTCGAGTATTTCTATAAGTGAAAAATAGTCAGGACTACGGCAACTGGCAATGAGTTTATCCCCTTCATCGATCAAAACAATAGAAGGACGAAAATATTTCTCTGTCAGTCTTCCTGCTACTATGCCAATAATACCGTGTTCAATATTTTGTGAATGATAGATGATAATATTATCATTCGTATCAATCACTTCAAGTGCTGTTTCCGTATGTTCCAGAGTTTTTGTTTTTCGCAAAGTATTGAGTTCCTCTATTTCTCGAAGTGTTTCTTCGAGCCCAAGTCCATTATTGAGGATGAGGTTTACCGCTTTATAGGGAGTATCCATACGTCCTGCAGCATTGAGCCTGGGACCTATGAGAAAGCCAAAAATATCAGCATCGAGGTCTTCATGAATCTTGTCTTCGATGAGTTTTCGTATTCCTTTACTGCGTGAGTATTTTATTTGTCTGAGTCCAAGCGTCACGATGATACGATTTTCTCCTACGAGTTGCATACAATCAGCGACTGTTCCGATTGCAGCGATATCGATACTTTCCCGGATGTATTTGAGGTACTCTTTTTCAGCCATATATTCTCTCGCAAGTGCCATCACGAGTTTATAGGCAACTCCTGCTCCAGAAAGATGTTTATCAGGATAGTTACAGTCAGGACGATTTGGATTGAGAAATGCAACTGCGTCATCGGGCATATCTTCAGGAACATGATGATGATCCGTTACGATAATATCGATTCACAAAGTTTTTGCATAGGTCACTATGTCTCGATCTCGAGAACCACAGTCAACTGTCACGATAAGAGTCACTCATAAAGGAGCCAGTTCATCGATAAACTTTTGTTTGAGTCCATATCCATCATGCACTCGATGAGGGAGACGATAGCTCACGGTCATCCCCAAAGTCGTGAAAAGATGCATAAGAAGTGAAGTTGCAGTCACTCCGTCAACATCATAGTCTCAAAAAATAATCACTTTTTCCTTCTTCTCTTTTGCAGTTTTGATACGGTCTACTGCTTTTTGCATATCACACATCAAGTAGGGATCATGAAGGTTTTCAAGATTTTTCTCCAGCACTTCTCCTTCCTCAAAACGAAGACTCAAAAGAGCATCAAGTGTCATATCCTTTGAAGCAGGAGAAGAGATAATAATATTTCCCAGAAGGCTCGTTTGTGTTTGCATAGCTGTTATATTTTTCCCCTATTATGGAGAAAAATATTTTTTTTCAAAGTCGAAAAATAAACTTTACAAATTTTGAATTTCTATATACTATCCAAGCTAACTCAAGACGTTCGAAACACACACACGCAGCCATAGCTCA
This sequence comes from Candidatus Altimarinota bacterium, assembly GCA_043730605.1. GTDB lineage: Bacteria > Patescibacteriota > Gracilibacteria > BD1-5 > UBA6164 > JAACSU01. The sequence continues at coordinate 6,055 of JAYTJZ010000006.1, forward strand.
GTTGGATTAGAGCGCGGCCCTGCGAAGGTCGAGGTCGCAGGTTCAAGCCCTGCTGGTTGCACCATTACGTTTTACATTTTTTGCATCCATAGCTCAATTGGATAGAGTAGCGGTCTTCGAAGCCGTTGGTTGCTGGTTCGACTCCAGCTGGGTGCACCATTGATACATACGAAAAACACTTTCTGAATAGAGAGTGTTTTTTTATAGATATAATTCAAAAACAAAAAAATCTCTCACAGACTGTGAGAGATTTTTTGAACGTATGTTTTTAATCTACGTAGATATATCCTTGAATAGATCTATCATTTTTTGGAATTTTACGAGTCGTAACTTCACCGAGAGCTCGATAGTTCATATCTGAGATGATGAGGTTTGAGTCTGTTATTTCCGTAACGATTCCTACGTGTCCATAGTATGGATTATATCCTCGTCCTGTGAAAGTGATGATAGCACCAACACTTGGAGTTGAACCTGTAGAGTGACCTTTCGCTTTTGCATTTGCAAGCCACTGGTTTGCATTTCCTGACCAGTTTACATTTTTATATTGAGCTACGTACCAAGTACAGTTTCCCCAGTAAAACTTCCATTGTGGTTGTCTCCATGTCAGTTTATAACTTCCTGTTTCACTGCTCACATACTCGCTTGGTGCCTTTCCTCCACTAGCAGCAACTGTAACTTTTCCAGAAGTTTTTACAGTAACTCCAGTGCTTGAAGGTTTTCCAGTAGTTTTTGCAGCAATAACTACTGGTGGTTTTGGAACTTCTTTGATAGCTCCTGGGATAATAATCGTATCTCCTATCTTGAGATCATTTGCAGTAAGAAGCAAGTTCTGACGCATAATCTCTTCTGAATCTACTTTATATTTCCCTGCAAGTCCCAGAAGAGTTTCTCCTGACTGTACTTTATGAATAAGCCCTGATACTGGAGGCACTTTGAGCACATCTCCTGGTCGGAGCATATGATTTGCATCAAAGTTATTAGCCCACAAGATAGAGTTTCGAGTGATATTGAAGTTTTGTGCGATAGAAGCAACACTGTCTCATCCTTTCACGGTATATTCTACCACTTCTTTCGTTCCTGAAACATCTCTATTCTCATCATCTATCACTGCATTTACATAGAGATATGAGTCTTTTGATTGGATGAAAATATTTCCATCTCCGAGGGTATCATTTTCTCCAAGTTCAAACGAACTGATGATACTTGATTCATCTATTTCTTCACGATACATATCACTGGTTACTCCATTATTTACTATATTTGCAAAAGTCGGGTAAATAGGAAGCATAAAAATAGCAATCGCTGATACGAGAGCGAGTCCTGGTTTTCCTGTTTTCTTTCCTGTTGCATAGAGATTATGCTGTAATACTCGTGAATGACGCTCTATACGAGCCCTCAGATTAATTTTTGCTGACAAAGTGAAATCTTAAATACTAAATTCCTCTTAGCTTTCATCTTTATTTTACTTATATCTTCTTTTTACCAACTCTTTTTATTATACCTAAAAAACAAAAAAATGCCTATATTATGATATAGACAAGATTTCGATTTGTGTTATACTTGGTTTAAAACCTCGATTTTTCATATGTCGTTTCTTAGCTTTCATCTTGAAAACTCGTACTTTTGGACCTTTTTTTTGTTCGAGTACTTTACATTCGATTTTTGAACCTGCAACGGTAGGAGTTCCTACTTTTACTTCAGCTCCATCTGCAGCAGCAATTAAAAGTGCTTCTACTGTAAGAGTTTTTCCTACTTCAACATCTTGTTTTTTTACTTCGATAACGTCTCCTTTTCGGACGATAAATTGATTTCCTCCGAGCTCTATAACTGCGATCATAACAAAATTATATTAAAAATTAAATACCACGTTTTACGCAAAACGTAAAAAATAAAGTCCTAATTTCCTTATTCCTGACGTTTTTCTTTCTCTGCAAGAAAGTAAAACTTGTATTTTAAGAGCTTTTTCAAGAGAAGTTTCTTTTTTAAAGCCAGACAAATATATGAAAAGCAAAGTGAAAGTCAAATCTAAGTTATATTTTTTTTCTGAAGAGAACTTGTAGAAAGGAGAAAAAACACTATCATTTTATTATACTATTTTTCATATCATACTCTATGCTCTTCCTCCGACTCGAAGAAATCAAACTCACTCTGCAAGATGATGAATCTTTGCTGTGAGAAAAAATCCAAAAAATACTATGATGTAAAAAAGAGGATATACTTTCCTACAATATCGTCAAAAAATCTGTAGACTCACGAGAAAAATCAAACATCCTCTTCGTGTATAGTATCGATATCGACCTCAAACAAAAAAATATCAATGTCACAAAACCAGCTTTCGTAAAACATAAAGCAAAATATGTCGAAGCTTTTGAGTATCATATCCCAGAAGTTCCAAAAAATCAGAGTCGAAAAAGACCTATCGTAGTAGGTACAGGACCTGCGGGACTTTTTGCTGGACTCGCACTGGCAAAAGCTGGTCTCAATCCGATCATCATCGAACGAGGAAAAGCTGTAGAAGGACGACTCAAAGATGTTGGAATATTTATGAAAGGTGGAGTACTTGACGAAGACTCCAATATACAATATGGAGAAGGAGGAGCTGGAACATTTAGTGATGGGAAACTCTACACGATGATCAATGATCCTCGTAGTAAGTATGTATTTGAAGAACTGGTGGAAGCTGGAGCTCCTGAAGAAATCCTCTATACCGCAAAAGCCCACGTTGGAACAGATAAACTGAGGCTTCTCGTACGAAATATGAGAAATAAAATCATCTCTCTCGGAGCAGAAATACGTTTTAGTACTTGTATGACTGATATCGAGATAGTGGATAATAGAGTAAAGGCCATCATCGTGAATGGAACAGAAAAAATAGAGTGTGATACTCTCGTCCTGGCTGTAGGTCACTCGGCTCGTGATACCTATGAAATGGTGTATGCAAAAGGACTCGAGATGAAACAAAAGCCATTTTCTATGGGAGTTCGTATCGAGCACGATGCTACGATGATAAACCGTTCTCAGTTTGGAGATGCCTGTGTGAGTCCAAAACTTGGAACAGCCAGCTACAAGCTCGTTTCTCATCCAGAAGATACTCGCACGGTATACTCGTTTTGTATGTGTCCTGGAGGACATGTGGTTGCAGCATCATCAGAAAAATGAAGACTCTGCATCAACGGAATGAGTGAATACCGACAAAATTCTGGAATTTCAAACTCTGCTCTTATGGTTCCTGTTGGACCAGAAGATTTTGACTCAGATCATCCTCTTGCAGGAGTAGAGTTTCAACGATATTGGGAAGAAAAAGCTTTTGAGCTGGGAGGAAGTGACTTCTATGCTCCAGCACAACTCGTTTGAGATTTTCTTGCAGGAAAAAGTTCCGAAGGAAAAATAGCTCCCAAAACAACCTATCTTCCAGGAGTGAAAATGACCTCGCTCGAAAACTGTCTTCCTGACTTTATCATCCAAGCACTCAAGAAAGCACTTCCAGAACTCGATAGAAAAATAAAAGGATTTGCTTCCCCTGATGCACTGCTTCTCTGACTCGAAGCTCGAAGCTCATCCGTAGTTCGTATCGTACGAGCTCCCGATACGCTCGAATCCAATATCGCAGGAATATTTCCCAGTGGTGAAGGAGCAGGATATGCTGGAGGAATCACCTCTTCTGCGATAGATGGACTTATAGTAAGTGAAAAAATTATACAAAATGCTCTTCAGAAATAACATCAAAAAAAACTAGCAGAAATATGCTAGTTTTTTTATTTTTTATATGGCTGGGGAGGTAGGGCTCGAACCTACGCATGTCGGAGTCAAAGTCCGATGCCTTACCACTTGGCTACACCCCAAAACATCTGAGAGCTCGCTTATTATATAAAAGAGTCCGAAAAGTCAAAATAATTTTGCTGTTTTCTCTGTTTTGAATATCCTAGAGCTACTTCAATTATTTATTAAAACCCTCTCAAATTATGATGAAATTTTTACAACTCCTGATGAAACGTCCTACAGATATCCAGATACGTTATGGAAAAATACTTCTCTGAGCTTTGCTTATTATTATCGGAATTGTGGCTTTTGGAGTGCAAAAACTCGAAATAGAAAATAGTATTTTTGGTATCGCTCTCACTCAAAATACAAAAATAATCTTGAGCTATATATTGATAGGTCTGGGAATATTTCCTCTCGTAATGGGATGACTTGATCTGCACCTGCTTTCACGAGGACGAACTCGTATCTTGCAAATCGTTTTTGGAATACTTCTTATCGTAATTTCTACTATATTTATAGATAGCGCAACTCTCAGTGTTGATATCTTTTACTTTTTTATAGGGTTTGTAGTGGCTCTCGCAGGAGTTACAGGAAAAGCTATTACTCAGAAAGGTCTCAAGTATGGGCAAAAAATCACGAAGATACGAGTATAAAAAATATCATAAAAAAACTGAGAATATTCTCAGTTTTTTTATTTTTTTCCTATCATATAGTCTACATACAAATTCTCTATTTTTTCTCTTGCCCAAGGAGTCTTTCGTAAAAATGTAAGAGTCGATTTTTTACTAGGATTATTCTCAAAACAGCGAAAAGATAATGTTTTTGCAAGTCAATCAAAAGAGTAGGTTTCGACGAGTATATCGAGAATAGACGCAAGAGTCACTCCTTCTAAATATTGGTGTCGTATTTTCGTATAATCCATACTAATTTTGGGTAAGATCTTTACTTGGTTCATAAAAATCAAGATGCTCTTTTCCTATTTTATCGATGATATAGTCTATGAGTTCTTCTTTTTTGACTTCTGCTTGGGTTCCTGCTTCGAGGTTTCGTACTTGAAATATCCCGTTTCGAGCTTCCATCACCGCAACCAAAACTACATATTTTGCTCCGATACGATGTGCTTTGAGCATTTGTTCTTTCATGGAAGGGGTTCACAGGGAAGTTTGAGTTTTGATTCCTCTTGCACGAGCTTCCAACGAAAGAGGAAAAACCACTCGTTTTGCTTCATCTCCAAGTTGTACAAAGTAGAGATCAATACTATCTTTATTGGTGATGCTAATATTTTTTTTCTTGAGAGCCTCTATCATATAGAGCGCATCGAGGGAAAACCCTGCAGCTCCATAGTCTTTGACAGCTCCGAGGTTTCGAGCGAGCATATCGTAGCGTCATCCTGTCGCGATAGAAATATTTTCTGCATCTTCAAACTTCCAGATAGTATTAGTATACAATCCGTCTTGAAAAAACAAAGTATGGTCTTCCACATAAGGAATAGCCAAATCATCCAGATAGAGTTTCATATCTTCATAATGTTTTTTGCTATCTTTTTTGAGAAACTTGATAATAGATGGAGCACTTTGAGCTAAAATAATATCATCTTCCTGTGAAGAAAAAAACGGAGCATAGATATTTTTCGCAAACGCGAGTTGTGTTTCTGGAGACATCACTGATATCTTATTTTCAAAAAATACAGCCAGCTCTTCTCTATATTTTTCCATTTCTTTCGCAGCTCCATAGGAATTGATACGAATCGTAATATCGTCTCCTAAACCTATTTTCTTAAGTCCCGTATAGATCATATAGATGTTTTGTGCATCAATTATAGGATCAGACTCTCCTATAATCTCTCCTCCTATCATATAACTTTCTTTGAGATCCATATTTTGACGAAAATATCGCTCCATATAATAATAGTAGGTTGGTTGTAGTCCTGTAAAAATCTCGTTTTCGAGATAGGCTCGCATCACTCAAACACTTGCCGTAGGAAGCAATGTTACATCCTGATTATTTCTATTATGAAAATGATACAGCCCATACTGGTTTTGTCCTTCTGGATACACTTTTCTCAGAAGGGACGTTTCTTCAAGAAGTGGAGTAGAAATACGACGAAATCCATTTTTACGAAACTCATGTCGAAATACCTTTTTCAAGAAAGTGAGGTATTTATGATCTTCTGGAAATATATCTTTCATTCCTGAAAGTCTCAGTTCTACTTGGGATTCCATAGGTGTGTGTGATTTTTAAAAATACGAATGCTTTCAGTATAGCACAAAAAGTCCTTTTTCAAAGTTGTTTTCAGATATTTTTTTTATACAATAGGAAAAATTATTTTTTAATCCTCGCTATGCAAGAACTTAATATCCTTATGTTTCAGTTTTTAAATAATCTTTCTGCTTTTTCTTTTATCGCAAAAATAACCCCCCTGCTGGCTGACTATCCTATCTTATTTCTTCCTCTTTTTCTCGTGAGTCTCTGGATATATCATAGTTTTTATAAAAAAAATAGCGAAAAAAAACTTGGACTCATGTATATATTTTATGCCTGTGTTTTGGCTCTTACTTTTTCTCTGATTATCCAACAATTTATTCATCTGGAACGTCCTGAAACAGCAATCACAAGTGCTGGAAAACTTCTGATGAAACATATTCCTGATGCAAGTTTCCCCTCTGATCATGCCAGTGTTTCTGTTGCGTTTCTTACGGCTTTATTTTTGACTGGATATAGAAAAGTATTTTTTGCCTTTCTTCCTTGGGTGATACTGATGCTTGTTTCTCGTGTGATTGTCGGAGTACACTGGCCTTTTGATATCGTTGCTGGGATTATCATCGGGATACTGTCTTGATATATCGCTCTCACGCAACTGACTCAAATAAAACTTGTAAAAAAGTTTAATCTTTTCATAATACATCTATTATCCTACATAAAACTCTAAGAGTATGGAGAAAAAAGTACAAAAAATAATTTTTGCAGGAGGAGGAACTGGCTGACATACGATGCCTCTTATTAGTCTCCATAATTTTCTCAATGAATCTCATACTTTAGACTATATGTGGCTTGGGGAGAGAAATTCGCTGGAAGAAGAAACTGCAGCAAAATATAATATAGAATTTCACCAAATTGCTGCAGGACGTATCAGAAGATACTTTGATGTACGAAACTTTTATGAACCTCTCAAAAATCTCACTGGGATTTTTCAGGCACTGTATATGATGTTTCGTTATAAAGGAGATATCATATTTTCAAAAGGTGGTTTTGTTTCAGTTCCTGTATGTATCGCAGGAAAAATACTCTGAAAAAAGATATATATCCATGAATCTGATACCGTGATGGGACTCGCAAACCGTATCGCTTCAAGATTTGCAACAAAAGTATTTTATAGCTTTCCCTCTGAAAAAATCGATGGAAAAAAATATATCGAAAGTGGGCATATCCTCAATGGAGAACTTATCGATCATGTAAGATCTCTTTCCAAAGAAGAAAATGAAAAATTAACGGTACTGGTTATCGCTGGAAGCCAAGGATCCGAAAAAATAGCCAATACCCTCTTACATATTCTTCCAGATTGTGATGATATAGACTTCCATATTATTCTCGGAACAAACAAAAATACTACAATAAAAGAGTCTCTCGAAAGTTATAAAAATGTGAAATGCTATGGATTCATAGCTCCAAAAGAACTTTCAAAACTCTATCAAAAATGTGATATTGCCATTTCTCGAGGAAGTTCCACTCTCTGGGAACTCTTTTACTTTGGAATACATACTATCATAGTCCCTCTCAAATCAACAGGAGGCAATCATCAATACTATAACGGACTCTATTTTCAGGAAAACTATGGCTTTGATATGCTCGATGAAGATACAAACCTTAATCTCGAAATATTTAGAAAACTCCAAAGCTATAAAGACTTTCGAAAGTCAGACCTCAATCTTGAAGGATTTTTTGATGGAGTGAAATGTATCGAAAAAGAACTTGGACTCTAAAAAACATATCTTACTCTTTCCAAAAAAGTCTCGCTCTCGCGGGGCTTTTTTATATATATTATTCTCATAAGTATTTATACGATAATGTCAAATAAATCTTCGTATTTTTTCTTCACCTTTTCTTCACAAAGTACTTTTTCTATGATACTATTTTTTTATATCGAGTATGTCCTCTTCAAAATAAAGTGAGATGACTCGAGGAAACTTATTTTTTTAAAACAAAAATACATATGGGAACAGATCTTCTTGCTCGTCTTTCTAGTTTTTCTGCGATAGACCTCACAGAGCTCAATGCTACTGCGAGCTATCTCAAAAGAATTGATAGAAAATTTCTCTTGACGGAAAAACAACTTCTTGAAATACTCAAAGATCTTTCTGAAGACTTCAGAGCTCTCGAAATAGATAGTAAAAGAGTATTTCTCTATGATAATGTCTATATGGATACTGAGGATTATCTGTTTTATAATCAACATCAAAACCAAGTTCCAAGTCGAACAAAAATCAGAACACGACACTATGTAGATTCTGGAGATCTTGCATTTTTCGAATACAAACAAAAAGAAAACGGGATTACAAAAAAATTTAGATACCAATTCCCTGCAGCAGAACATGGAACGATGACTCAAGGAAAAAAACGATTCTTTGATGGAGTATTTCAAAGCCTCTATGGAGAAAAAGCTCCAAATATCTCTCCTGCTATCGCAACAAAATATAATAGACTTACTCTCGTAAGTAAAACAGGAGAAGAACGACTCACCATAGATTTCAATATCACGATACAAGATCTTCGTCATCCTGATGCAAAAAATATCAAACTCAAAAATCTCGTAATCATCGAAAGTAAGTCCCTTTCTGATACCTGTAAAAGTATCCAAATTATCGAATCACAAGGAATCGCTCGAGCTGATTCTTGTTCAAAATATTCTCTATGAGTCGTATACTCTGGACTTACTGAAAAATGGTCAAAATTTGCAGAAACGATGGAAAAAATCAAAGAAATCAGAATGGATGTTGTGAAAAAGACCCGAAATATCTCTCGACAAAAAGTAGAAAATAAAGTACAGCACCATTTCAAAAAAACAACTCTCGAAAAAGTTGCTCAAACAGCGTAAATATAATGATGATAAAAAATCCAGACTTCAAAGTCTGGATTTTTTATCAGAAAACCTCATACAATTTTCTCCTCAAGGAGAAATGAAACTGCGTTTTTTGTATCCTCCTCTCCTTGAGGAGATTCAGTGGTGAGGTTTTGCGAGAGAAGATGTTTTTTATGTTTATTCAAAATTGAGATACTCCACTGCGTAGTGTTTGAAAAGTTTTCGAGACCCTCCGAGCAGTTGTTCGTGCATTTCAAGTTCGAGTTTTTGGACCCACTGCTGAATCTGTTCTCCATTACTTCCTTCTATTTCCAAGATTTCAGGAATTCACTCATACCTATCGATATCAAACTCCATATTTTCTACTCGATAGGAGATACGATGTTTTTTCTTTTCTCGAGTTTTTTTCATCCCGTATTTTTCGAGAACTTTCGCAAAGCTTTCGATATTAGTTATCGGAGTTTCATGTTCGTCTTTTCCTACAGCTCCTTCTTCTTCTTTTATTTCTCGTCTCTTATTTTTGATCGTATAGATATGTTCTTCTCCTTTTTGTCTCAAACGAAACATCCGTCCATTTGCTTCCATCTTATTTTCCACATCATCAGGAAAATCATAGTACACATCATGAATAAACCCTTCAAAAGTCTTTTCTGCACCGAGTTTTATAAGTTTATTTTGAACTTCTTCCACATTTATTTCAAGGATTTTTATTTCTTTTTCGAGCATACTTATTTTTGTTTTTTTATTCTAGGTTTTAAAATAGGATTATTTTTCTTTGTATTTCCACTCGATCCATCAGACCAAAGAACTTCTCCTGTTTCTTCTATAACTTTATAGTTTCTCTCATATTGTTCCCCCTTCTGGTATTCATCGAACAGTCCTCTTGAACCATCCGTGATGATTTTTTTCTTTTGAAGCCCGAGTTGCTTGATTATATACTTTATTGCTTCGTTGTCATTACATTCTATCTCTAAAAATTCCGGAATCCCATTTTTATAGTCATCGATATCAAGTTTTGCTTGTACAAGTTTCTTCTTGTATTCAAACTCTATACTAAAAGCTCGTCTTCTTTTTTCTTTCGCACGAGATTTTTTAAGTCCTATATTTTCCAAAAATCCTTCAAAAAGTTTTGGTTCTTTGATAGCAAGTTCTTTTTCAAAACATTCTCGAGGAATAAAATCATCTTTCTTTTTTGAAGTATGCTTTTTGAGAGGAGATTTTTTCTCGTCTATTTTTCGTTTAATCGTATAAAAAGTTTCCTGTTTCCCTGTATCAAAAGTTTTCGTTCGTACTCGGAAACTTCTTTTTGATCCGAGTGTTTTTTGTCTATCAAGACGCAAATCAACATCATCATAGTATTCATCTCGTATTTCCACAGCTTCATGCTCTGTAAATTTTATATCTTTCCATTTTCAGAGAGCTTCTTGTACAGCTTCATAAGAAGTATCAAGTACTTTTATCTCATTTTCTTTTTCAAAAGTGTTAATCGTATTTGGACTATAATCTAAAAGTCCAAATGCTTTTGAAAGCATAAAAAATGAAGTCAAAGCCCTGTCTTGTAATATATTGAAAATATCTTCTCCGTGTTCATCGGGAACGTCTTGAATATTTTCGATACTTGCTTGAAATCCTTGTTCTTTCAGTTTTTCGAGCATCCAACTCAAAAATAAACGGTAGCGAATACTTGGCTTAAGTACTGTTTCGATATGTTGTTTTTTGAACCCAGATGAAAGAACGATTCCTACTTTATGGGCTACCTTTTCTATATGAGCTCCTACTTCTGAAACTCCTATTTCAGGAGGAAGATTGAGAATATTCTCTGCTTCTTCTTGAATAACATCACGAACTACCTTATATACATCCGTAAAAAGTTTTCCTATGATTCACGGAACACCAGGATATCGAATAATCCCTTTGAGTATATGTTTTTCATCACTATCTTCTCCAGCAAAAGTTCAAAATGGTCCAGTTTTCATGATGTTACATATTGTAAAAATATATGTACTTTATTATACAGAAAAATCAAAAAATGCAAATAAAAACATAAATATATACTCTGTCAAAGTATGAAAAATCTTGTATTTCATAAAAATATCTCTATGCTCACAAAAGATATTTTTTCTTTCAAACATCCATGCTTGATATCTACTGCGACATCATCGATAACTTCTGAGATATGGCTTTTGCAGTGAAAGTCATAAATACTTTTTTTGTAGAAAAACGAGAAAATGAGTTTCGTTTCTTTGGAAATAATCCAGAGGTATTTCACCTTTTTGAAAAAAATATTTTACCTGAAATACGAACGCACTATCATGATCTTTGTGAAATAGAACTTCTCACTCCCAGTCAAAAAATACTCAATCTTTTTGAACGAAAAATCAACTACTCTTTTTTAGAGTCATTTGATTTTCCTATTCATCTCGTACATTTTTCGTATTTTTCTCTCGAAAGATACGAAAATCCTCTCTCTCCTGGGATACAAAGCTTTCATGGAAAAATATCTCAATACAAAAATCTCACGGTAGAGCAATGTGCAGTTTCCCTGCTTCCACAAACTGGTTGAGTCTTTTCAGAAAGAAACTATCTCCCTGCAATACTTTCAAGAAAATATTTTATAGAAAACTATAAACTTCCTGAAAATAAAAAATGGATTTCCATTTTTTGCTATCCTGAAACTTTGAAATATTTAGAAACACAGTGATTTTTTGAAGTTCCTGAGAATATTATTTTTCTGAGCTTTGGAAAAAAGATTTCTGACGCAAAAAATATCTTTGAACTTCCCTTTCTTTCCATGCAAGAGTATTACTCTCTTGTGCAACACTGTCATGCAAATATCGTCCGAGGAGAAAATAGTCTTATCCTTGCTCTTGAATCCTCTGCTCCATTTTTCTGGGATATTTACAAAGAAAGCAACGATGCTCATATCCAGAAAATACAAGACTTTGCCAACTATCTCGGAGATTCATGATACTCAAAAAATCTCATACAAGCACAACTCGAGGGAAATATTGAGAGGAAGTATGTGGGGGTGAAGGAGGTATTTTTTTCTTCTCTCGACTCAACCCTATCCTAATATTTTCCATAAATCTAGGGAAAGGAGGTGCAAAATACTTCACAATTTTTCTCCCAAAGCTCAGCCCTCATATCTGAATCTTTTCTCCTTTAGAGGAGAAAAGGGTACATGTATTATCTCGTTTGTAGCCTCTCTCTCCTTCAAAGGAGAGGGGATTCAAGGGTGAGGGCTTATTGTGTGAGCAGGGTTAGAGTGAGGTTTTGTGAGGATTCAGAAAAAACCTACAAAAAAGGACCGAAAATTTTCGGTCCTTTTTTTGAGAAAAATATATTTCTACTTCGCTCGTTCTTGATATTCTCCTGTTTCCGTATTCACGATGATGTCTTCTCCTTGATCCACAAATCCTGGGATTTTAAGCGTGTATCCTGTTTGAGTTGTTCCGTCTTTGGTTACTCGTCCGTCTGCAGTATTTCCTTTTACTCCTGGATCACAACTTTCAATAGTGAGTCGTACACTTGCAGGAAGAGAGATTCCGATGAATTTTCCTTCAAACTGTTGTACGTCTACGATAAGACCTTCCGTCAAGAAAAATTTATTATCTCCGATACTTTCTGCATCGATTTCGATTTGTTCGTAGCTGGTGTTATCCATGAAAAAGTAAGTTCCTGCTGATTCGTATAAAAATTCAAATTTTGATCGATCAAGCATGATATCATCCATCTTGTCTTCCCCGTCAAATTGTCGATCTACTGAGTTTCCCTCCATAAGGTTCTTCAGTCTGAGATTAATCGTTGTTGCTCCTCGTCCACCTCGTCGGTATTCGTAGCGAGTTACGATATAGAGTACTCCGTCTATTTTTAGAACGGTTCCTAGTTTTGAAGCAAATGCTGTTTTCATAAATGCAAAGTAATGTATAAAACGTTATGATTCTATGATTTTTTTGGAAAAAGCAAGTTTTTTGAAAATAGGATTGAAAAAAGTAATTTTATAAATATATTTTAAGTAATATATTTATAATGTACATATACTATGGGTTTTACTACGGTTATTTTTGCAGCTGGAAAATGAAGTAGAATGCAAAAAATGAGTGAAGAAAAATGAATTCTAAAGCATCTTTTCCCTCTCTGAGAAAAAAATATTACTTCTCGTCTCATCCGTCAAGTACAAGACTTTTCAGAGAGAGTAGTTTGTATCGTATGACCAGGACAAGGAGCATTATTTCAAGAAAATTTACGGGATACTCCTGCAGAAATTATAGAAAATACGGGAGAATGATTTATGCCCTTATTTGAAATACTCTATAAAAAAACTCAGTGAGATGTTCTCATAACGACTTGAGACCTCGTATTTTCTGATACAGTTGTGGAAAAAACACTTCCTCAGCTCAAAGCATGAAAAACTCAACTCGTCACTGATAAAGAGTGGGGAAGAAAAATATGATTTCCGATACGATTTGCTTTGATGAGACATGAGCTTTTATGAAAAATATCTGGAAGTTCTTTTTCACCTGAAAAAATAAGCTCGGTTCTTTCTCTCTTAGTCTGAGATATCATTGATAATGGATTTCCTCGCTTCTCAACCGTTGAAACTCTCGCAAATCTCAATACTCCAGAAGATTATGAAGCACTTTTAAGAAAGTTTAAGCAAGAGGAAAGAGAGGTATAAAAGACTCTGTTTTGAGTTTCTGTGAAAGATATGATACTATTATAATAGCTGTTATTATTTTTCCTTTTTTATGTTTCAACTCGAAGCAAAAAATATTTCTGTCAAAAGTACTTCTGCCGATACTATTATAGAATGAGAATTTGTAGAAGCTATTTCAGATATACTTTCTTATCCAGAAGATATAAAAAATCCTCACTGGGTTCTCCAAAAACTCGCAGAGATATCACTTCGAGTTTCTCCACAACATCCAACCGTTATCGGAATCATCAATGGGACTTTTTGAGGGCGAAATAATGAGTATGAAACACTCCAAATAGATACTCTGTGAAATGTGATTCTCACACGAGTAGCAAACGATACAGAACATCTTCTCAAAAACTCACAAACGTGTTCTTGAGTTGAAGATATGCATCTCACTTCGATATTTTCCTGAGGTGGAAATGGACTTCCTACATCTGCGATGAAAAGCTGGGGGAAAAACTATAAAAGTGATTCTGACTTTCGAGTCATTGGCACTTTCAAAATCCCCGTACCAAAACTTCTCGAACTCTTTGAGAACTGACTTGCGACTCTTGGAAATATTTCAGAGTGTGAAATTGTCTTAGATCCCTCTATCGCAGAAAGCTATCTTGCTGAAGTAGAAGAAATAGAATGAGAAGTTTTTGATAAAGAAATTCCGAGGGAGATAATTATTAAGGTATAAAAGTATTATTTTAAATTCATTATTAAAATAATTTCAAGTTGAATTATTTATATATTTGAAATTTTTCAAAGAGCAGTTAAGTATTTTTCAACATTTTTTGGGTATGATTTTTTTGGAGATAGTGATTTAATTTAAAATATTTATAGATTTGCATGGGTGGCTATTTTAAATATTCTTTCAAGTAGAAAAATCAGTAATATTCCAAATAAATACTATGAATAAATATCTAATAATACATAAAATAAAAACTCTTTCTGAATTAGATTTTTTTGAAATTAACTGAACAAAGATAATTATTGATTGATATGAAATTGAAAATTGGAGATTTTCAATTTGAGAATGACCGACCTGAAATGCTTGGATTGTGAAAAAAGAGATTGAAAATGAAGATTATATATGAGCAATAAATAAATTTAGAAACAACTTTAAGGAAACTTCTTATAAATTTAGCTTAATCAGTCAATG
>JAYTJZ010000007.1:0-6428 GCA_043730605.1 Candidatus Altimarinota bacterium
GAGTATTTCAGTTTGCAAAAAGTGCAGGATATACGGGGCTTGATATTGCTCTCGGGATGCTCAACTATGACCTATGGGATGAAGAATACATGCTCTCACTTTCGCAACAATTTACAATTCCTATCATTTCCCTTACAGCTCCAGGAAAAGATATGAGCCAGCAAAAACTTGAAAAAATTATCAAAATAGCAGAAGCACTTTCAGTACAGATTGTGACTTTTTCTCCTCCACATATTACGGATAAAGATACAAAATGGTTTGGAGGTCCTTTAAAAACATTTAAGAAAAATGCTCATATTTCGGTATGTGTACAAAATGTAGAACCAAAATTTCTCTTTTTTGTAATACCAGAATATCGAGGAGCAACTCTTGAAAAAATCAAATCAGTGACGGGAGATACAACACTGGATATTGTTGCAATCGATACCGTTTCAAATATGGATATTATTACAGCCCAAGCTCTTCTCTGAAGCTCTATAAAAAATGTTCTTTTTTCTGATAAAAATGCAAGTCAAAGAGGAATTCTTCCTGGTGGAGCTGGAGGAGGACTTTCCTATCTTCCTCTTGAAAGCTTTCTCATGAAACTCAAATCTATAGGGTATAATGGATGTATTACTCTCAAAGTGAGTCCGAAAGAAATTGGAGTATGAAATGGGGAACGAGTCTTACAAAATCTCGAATACATGAAAAAATACTACGAAAAACATTTTGAGCATTTTTCAGGAGAATAAAGATTTTTAGTGATGTTGTTCTTCATGACTCTCTCCAGTATGATGGGGAATGTGTGAGAGTTTTTCTTTTCCTATAGTATAAGCATGATACCAAATAGCAGTAGTAAATATATCGAGTACTGCAGCCATATATCCTAAAACGAGAGTTAAGAAGATAAAAATCCCTCAAAGTAAAATAAAGCTAATGGTGATAAATATTTGAGAAGTAAGGATTCCTGCTATAAATACTCATAAAAGAGGGAATATCAAAAATACAATAAAGTTGAGAATCACTTTTATATTCATAATAAACATAAAAAAATAGAGTTTGAGTGTTGTCTTGATATTCAGTAAAGCAATTTGAGAAGAAACACCTATTGCTTCAAATACAGATTTATTTTCGAGTATGATTTCATATTTCGCATAGGCTATCAATATATTGAGAAAAATAGAGAAGAAAAAAGCAATACTAAAGATAATGAAAAGAATAGAAATATAGTCAAGTCCGAGAAAACGAAGCGTGAAAAGAAAACCATTGAGAATACTTGTGAGTTTAAACATATTAAAAATATTGTTAAACTCAAAAAGAGCATAAAAGCGAAATATTCAGAAACCAATAGAATCAGATCGACTCGCTTCTCCAAGTTGTTTTTCTTTGATATAGCGTATCAGTGCTCCTTCAAAAATAGGAACGAGAATGATATAAGAAATGATAAAAATACTACTACTTATAAGAATTTCAGAAATATAATCAGAGTGAAATACTTTGAGGAGTACCGCAAAGAGGGCATCTTGATTTCCGAGCAGTACGACGTAGGTATAAGCTACTTGATATACGAGTAAAACACTCAAAAATATAACAGAAAGAAGACCTGGTAGAAAATAAAATCTTTTGATCTTGGTATCAGAACGAATGAGTTCTAAACTTGGAATAAGAATATGTTTGGTGAAATGAGAATCCATAAAAGAGAAACGATATTAAGAAAGCATGATTTTAAAAATATATACTATAAAATCAAAGAATCATTTTCCTTCTTGCGCTATACTTTTTTTCTCAGAAAGATATGCATCTATAAGAGGGAAGAAACGATGTTTTCCATCAGGAAGATAGTTTGGAAGTATAAAGTTTTTTATATTTTTATCTACGAGGAGTTGTATTTTAGGGGTATAGAGTACTTTTATGATAGCTTCTTCTCGAAGTATATCGATCATTTTTGCTTCAAGTTCTTGTTTTTTAGTCAGAGAAAGTATATTTGAAGTCAGCTCCTCAAGAAGAATATCAAGACTCAGTTTCTTGAGATTTGCAAAATTATATCCATTTTTTACTTGGCTTGAGTGAAAGTATGGAAAAATGTTCGTTCCAAAGTATCAAAGGTTGACTCAAATCAACAGCATATCATATTTCAAAGATTCATTTCGAAGCCCTATACTAATATCTCCCAGAGAAAGAGCTGTCATATTCAGAGAAATCCCAATAGCTGCAAGCTCTTTCTGAATAGTAAGAGAACTTGTTTCTATTTCAGCGTCCCCTTGAGCATATATGAGAGTGAGTTCATATTTTTTTCCAGTAGCATCATAATATAAAGTATCTTCTAGGATCTCTATTTCTTCAGGAGTGAGCTTTGTTTGTATTGAGACTTTTTCTTGAGGAAGAGGAGTTATATCTGTAGTTTTTTGAGGGATATCTTCTATTTTTGTAAAAAAGGTACTTTCAAGGGTCTTAAGTTTCTCACTGTCTTTTTCGTAGATATACACAAACTCTTCTATGAATTTTTTTTCTCCTTGGATTTCGAAATAAAGTTTATACGTATTTTCTCCTGCTTTGATAGAATCATATGATTCTAAAAGTCTATAAGAAAAGATATCATCTCCTGCTTTATAACCAGAGAGTTTATAGTCATTGATATATACTCCATCTACTCCAGTATCTACTTTTCCTTGGACTAAGATATTATCTTCACTGCTAAAATTATATTTTTTATTATTCGGAGCAGAAATATAGCTCAAAGTTGTTTGTTGTATCACTTTTTTTTCTGGAGCAATGGGAACTACTTCGGGAGATATTTGTTTTTCACTGAGATTATTTTTGAGAGCAAGAGCAGATTTTAAAAGTTCTTTTTTTGTATAATAGCCTTTTGTTGCAAGGAATGAAGAGAATTCAAATTTTCAAGCTTCAGGATCAAGAGAAGTTTCTGAAAGGAAAGGATTATATGCAGGAAGGACTTTTGCACTTCCAACAGCATCAATAATATCATCTCGATTCAGAGCATTTGAGAGAAATGCTCTCATATCATAAGAGAGAGTTTCCGTATTGAAAAATGTTCCTACAAATTGAGAAAGAGTGTATTCAAATACTTGTAAACGAGGAATACTATCCCCTATAAGGGCATCTTTATCATTAAAAATATTGAAAGAATTTTTATTTTTAAGAAAATGATCTTCATCACGGAAAAGGTTGAGAATAAGAAATTGAATATACATGGTATTTCCAAAGTACTTTTCATTTTTTCCGAGAGTAATTTTAGTAATCCCTACCGTTTCATCTTGGCTAATACTTGTCAAAATAAAGCGACCAGAATATATCCCATTTTCTGAAAACTTCCCGTCAATATTTTCACTATTAAGAGTTTCTACGACTGATTTTGGAAGAATAGGTTGGAGAAATACTTGTAAAAAATTTACATCTTTTGAAGTATTCTTAAATACAATCGTATTTTCTTGTATCTCGATTTGAGTATTTTCAAGCAGAGAAGCAAGGATAGGGTTTACTTTCGTTTCACGAATAATATTGAGAGTTGCTTCTATATCCACAGGACTTATTGGAGTGTCATTTGACCACTCAAGATTATTCTCAAGAACACATTCTATATAAAGAAGATTTTCGAGATTACAACTCGCAAGATCACTTTCGAGCGTTCCTGTTTTTGGAGAATATTGCAAAAGAGAACGATATAAAAGGCCATTGATATAACTATTATGATCATTGGAGGGAACGAGAGGATTCAGATGAGGGAAACTTCCTATAATCGCTTCAGAAATAGTTCCTCATACTTGAGCTTCACTTTTTGCTCCATCAAACAGATAGAGATATACGAGGTGAGTCCCAAGAAAGAAAAACAAAAAAAAGCTGATAAAAAGAAGGTACTTTTTGAGTTTTATAACGACCGTATCGTTCATGAAATCGTTTTGAAAAAGAAATAAAGCCAGTATCTTTTAGTAAAAATATTACAGAAGAAAAAGTACGAGCGAGTTGAGTATAAAAAGGGTTCCGAGAACGATGGTTCCATTGTGTAATACTTTTTCAGGTCCACGTTTTGTGATAGCACCCATACCTCCAGTCATACTTGAAAGATTGAGAGAGACATTTTTATTTTGTAGAAGTACTATCGCAATAAGGAGGATAGATATAATAATTTCGCTTATTTGGAGCATTTGAATCATGCTTTATTTTTTAAAAAATAAGAGTGAGTAGAGAGTATTCAAAAAGGTGAAAATTGCAACTGCAATTACAAAATTTACGATTCAATTTATATGATATCCAACTCCTGGGATTTGGAGAAGGGTATTGATGATATAGGTGAAAAGAGAAAGAACGACCCCATTTACTACAAAACTTAAAAGTCCGAAAAACAAAAAAAACAAGGGAAGAGAAAGTATTTTGATAAGAGGACGAACCGTAACGTTTATGACTCCGAGAAGAATACCTCCTATAAGATAGGTTTTCAGTGCATCAAAAGATTGGTAGCTACAATCATCACAGCCAAGAATAATCCCTGCCTGAAGGGATTGATCCGAATTTGGACCAAGAAGATAGGTGATAGCATAAAGTATTAAAGCATTGATAAGGATTGAAAAAAGAATTTTCATAATTTAAAGTTTGAGTAAATGAGTAATTTTCTCGAGAAAAGTGATTTCTTGTTTTGCATTTTCTTCAAGATAGGACGAAAGAAATGTTTTGAGGTCACTTGCTATAGCCGTATTAATATTGAGATTTACAAAGCTGATTCCTTGTTTTTTTAAGTAAAGTCTGAGATAGACAGCTTGAGCTCCATCATATATAACACTATATCCAGAGATACGAGCATAGTCGTAAAAGGTATTTTGGATAGAAATCCCAAGATCGGTCATAGTCACTTGAACTTGATCTTCGGAGTTATTTTCTAAAAAATAGAAAAAACCAACGATGAGCATTACGACGATACTCATTCCATATTGTCTTGTGAGAAAACCCCAAATAATGAGTCAAAGAGCAAGAGCAAGAGCTATCATATACCAGAGGGCAGATCTATTTTTTGTATCTTCAAAAGTCCAAGTATAGAGTATTTTTTGAGAATCAGCCATAGTTATTTTTATGATAAATTACTTAAAATGAGTTTAATAATGAACCAAGAAAGAGCAGCAAGAGCGAAACCTCATAAGGCAGCGATAATAGTATCTCGACCTTTTGTTTTATCTTGTTCCAAAGATCAAAAAAGTATCTTGTAAGCTCATACAATAATAAATATAACAGCAATAGTTCCAGCGATTCCCATAAAAAAATCTATAATAGATTTTATCATTCCTGGAATATCATCGAGATGTACATCCCCATTTCGTAGACGTCCATTACTGATACCAAGATAATTGTCTACTGCAAAACTTTGTTCTATCCAGAGCAAAGAAAGCAGGAAAAATCAAAGAAAGTGTTTCATACAAAAAAAAGATAAAAAATAGTTAGACGAGATTGTACTCAGTGATATCAGATTTCATCGTTCGAAGATTCCCGAGGCTTGGATTGTAGTATTCTCCTAAGAGTTTTACGAGTTCTCATTTTTCGAGTTCATTTGCACGTATTCCTATACTTTCTAAACTTGTTTTTACGGTATTTATTCTTCCTGCAAGTCCTTTCTTGAGAGTAGAAAAGTTTCGTATCTGACTGCGTATTTTTGCTATATCATCGCCATTATTGATAGCTTTCCAAAAATTCTTAAATACTCCAAAAATCCCAGTATCTTTGACACTTCTGTCTTCTTCTTGATCAAAAGGGACAACCACATAAAACTCTTTTTTCATAATCTGCGCGACTTCTACAAGTTTTTTGAGATATTCTATATATTCATAGGTTTGATTTTGAAGTAAGGCATTTTTTTGGCTTACAGCTTTGGTTTTGAGTTTTTCGAGGTATCCATCGATATCAAGCTTCGTAGAACGAACCATGATTTGTACAGGAAAATCAAGAGCATTCAAAAATCTCTGAAAACTCATAATAATAGCATCTTGCTCTTCGGTACTTTTGAGGAGAAAGTTTATAGTACTACAACGCATCACCACTCGCGCGGAAGAATCTTTCATAATAATCACATTTTCTCGTAACTGAGAAAATGGAAGATGTCGTTGTGTCGAGCTATCGGGTACTTTTTTTTGTTTTTCTTTTACTGTCATAGGAAAAAGTATATTAAATTTTTTGGAGTTTTTCTTGTAACTCTGCTATTGTATCTATTTTTTTTGTCATATCTATATTTTCTTGCTTTTTTTCTTCTATATTTGAAAGGAATCCTATATCTATCGGTTGAAAACTATCGATAGTATGTTGCCAACTTCGTTCTCTGGGAAAAATATTGAAACGTATCAGGGAAACCATAAAGGGAACAAAGGTCATTTCATTGTACTTGAAAATAGCTACAGCTATAGTGATAACTGCAATAAAACCACTGGGAAGAAGCGCTATCTCTGTTCCTG
>JAYTJZ010000008.1:0-6370 GCA_043730605.1 Candidatus Altimarinota bacterium
CTATGGAAACACCAGAAACTCAAGTATCTACAGTACCTGCTTATACTCTCAAACTCAAAGATGAAAGCGTAGAAATATTTCCTATTTCTCATGCAACTTTTATCGCAAAATGGGGAGATGAAGTGATGTATATAGATCCTGCAGAAGCACTCGAATCATATGCTCCCTATAAAAAGCCGACTCTTATTTTGGTAACACATGAACATGGAGATCATTTTAATCTTGATGTTTTGGAAGCACTCGTTCAAGAAGGGGTGAAACTTATCGTAAATCCTGGAGTCTATGAGAAACTTTCTCCAAGGCTTCAAACACTGGCTCTCACAATGAAAAATAGTGATATACAAGAAATAGGAGCATTTAAAATCGAAGCAGTTCCAGCCTATAATGTGAGAAAAGAAGCACTTAGTTTTCATCCACAGGGAAGAGATAATGGCTATATCATAGAAAAAAATACAGCTCGTATATATGTTTCTGGAGATAGTGAAGATACTCCAGAGATGCGAACACTTACTGATATAGATCTTGCCTTTGTTTCTATGAATCTTCCGTATACCATGCCTCTTGAGTCTGCAGTCTCAGGAGTTGTTGCTTTTGCTCCAAAACAAATATTTCCCTATCACTTCCGAGGAAAAGAAGGGATGACGGATATAGCAAGTTTTAAATCACAAGTAGAAAGTCAAAATAGTAATATTAAAGTTCTCCTTCACGATTGGTATACTCTCTCAGCAGAATAAGATGGATTCTTTTCTATTTTGGGCTCTTGCCTCAGCCCTTACAGGATGACTGTATAATTTTGGATTCAAAGTTATTACCCAAAGAAACTACAATACCTATCTTACTACCATTTATAGCTATGCAGTCGCTGCATTTCTTGCATTTTGCTACCTTGCTTTTTTTCATTTTGAGGAACTCAAAGGACTTTCTCTCTGTCTTGTTTTAGGAGTCTGTCTTGGCAATATTATTTTTTATTTTCTCTCCGTACTTTCTCGAGTTGAGAGTATGAAAAATATTGATACCGTTATTTTTTATCCACTGTATAAAACTTTTTGACCGATTCTTATCACCTGTATTAGTATTTTTTATTTTTGAGAAAGTCTCACACAAAAAGAAACGCTTGGAATTATCGTAGGTATAGTCATCCCACTTTTTCTCATCACAAAAACTGAAAATCGTATACAAAAAAATCTGAAACTTGGGATATTTTTTGTGATTCTCACTTCTATTTTTGGTTCTATTTCTCCGATATTTGTGAAACTTTCCAATAATGCACATATAGATTTCTCAGTATTTGTTTTCATTACTTTTTTATTTGGAGTTATATTTTCGTACATAGGCTATCTCATCCACGAAAAAAATACAAAAAAGAAGCAGTATAGAAAAGAGGGAATTATCAAGTTTAGTATCATCATAGGAGTCTGCCACTATCTTGCTTTTCTTACTTTTGTAAAAGCTTTCGAAGGAAATATTGCAATCGCTTTTACGATAAACTCTTTCTCTATTTTGATTCCGATTATTCTCTCTATTTTTTTCTATGGAGAACATTTTAACCTTAAAAAAGCAGTAGTGATATTTCTTTCGCTTATTTCACTTTTTCTTTTTTTATAAACTATGACTTCAAGAATTCGCTGTGGCTGGGTGAATCCTGCAAATGAACTCTACGTTAGATACCATGATGAGGAGTGGGGAAAACCCGTACACGACGACAGAGTTCTTTTTGAGTTTTTGATTCTCGAAGGAGCTCAAGCATGACTTTCATGGGAAACTATTTTGAAACGACGCGAAGGCTACAAAAACGCTTTCTGCGACTTTAATGCCCAAAAATGTTCTACACTCAGTGACGAAAAACTCGAAGATATTCTCAAAGACGAAGGTATTATACGAAACCGACTAAAAGTCTTTTCGGTACGTAAAAATGCCCTTGTGTTTCTCCAAATTCAGAGCGAATTTGGAAGTTTTTCGAACTATCTCTGGAACTTTGTCGGAGGAAAAGTCGTAAAAAATACTCCTAAAAACCTCAAAGAAGTTCTTCCCAAAAACGAACTCTCAGACCGTATCTCAAAAGATCTCAAAAAACGAGGTATGAGCTTCGTCGGTTCGACTATTATCTATGCCTATCTGCAAGCTGTGGGAGTGGTGGATGATCATATAGAAGGATGTTTTTGTAAAAATAATTTTCTCGCACTTTCTTAAAAAATACATACAATCTCCGTATGTATTTTTTAGTTTTCTTTCATGCTCTCCAAAGAAAAAATAAAACAAATCCGAAAACTTCAGGATAAAAAAGAAAGAAATGAAACCTGACTTTTTTTGGTAGAAGGACGCAAAATGATACTGGAGCTATTACAGAGTAACTGGAAAGAACAAATAGAAGAACTCTATGTGAGTGAAAAACTCTTTGAAGAGATATGAAAGGGAATAGTCTCAGACGTAGAAAATATTTCAAAAATCTCCACTCTTGAAAATAATAGTGATGGAATTGCGGTAGTGAGACAAATGCAGTCCTTCTCCCTTTTCAAGGGAGAGGATTCAGGAGAGAGTTTTCACTCTTGGACTCTCGTTCTCGACGGTATTCGCGATCCTGGAAATATGGGGACTATTTTACGAACCGCATCTTGGTTTGGGATCAAAAATATTGTGTGTTCCCAGGATTGTGTCGAAATCTATAATCCCAAAGTCGTGAGTGCCACGATGGGAGCGATATTTCATCTGCATATTTCTTATGAAAATCTTGAAGATTTTTACAGTCAAAATACACTTCCTGTGTTTGGAGCAGAGCTTGCAGGAGAAGATATTTGAAACATAGTATTTCCAAAATCTTGAATACTCGTTATGGGAAGTGAATCTCACGGAATTTCAGATATATCAAAAAAATATATGACCCGAGGGATTTTGATTCCAAAAATCGGATACGGAGAATCTCTCAATGTAAGTATTGCAACGGGAATTTTACTTTCGCATATAGTGCTTTAAGAAACATTTTTTGCACAAAAAGTGTTTTTTTGTATACTCTTTTGTACTCGATATTTTAAAATATGTAATAATGACAGCAATTCTACAAATACAAAACCTCAAAAAATCTTATAAAGAAAATGAAGTCCTGAAAGGAGTCAATCTCGAGGTAGAAGAAGGAGATTTTTTTGCACTTCTCGGGCATAACGGTGCAGGAAAAACCACCACGATAGGGATACTTACAAGTCTCGTAAATAAAACTTCTGGAAGTGTGAAAATCGCTGGAATCGATATTGACGAAGATTTTTCAAAAGCTCGAACCTATATCGGGGTTGTTCCACAGGAGTTTAACTTTGATATTTTTGCGAAAGTACTCGATATCTGTCTTTTTTCTGCAGGATATTATGGGATTTCTCGAAAAATAGCTTTGCAGCGTGCTGAGTACTATCTCAAAAAACTCGAACTCTGGGAAAAACGAGACGCAAAGGCAAAAGAACTTTCAGGTGGGATGAAACGTAGACTGATGATTGCCCGAGCTCTCATGCATCAACCAAAAATCCTTATTCTTGATGAACCAACAGCAGGAGTCGATGTAGAACTTCGAAAAACGATGTGGGAGTTTATAAATGAGCTCAATAAAAATGGAACGACGATTATTCTTACGACTCATTATCTTGAAGAAGTAGAACAACTGTGCCACAATGTTGCCATACTTTCAGGAGGAGTTATTGTAAAAAATTCTGGAGTGAAAGAGCTTCTCAAGACTCTGGATGAAGAAATATTTGTACTGGATCTCAGAGAAGCACTTACAGAAGTCCCTAAACGATTTGCAGAGTATGAGCCAAAACTCGTAGATGCTCATACTTTAGAACTTACGGTACAAGCAAAAGACAGTCTCAATCACATATTTTCAGTTCTTTCTGAAAAATGAGTCGAAGTACTTTCTATGAGAAATAAATCCAATCGTATGGAACAACTCTTTTTACAACTCGCTAAAAAATAATATTATGATCGATCTTTACACCCTGACGCACAAAGAAGTTTCTCGTTTTTTACGTGTATGGAAACAAACTTTAGTTCCACCGATTATTACGATAGTTCTCTACCTTGCGATATTTTGAAAATTTATCGGAGATAGGATTTCGGTAGTGGAAGGAGTAAGTTATATTAACTTCATTTTTCCTGGGCTTCTTATGATGTCCGTTATAATGGCAAGTTACTCTAATACTTCTTCGAGTTTTTTTGGGGCAAAATTTCAAAAATCTCTCGAAGAACTTTTTGTTTCTCCGATAGCGTATTGGAAAATACTTGTAGGATTTTGTGCTGGAGCTATTTTACGAGGGATGATGGTAGGATGACTCGTATTTGCGACAGGAGCACTGATGACGGATATTCATATCGAACACTATGGACTTGCATTTGCATTTCTCTTTTTGACGACGCTTCTTTTTGCGCTACTCGGGCTTTATAACGCTTTGTATGCTAAGAGTTTCGATGATATTTCCATTATTCCAACATTTTTTATCACTCCACTTATTTATCTTGGAGGAGTTTTTTATCCGATTTCTATTTTGCCACCTTTTTTCCAAACCCTCAGTCAGTTTAATCCGATTCTTTATATGATAAATGGGCTTCGCTATGCATTTATCTGACACTCAGATATTTCTATCGCTCTCTCACTTTGAATTCTTATATTTTTTATTACGGTTCTTACTATAATCATACTTTACCTTCTCAAAAAAGGATACGGAATACGAAGTTAAAAAATCTCGCAATTTTTCAAAAAATAGATACAATTTAAGTATGTATTTTTTGTTTTTTATCTATGAAACAACAAGTTATTTTTTTGAATGGAGGAAATCCAAAAGAAAATTATAAAGACTATTTTGATATGCTTCATAAGGTAGAATATAATCCTTATGAAGAAAATTTTAAAAACTACAACAAAACTCTTGGAGAGAAGTTATGAGAAAAATATGAGTATTTTCGAGCCCCTTTCCCCAATAAAGATTTTGCAGATTATAACGCATGGAAAATCATGTTCGAAAAAATGCTTCCTTTTTTAGATCAAGACATTATTCTGATTGCAAATTCTCTTTGAGGGAGCTTTATTCTCAAGTATCTTGGTGAAAATGATGGAATATCTCATCCAAAAACAGGACAAAAAATTCGTATCAAAAAACTCTTTCTTCTTGCTGCGGCCTTACATGATAGTGGTGATGAAGTTCTTTGAAGTTTTTCTTTTGATATCGAAAAGATATATTTTAAAGTGGGTCGTTGGGCTCAGCGAATCTATATCTATCATAGCCAAGATGACACCATCGTTCCTTTTGAAGAATCTCTTGAACTGAAAGGGTTTTTTCCAGAAGCAGAGTTTCGAGAATTTTATGACAAAGGACATTTTTATCTTGAAGCAGAACTTCCTGAACTTGTGGAAGATATTAAAAACTAAAAAACTTTTACTATGCAAAAAATACGAAAATGTGTGATACCTGCAGCTGGTATGGGTACGAGATTTCTCCCAGCTACGAAGGCTCTTCCAAAAGAAATGTTTCCTATCGTAGATAAACCCGTGATGCAATACCTCGTAGAGGAAGCGATTGCTGCAGGATGTGAGGATATTATCATCATCACGGGACGAAGTAAACGAGCGATAGAAGATCATTTTGATAGTAATCCAGAACTCGAACAACGGCTCGATAGTTCTGGAAAGTTTGAGTATCTGCAAAAAGTAAAATCCGTTTCAGGAACTGCTAATATCGTATACGTTAGACAACCCTATCCGAAAGGAGATGGAGATGCTATACTTCGAGCGAAAAATCTTATTGGAGATGAGCCATTTCTCGTACTATTCTGAGATGATATCATAGATAATGAAAAATCTGCTGCTGAGCAATTGGTAGAAAAATTTAATCATGTCCAAAGACCTATAATAGCAACAATAGAAGTTCCAGAAAAAGAAGTTTCAAACTATGGAATCATGGAAACAACGCAAAATCTCCAAGTGACTCGATTTCTTGAAAAACCAAAATCTGGAGTTACTCATTCACGTCGAGCAGCCATAGGAAAATATATCCTTACTCCAGATATTTTTAACTATCTGGAGTCAGCAAAATCAAGTGTTGGAGATGGGGAAATACGTCTGGCAGATGCATTTATCGATATGTTGTCATATGATGCGATATATGCTCTTGATACGGTCGGGACTCGCTACGATACAGGAAGTAAAGTGGGGTATCTCAAAGCATGTATAGCCTATGGGATGAAAGACGAAGAAGTAAGAGAAGAATTACAAGCATTTTTAAAAAATATCTCACAATAAGAAATACTTTTGACAAAAAAATACTTTTTTTACAATAAGGTAGAAATATTTTTTTAGAAATTTATATATCTTATGTCACTTTTTACTCCAAACTTTTCT
>JAYTJZ010000009.1:0-6333 GCA_043730605.1 Candidatus Altimarinota bacterium
GACAAACGAATGATGCAGGATACGCATATGAAAAAATAGTAAAATTTCTCCGAGAGTATAATACTCAAGACCAAGAGAATGCACCATTTCAACTCCAAAAAATTCAAACATTTACAGGTTATGATAAGATTACTTATACCGGAGAATTCCGTATTACTTCTAATTTTTAATTTTCACCACTATGGAAACAATTCCAAATAGTCAAAATACGGTTCTTACCTACTTTCTTATACTCCTGTCTTTTTTTATAGTATTATTTTTTACACGAAATATTTTTTCTGATTTACAAGTATCTCTCGATACTCGAGAACAGTCTCAAAATGAACTCACACAAGAAGAAGCAAAACTTTCAAAACTGAATGAAATAAAAACACTTCTTTCTCAAACTTGAAGTGCTGAGTTGCAAAAGATACAAGGTTTTCTCGGAACATTTTCAGACGCGGATATGATGAACTATATCTATTCTTATGCACAAAAAATAAATCTTGGATCTGATCGTATGATTATTCGAGATGTAAACTTTACAGAAGGATGAGTCAGTGATGTTTGATTTGATGTTGCCAATGTTTCTGTTTCAGCAATATTTTCATCAGAAGAAACACTATTTGCTTTCCTTACATATATTACCAGTGAAAACGAAGCATATCGTTTTTATATTACAGACTTTGATTATGCTATGAATGATGTTTCGGGGAATATACAAATCACTCTTCCACTTACTTTGTACTATAAGAAATAAATATAATTTATGAATACAGTATCGTTTCCTTTTCGAAAAAAAATATCTCTCGTAGACAAATTTAATTTCTATGAATATCTTTCCATCATGCTTGACGGAGGGGTTACTATTTCTGAAACCCTTGACTCTGTACAGAGTAAAATCCAGAATAAATTTTTTAAAGAAAAAATCCAAGAACTCCAAACCTATGTTTCGAGTGGAGACTCGTTTAGTAAATCCATGAAAAAAATACCACAGATATTTTCAAGCTGAGAAATATCTATTATAGAATCTGGAGAAACAACGGGAAAGCTCTCAAAATCTCTTTCAAATCTTTCAGAAAATCTTCGAAAAAGCTATGATCTTCGTTCAAAGATCAAAGGAGCTCTTACCTATCCAGCTATTATATTTTTATTTCTTCTTTTAGCTGTTATTATTGTACTTACCTACGTAATACCATCAGTAAGTCAACTTTTTGAAACTTCAGAAGTAGAACTTCCCCTCGCGACTAAAGCTCTTATTGCCACTTCAGATTTTATGATTTATAACTGGGCTTATATCATTCTCTTTTTGGCAACTTTTTTTCTTGGTTTCTATGCATACAAAAATACAGAGTCTGGAAGAGCGAATCTCGATTATTTTCTCCTTGGGCTTCCACTCGTTGGAAAAGTCTATCAAAACTACATCCTCTCAGCATTTTCTACAAACCTTGGAAGTCTTATATCTTCGGGAGTTCCTATAGTAAAATCTTTATCTTTGAGTGCACGATCTCTCAATAATATGGTATATGAAACACATCTCAATGCCGTGATAGAAAAAGTCTCTGAAGGGCAAAAGATAGTAGATTCTCTCCAAGAAGTAGATCCACAACATACACTTTTTCCACTTCCTTTTTTGCAGATGCTTTCTGTATGAGAAAAAACAGCTTCTTTGGATACGGTGAGTTTAAAACTTACAGAACAGTATACGAGGGAAGTAAACTACTCGCTTGCAAGTCTCACAAAGTGGATTGAACCTCTTGCTATTTTGATTGCATGAGTATTTGTACTTTGGTTTGCTTTTGCTATCTTTGGAGCTATTCTGAAAGTAACACAAACAGTCTCTTAATATTTACTATGAAAATAGAAAACCCTGTAAAAAAATCTACAGCATTTACTCTCATAGAACTCATGGTAGTGATGACTATTATGAGTATTGTTATGTTTGCGAGCTATCTTCCATATGCACATCATCAAAAAAAAACACTTTTAAAACAGGCAAGCAGAGAAATAAGTCAGAGTCTTTCTGATGCACGAAATCTTGCGATACACGGTCTTGATACAGGATCAGGGAATCTCACTGTATGACTCTATGTTGCTTCTGGGGCAACAGAACTCGCATACTATGCCTATCCTTACGAACAAGCTTTTAATATAACGAATTTAGAAGAAGAATATCTCTTAAAAACAAAAAAACTCCCAAAAGGAATACGCATAGATACTATCGGAAGTGTTTCAGGAGAATACCTTTTTATATTTCAAGCGATATCAGGAAGTGGTTCAAGCTCAGAAACAGTTTTACCTATAAGAGTATCATATCAATGATCTCCAGATGCTATACTCCAAAAAGAAATCCTGTATTATCCTCGCTCGTATATCTCAGATTATTAGAATTTTCTTATGAAACACCTTTCTTTTACTCCTCCAGCATTTTCTATCATCGAAGTTATGGTAGGTATTTTTATTTTTACTCTTGGACTTCTGTCTATCTATACTCTTTTGATATCATCTCTCAATATAAACGACTATAATAAAAATGCTATTATCGCTTCAAATCTTTCTCGTGAACAACTTGAGTTATTTCGAAATATACGAGATACAAACTATAAAAAACTCAATGTCTGGAATCAACAAAATCCAAATGAAGTATTTTCAACGAGTACGAAGCTTTTTATAACAGGATGACACTATACTTTAGAAAATGACTTCGCTCTTTCTTCAGCTTTCTGAATAAAAATAACAGATATTACTTCTTGATTTCAAGAAGGGCAAAATGCACTCTCATCTGCGAGTATGAACTCATATAGACTTTGTCTTGATATAAATAATATCTATACCTATGATTGTAGTAGTACTTCTGGAAATAGAATAACTCCTTTTTACAGATATCTTTCCCTTGAAAATATAGTAGGGCAGGCAGATGCATACAAGGTAGTATCGAAAGTGATATGGTATAAAAAATGATATCATGAGTATGATATCAAAACGATAGTTACGGATTGGAGACGTATTTAGAAAGATTATAAACAGGAGTTATGAAAAAAATATACACTTCATGAGCATTTACTCTGATAGAACTCGTCGTTTCTATCACGATTTTTAGTATGATTATTGTTTCAGTATTAGCCATTTTTTTATTTTCCTCGCAGATGGCAACAAGGGTAGAACTGAATCGTATGATGCAAGAAAATCTAAAAAATGTACTAGAAAATATTTCAGAAGGAGTAAGAAAAGAAGGGATAGTGGGAGTTCGAGATTATTGAAATCCCAATTGTCCTGTTTTTTGAAGCCCCTGAAATAAAGATACTGTTTCAAAAAATATTTTATGTTTAGAGGGAGAGGAATATGCACTGTGATATAAGCTTGCAAATGGAAGTTTTCTTCCAGTGAGTGATCCTGTGACAGGGTGTCAAAAAATTGATGATATCTGTTATATTTTAAAAAAAGAAACAGGCTGAGATTTTTATCCTCTCAGTAACAGCTTTGTTGCATTTCAAGAAATACAATTTACTCTTTCTAATGATATCCTTCCGAAACTCACCATAAGTATCAAGACTCGGCCAGCATATAAAAAAGGTCTTGCATCTGATCTTCTTGAAAATAATAGTATCTCTATACAAACCACACTGAGTGAACGTCTTATCCAAACACAATAATTAAGCACTATGCAATATACTTTTTCACATAACTCCAAAGGATACTCTATTATCGTTGCTATCACTATGATAGGATTTCTTTTAATTCTTACCACTAGTACTTTAAATCTGGTTCTGCAAGAAATGCAAGATGGAAAAGGAAAACAAGACTATATGAAAGCATATGCTGGAGCAGAAGGATCTCTTGAGCTTGCACTTTTACAAATTAAACAAAAATGATATGGATATTATGGATCTCTTTCCCAAGAAAAAATATTATGAAATTCAACAAAAGATGTAGCTCTTTCCTATGATTTTGATGGGAAAGTTTCTTCTTATTCTGGGGCACTTTCTGCTTTTGGAACAGATATCATTCCTTTGTTTTGGATAGATGAAACAAGTGCTACTTTCTCTCTTTCTCAAGCAAATCTTTCAAGTTCTAATGAACTTGTATGGAATATAATAGGAATACAATGAGGAATATCAGGAACTGGAAGTTTTCTTCCTGCTACTGCTATAGGAGAAAAAAAGTTTGAAGAGAAGATATCTGGAAATCAAGACTTTTCTTTTATAAATACTACTACGATTGAAAGCTTCTTAGGGAGCAATAGTGGAAGTTATATGGTAGTGTATAATCCAACAGATATTACTCAAAATTATACACTTCAGTGAGGAGGTGATTCTTTTACAAAACCAAGAACCTATATAGAATCTTCTGCAAAAATAGGAAAATATACACAAAATCTAGAAACTCTCGTAGATAATACAGAATTTTTAGGAATTTTAAAATATTCTATTTATTCTTGAGAATAGCTCTATTAAGCCATTATCGTAAAATAAAAATGCGCTTTTTCGCACTGCAATGCAAAAAAGTATAAAAAAAACTTGAAAAAGCTTTTTATCCCACTACAATCATATACGTTTACTTTATATAATTACTTTTCGTATTATGAAAAAACAAGATTTTATTAAAGCTGTTGCTGCTTCTGCAGGTCTTTCACAAGATGCTGTTGCAAAAGTTCTTACAGCTGAAATTGATACTATTACTGCTGAACTTAAAAAAGGTGGTGAAGTAAATATTACTGGTTTCGGTGCTTTCAAAGTAGCAGAAAGAGCTGCAAGAAATGGTGTAAACCCAAGAACACGAGCTTCTATCAAAATCCCTGCTATGAAATCTCCTGTTTTCAGAGCTGGAAAAACATTTAAAGAATCAGTAAGATAATCTCTCTGTTTTCCTTGTTTTCAAAAAAGTATCACGTTTTGCGTGATACTTTTTTGATTTTTTTTGATTTTTCTGTTATAGTATAGAAGATAGTTTTGAATCCGAATACTATGATTGAAATAAAACTCCATGATTTTTCACTTCTTCATACTTGAGAGAAGTCTCTTTTTTGAGTATTTAAAGAAGATAGAGTTGATATTTCTGTATCATATATTTCAGATTTTCGAAGTGCGAAACCTCTGCGTGAACTCACAGATATTATTTGTAAAAACTTTGGAATTATCGCAAAATGGAGAACTCGAATTGTTCTTATTTTAGATGAACTTCATAATAATGCTATTGAATATGGGAGTCAAGTAGGAGAGGTAAATATATTACGATTGAGTTTAGAGAGAAATGTTCTTAGAGGGGAATATATGATTCAAGCATCGGTTACAGATACAGGAAATGGTCTGAAAGCCAAAAATACGTTTCTGATGGAAGAAATCCGAAAACAACATGAAAATGAAGATTTTAGTCATCATGATTCGATTCGAGGAAGAGGGCTTTTTCTTATTATTTCACATTTGGTAGATCGTTTGTATTTTGAAGACGATCTTCAGGGCTGACTGAGGGTTGGGATAGAAAAGAAGCTTTTTCTAGATTCGTAAAAACATCGGGTCCATAAATATTTATAAGGTTTTTTCTACAACGATACTCTTCTTCATATCCACATAAAAAAAGTTTTTGTTCGATTCGTACATCTATATAGATGTATTTTTTATTATTCAAATCACTTCTTTCTTTTTGAAAAATACTCAGTTGAGTAACTTGTTTCTCCTGGTTTCCTTGGAGATCAAAAATAAAAATAGTTTCTTGTCAATTACTTATAAGAACTTCTTTTTCTTGAATAAAATATTGTAATACTACAGGAATAAATCCAGGAAAATTTTTTTTCAGTTGAGTAGAAAGAAAGTCTATATTTTTGAGTTCTTCTACATTGAGATTATTTCCAAAAAGAAAGGCATCAGGATTGTCCGTGATGAGGGTGATATAGGGGACATCATATATTCCTTGATTCTCTTTTTGGAGTAATGTTCCATTCGAAAGGATGATATATTGTTCCGTTTGGAAGAGAGGAGGATGTGATTTGAGGCTGAGATTGAGTGTATTAGGAAAATCTATTTGAAACTCTATATTTGCAATAGAATTTTGTCATTTTTGCAAACGAGTTACTAAATCGGTAGTATCGAGAAAGAGGATATTTTTTCCACGAATATAATCAATACTGGTATAAGCCTGATCGATATTTGTAACCGTATCTTGTCTACTTATAAATATATGAGTTACTTTTAAAAATGGACCAAGTATGAGAATAATTGTAAGGATTCAAATACTTATTCCTATCCAAAGAATGATAAAAAGCCAATATTTCTTTGAAAGAAAGAGTTGAAATTTTATTTTTTTTTGAAAAAAATTTTTTTTCTTTCGTTTTTGAAATACTCACTGTCCTATATTTTC
>JAYTJZ010000010.1:0-6266 GCA_043730605.1 Candidatus Altimarinota bacterium
TCCAGAGCTTCTCGAAGTACAACTTGATTCGTATAACCATTTTCTTACGACAGGTCTTGATACGGTGTTTCAAGAAAGTTTTCCGATTTCAGACTTTTCTGGAGAAAAGATAGATATTTACTATAAAGGACTTTCTATCGAAACTCCAAAATATGACGCTGAAACATGTAAAAGAAAAAATCTCAACTTTGAAGCTCCTTTCAAGGCAAAACTTGAAATGCTCAATAAAGAAACTGGAGAAATCAAAGAACAAGAAGTGTATATGTGAGGAGTTCCTCTCATGACTGCTTCAGGAAGTTTCATCGTAAATGGAATCGAACGAGTTATAGTAAACCAGATCATTCGATCAACGGGAGTATTTTTTACTTCTGGAGATTCTGGAATCGGACTCAAATTTATTCCTGAAAAAGGATCTTGGTTTGAGATAGATATAGAAAAAAAAGGTATTATCAATGTAAAAATAGATAAAAAACGAAAACTTCCTATTTCTGTACTCCTTCGAGCCTTTGGACTTGAGTCAAATGCGGAAATCATGAATGCATTTAAAGGAGTGGACGATACGATTATGGCTTCCTATATTTCTCCTACTCTTGAAAAGGATAAGACAAATAATAGACTTGAAGCGCTTCACACACTCTATAAACTTCTCCGACCAGGAGATCTTGCAACCGATGAACGAGTAGAGGATTTGTTTCAAACTACGTTTTATGATGCAAAGAGATTTAATCTTGGAGAAATCGCTCGTATCAAAATGTCTGCAAAACTTGGACTTACAAAAAAATACGAAGACGAAGCAGGTCACTTTCTTGCTATCGAAGATCTTATAGCATCACTCAAATATTTTCTCAATCTCTATATCGGAAAAGAAGGATATAAACTAGATGATATCGACCATCTCGAAAATCGACGTGTTCGATCAGTAGGAGAACTTGTGGAAGATAAGATAAAAGTAGGTATTGCTCGAATGGAACGAATCGCAAAAGATCGTATGACGATTGTAGAGCTTGATGATGCTACTCCTGGAACGTTTATCAATTCTCGCCCGATTGTTGCGATTTTGAAAGAATTCTTTGGGTCATCACAACTTTCACAGTTTATGGACCAATCAAATCCTCTTTCAGAACTTGCTCATAAGAGACGTATTTCTGCTCTTGGACCTGGAGGATTGACTCGAGAACGAGCTTCGTTTGAAGTACGTGACGTACATCCAACTCAGTATGGACGAATCTGTCCTATCGCAACTCCAGAAGGACCAAATATCGGACTTGTACTCCATATGGCAACTTATGCAAAAGTAGATAGATTTGGATTTCTTTTGACTCCTTTCAGAACCGTAGAACATTCTGTAAAAAACGATGGAAAACAAGCTGTCAATAAAATAGCACTCGGAGATATCAAAGATGCAAAAGGAAAAGTAATCGTGGAAGATAAAACGATGATTTCAGAAGCAGATGCACAAGCAATTCAAAAAGCAATCAGTGATGAAAAAATACTCGTTCGAGGATTTTTGAGCTCAAATTTTGATTATTTTGACGCACATCAAGAACGAGTTCTTACGGTTGCTGAAGCAGGTTCTCTCGTAGACGCTTTTGGAAACTTCATGGAAACTCGTATTTCAGCGAGAGCAGCCAATGAACCAACGATAGCATACGTGAGCGAAATCACTCATATCGATGTTTCTCCAAAACAAACGATGTCAGTAGAAACTTCTCTTATTCCATTTTTGGAACATGATGATGCGACACGTGCCGAAATGGGATCGAACATGATGCGACAAGCAGTTCCTCTTATCCGAACGGACTCACCAGTGGTGGGAACAGGGATGGAGCGAGCTGTAGGAGAAGATAGTGAATACGTAGTCGTAGCAAAAGATGATGGGGAAGTTCTCGGAGTTGATGCAAAACACGTAACACTTCTCTATAAATCAGGAGAAAAAGTACTCCATGAACTCGTGACTTTTAAGAGATCAAATCATGACATGATCCTTCACCAAACTCCTTTGGTATCTCATGGACAAAAATTTAAAAAAGGAGATATTCTTGTAGATGGACATTCAGTAGAAGATGGAGAACTCGCTCTTGGACGAAATCTTACTGTTGCCTATATGCCTTGGAAGGGGTACAACTATGAGGATGCTATCATCATCTCAGACACTCTTATGAAAGATGATTTCTTTTCTTCGATTCATATTAAAGAATATTCACTCGATGTACGAGAAACAAAACTCGGTCCTGAGCAAACAACTGATGATATCCCTAATGTTTCTGCGGTAAAACTCAAAGACCTTGATATTGATGGGATTATCCGAGTAGGTGCATATGTTGAAGGAGGAGATATTCTTGTCGGAAAAATCACTCCAAAAGGAGAACAAGAACTTTCTCCTGAAGAAAGACTTCTTCGAGCGATTTTCGGGGATAAATCAAAAGATGTAAAAGACTCTTCTATGAGACTTCCATCTGGACAAGGAGGAAAAATACTCGATGTACATATCTTGAAACGAGAACTCGGGGATAATCTCCCAACAGGAGTATTTAAACAAGTAAAAGTTTTCGTCGCTCAAACTCGAAAAATCGAAGTAGGGGACAAAATGGCAGGACGACATGGAAATAAAGGTATCGTTTCACGTATTGTTCCCGTTGCAGACATGCCATTTATGGCTGACGGAACTCCGGTTGATATTATCTTGAATCCACTCGGAGTCGTATCTCGTATGAATATCGGGCAAGTGCTTGAATCTCATCTTGGTATGGCAGCTCGTAAACTCGGGATAAAAGTAGCAACTCCGGTACTTAATGGAGTAACGATTCCTCAAATCCGAGAACTGATGGAAAAAGCAGGAATGGATAGTGATGGAAAAGTACAACTTTTTGATGGAGAAACAGGAGAAGCTTTCAAAGAAAAAACGATGGTCGGAGTGAAATATATGTTGAAACTTCATCATTTGGTAGAAGACAAAATCCATGCTCGGTCTGTTGGTCCATACTCTATGGTAACCCAACAACCACTTGGAGGAAAAGCTCAAAATGGAGGACAAAGATTTGGAGAAATGGAGGTATGGGCACTTGAAGCCTATGCTGCAAGTAACATCCTTCAAGAAATGATTACCATCAAATCGGATGATGTGGCTGGTCGAACCCAAGCCTATGAAGCAATTGTCAAAAATATGCCAATCAAAAAACCAAATATACCAGAATCATTTAACGTACTTATAAAAGAACTTCAAGCAATCGGTCTCGATGTAGGGCTTCTAGATAAAGAAGAACTTGCAGAAACAGAGAGACAGGCACGAGTACGATATGAACAAATTGTCGAACTTGAAAAACGAATTCCTGTCACTGAAGAATCTCAAAAGAAACAAGCAGTAGCTGCTCAAGATACTTCAGAAGAAGACAGTGAAGAGTAAATTTTTTTTAAAAAAATAACAATGGCACTTTCTCAAGAAATGATAGATGAAGAAATAGGTAAGATTGATAAATGTCTCGTGTCTGGAACGCTGAAAGATATAAAAATTGATAAATGAACTGACTGTTTTGATACCATTCATTTTAATCTTTCTTGATATAATTTGAATTCTTCATTACAAACAGAAAGCTGTATGTATGATACTATATATCAAGTTTTTAGTAGTATTGATGCGAACCAAAGTCCTCCTAAAAAAGGTGATATGCTAAATATATTGGTTCAAAAAAATGACTATAAGATTATATCAACACGAAAAATAGATATAGATAAATACCCAACTATATCTACTTGTGAACCAAATGCAGTAAAAACAAATAATATGTACCAGTATGGTGTTTTTTGAGTAACTCTCATAGTCATCGTGCTTACAATCTTCTTACTAAGAAGAAGAAAAAAAGTATCAGCTTAATTTTTAAATCAAACTTTCACTATGTTCGATAAACAATTTGATAACTTCTTAAACGATAAAATCACTGATTTTTCTGAAATCGGAAAAGGAGTTGGAAAACAAGATGTCACGAAAGGAAAAAATCTCGATAATCTTGCAGGTATTACTGTAGGACTCACATCACCTGAAAAAATACGAGGACTTTCTCACGGGAAAGTACTCATCTCTGAAACTATAAACTATAGAACGCAACGACCAGAACGTGGAGGACTTTTTTGTGAGCAAATCTTTGGGCCACGAAAAAACTACGAATGTGCGTGTGGAAAATACAAACGTATTCGATACAAAGGAGTCGTATGTGAAAGATGTGGAGTAGAAGTAACAAAAGCAAATGTTCGACGTGAACGAATGGCTCATATCGATCTCTATGCTCCAGTTGCGCATATTTGGTATTTGAAATCAGTTCCAAGCCGTATCGGTTTGTTTCTTGACCTTCCCGTAAAAAAACTCGAACAAGTCGTGTATTTTGCTTCGTATATCATCACGGATGTATACCACGATAAAAAAGATGAGTCTCTCAAAGCTCTTGAAGAAAAATACAAAACTTCAAAAGCAGAAATGCAAAAAGAAATGCAGAGAGAAATGAATGATCTCAAGATTCAAAAAGAAGAGAAAAAACTTACTGCTAAAAAATTTAGTGAAGCAGAAGCTCTTATTATGGCACGTATAGATAGCTTGACAGCTGAATATGAAAGTCTTCGAACAAACCTCAAATCTCTTGAAACAGGTGCAGTCGTAGGAGAGTTAGAATACCGAGTTCTTCGTGAAAAATTTCCTCACGTTTTTGTGGGAGGAACAGGGGCTCAATATCTCAAAACTCTTTTGGAACGAATAGATTTGCTTGCTTTTATCGAACAAAATCAAAAAGAACTTCGAGTAGCAACACAAGCAAAAACGAAAAAAATACTTCAAAAGATAAAACTTGCTTCAAATCTCTTGAAATCAGGACAACGACCAGAATGGTTTATTCTTGAAGTACTTCCTATCATCCCACCAGATCTTCGACCGATGATCCAGCTTGATGGAGGACGTTTTGCAAGCTCTGATCTCAATGACTTATATCGAAGAGTTATTAATCGAAATAATCGTCTCAAAAAACTTATCGAGCTTGGTGCTCCAGAAGTTATATTGAAAAACGAAAAACGAATGCTCCAAGAGTCAGTAGATATGTTGATTACAGGAGAATCTCGAAATAATAGATCAGGATACGTTACAGCAAATAAGAAAAAACTCAAATCTCTTACTGAAGTACTCAAAGGAAAACAAGGACGTTTCCGTCAAAACCTTTTGGGAAAACGAGTAGATTACTCAGCTCGTTCTGTTATCGTCGTTGGTCCAAATCTTCCGATGGATCACTGTGGGCTTCCGAAAAAAATGGCATTGGTGCTCTTTAAGCCATTTATTATCGCAAAACTTATCGAAGAAGGAATCGTCTATAATGTAAAACATGCTGAAAAATATATAGAAGCAGGAAGCAAAGAAGTATGGGATGCACTCGATGAAGTGATCGATGGAAAATATGTTCTTTTGAACCGAGCTCCAACCCTTCACCGACTTTCTATACAGGCTTTCCGACCAGTTCTCGTAGAAGGAAAAGCAATACAGCTTCATCCTCTTACTTGTACTGCATTTAATGCCGATTTCGATGGAGACCAAATGGCTGTGCATCTTCCTTTGACCCAAAAAGCTCAAGATGAAGCACGAGACCTCATGGTAACTTCAAAAAATCTTCTTGCTCCAGCTTCAGGAGAACCTATCGTTGCTCCGTCTCAAGATATGATTTTAGGAGCGTATTATATTTCTTCTTTGAAAAAAGGAGTGAAAGGAGAAGGAGGAATCTATGCTTCTATCACCGATGTATCTCACGCATATGACGCTGATGCACTTTCGGTTCATGCACTTATAAAAGTTCGAGTCAATGGTGCGGTTATTGAAACAACCTATGGAAGACTTCTCTTTAATGAAATTGTTCCACCTGAACTTGGATTTATCAATGAAACTTTGAAAAAAGGAGTACTTAAGAGAATTCTTTCAGAAAGTTTTGAACTCTTTGGTTCGCAGCGAACGGCAATATTTGTAAACGATATCAAAGATTTTGGATACAAATATGCGACTCTTTCAGGACTTTCTATTTCAGAGTCAGATATGATCTCTCCTGAAAACAAAAAACAACTCCTTGAAGAAGCAGCAGATAAAGTAAAATATATCCAGAAAAAACATTGGAATGGATTTATGACAGTAGATGAAAAATTTGCACAATCAGTTCATGTTTGGGGTGAAGTAAAAAAAGTAATCGAGCAAGAAATGAAGAGTTTGTATGATAATTCAAATCATATTTTCAACTTTATCGATTCTG
>JAYTJZ010000011.1:0-19851 GCA_043730605.1 Candidatus Altimarinota bacterium
AGATTCAGGAAACATCATCGAACGAGGAACGCATCAAACTCTCATAGAGAAAGGATGATACTATAATGAGATGTTAGAATTACAAAGTGGGTTTTAAGAAAAAACATATGAAACAAAAAATTCTAACATGATTGGTATTATTGTTATTTTTTTCTTTTTTTTGATATTTTTATGGGGATATTTATTGGGACTTCCAAAAACAACAACAAGAGAAACAACTTTTTTGAAATAAAGTGACTCAAACACTTGAATATTTTTCTTTAGAAAACATCTCTCTTCTCGGAGAAGATACAAAACTTTTTATCACTCCAGATCTTACACTTCTTGATACCATAGAAAAACAAATAGAGGAAGCTTCTCAAAAAATATATGTAGAAGTATATATTTTTACAGAAAAGAGGATGCGAGAATCTCTGATACGAGCTCATCAAAGAGGAGTAGAGGTGAAGATACTTTTGGAAAATAATCCCTATCAAGCACCGTCTCTGAATGACGATA
Source organism: Candidatus Altimarinota bacterium (assembly GCA_043730605.1). Classification (GTDB taxonomy): domain Bacteria; phylum Patescibacteriota; class Gracilibacteria; order BD1-5; family UBA6164; genus JAACSU01. The sequence continues at coordinate 499 of JAYTJZ010000011.1, forward strand.
CTTTTGAAATTCTCGAACAAGCAGGAGTAGAAGTTCATTGGTCTGATCCACTCAACTATTCTCTCAATCATTCAAAACTTCTCATAATAGATGATTTTTTATATCTTTCTACGGGAAACTTTTCCTATTCTCTCTTTAAGAGTAATAGGGATTTTCTCTTGGAAATTCATAAGAAAGAAATAGTACAAAAACTCGAAGAACTTTTTTTACTCGATTATGAACAGAGGCTTGGATGAGTGATATATGAAAATCTCGTTCTTTCTCCACAGTATAGTCGAGAGAAGCTCGAATATCTCTTGAATCAATCTCGCAGCAGTATAGATTTTTATTTTCCCTATCTTGCAGATGAAAAATTAGAAAAAATCCTTTTTGAAAAAGCAGCACAATGAGTGAAGATTCGAGGAATAGTAGACAGTGTATTTTATGAAGAAAATTTAGAAGTCATACAAAAATATAAAGAAAATAATATCATACTTACTCCTCTGCATAAAATAAAACTGCATGCAAAAATGATACTTTCAGATGAAACCTATATGTATATAGGAAGTATCAATTTTTCAAAATATAGTATGGATGAAAATAGAGAAATAGGACTTATCATAAAAGATAAGAAACTTATTTTTGAGATGCAAAAAATATTCCTCTCTGATTTGCAATAGTTTTCTTGTATTTTGGCAAGAGGAAAACTGCTCTTTTTTTTACAAATACATAAATATAAGCTACTATAGAAAGAGTACTTCTTATTGTATGTCTTATGTTTTCTTTGATAGTGCGAGTTATTTCTGTTTGTATTATTGGTGGTTTTTTCGCAACCATCGTATTTACGAGCTTTTTTTCACAAAAAAATAATACAGATATTCTCGATATCCAAGATATATTTGTTTCAAATCAAATAGAAAAGATATCTACAGGGAGTGCAATATACAAAAAAGATATATCAACATTTGATTCTTTTTTCTCAAATCAAAAAGATGTTTCGTTTCGTTCTGAAAGTGGAAGTATTACAGTTGATATTTCTCTCTCTGGAAGTTATCTTTCTTCATTTCGAGATCTTGGAAAAAAATATATTTTTCTTGGAAAAGGCTTTAGAGTAGAACAAAAGGGAATAGGAGAGATATTTTTTGATACGCAAAGTGTTCCTTGAAAAGTACTTATTTTTCCACTCAATACTTCTCTTGAATTGTCGCTCGTAAGTGAGCCGTGAATATCACAAGAAACCTATACGCATATATTTTTGACTCCTCATATGTATATAGAGTTTGATCCTTTGCGTGGGACATCTCTCAAAAACGCAGATTCTCTTCGAGTTAAAACTATTTTTCATATGTGATATTTTTGAAATCCTATTTCAGAAATATATGAGGATATATATTTTCAAAATTATCAAACAACACTCACTACTTTTTTAAAAGAAAGTTTTTCTTTGATTTCAAAGAGAGATATGGAACTCCAAAAACAACTGCTTCTTCTCAAACAACAGAAGGTAAATAAAATACTCGGAACAAAAACTATAGAGAGATATGCAGTTCTTTTTGTAAATCCTGAGAAGAAGAAAGCTTTTTATAAAAATATTATTTTAGAAGGTTTTCTTGATATCCTTGAGTCGGAAGTATATGATGCTACAAAGGTAGAAAAAGTAAGAAAAGATATAAAGGCACTTCGCCTACTCTCCGAAGATTCGTATAGAGAAATACTCAAAATACAAGAACAAATACTTACGAGCTTATATGCAAGTTCAAATATACGAGATACTCCTCTTGCCTTTTCTTTTGCTTCTCTTTTTTATCCAGAACTTACTCAAGAAAAAACATATTTTTTACTTTCAGCCCATGCACTTTTTTCTCTCTATGACTTACGAAATGAATTTTCAGGAGAGAGTATAAAAATATTTCTTCAATCTTTTTGAACTTTTATAGTAAGTGAGGATCTTTCCCCTGAAAGAAAATCTCTGAGATATGAATACTTCTTGTATTTCTTAAAAAATCAAATTTTTACTCTATTACGAGAAGACAGTATTACTTGAAAAATTTCTGCAACGACAGATGTTTTAAAAAACTATATCGATATATCAAGTTTGAGAGACTCTAGCTCTCTTACTTCTCGTATCACTTCTCTCTATATATATGATGAAATTCTGAAAGAAATTGATATATCTTTGCGAAAAAAATATTTTCTTCCAGAACGGACTCAGCAAGATATTCTTCAACTAGGAAGTGTAAAGATGAATATGAAAGAGGGCTCTCTACTTCGAATTCAGATAGAACGAATCTTTGGTATATATTATGAATTGAGTAAATTTCTTGATACCGAAGATACGCGATATATAGATATCTCAAAAGATATTGAAACATCTCAAAAGCATATCAAAGAATATTTTAGCGCACTTGAAAATTATCAAGCGTATATTTCACAGTATGATATTGCAAAAAAAGATCTCTTGACGATAGATCTTTCTTCACAAATAGATGAAACATTATTAAGTGAAGAAGAAATACGAAAATATCTCCAAACTTTTGAGGGGATTGATGATATATCAAGTGTCAAAGTACAAGTAAAAGAAGAATATTATCATCTTGAAAACGTCTTTATATCAGGTAGGGTATTTGATTTTGATTTATATCCATATAGTTCATATTATGCATTGAGAAATATAGTGATAGATGGGAACTTATTTTTATATTCTTATAATATTCCACTGGAAGAAGAAAATATAAATATAGAGTCCGAAGAAAAAAAACCACAGGCAAGATTTTTTTTGGATACCTTTTTCCAAAATTCGATGACAGAAGTAGAGGAATATGTAGAACAAGACCAACAACTTCTTGAAGATAAAACAGAAATTATATTTAAAAGAGAAATTCTTCTTTGAAAAAAATGAGAATTCACGAAGATTAGCAAAATTTTCCCAGTAAAATACGAAAATATTAGAATTGAAAAGACTCAAACAGGCTATAATACCTTTCTTGATAATGTAGTATTTCCTCTTTTTTGAGAAAATGCAGGATATATTGCTTCTTTAAATAGTACCTATATTTTGAGTTCTATTGATCATTATTTTAGTAATATTTCTCTTACTATAAGTTCTGAAAGTGATGGAGAAATGCTTTTTTCTGGAGTTCCAGTTCATCTCCCAAAAATACCCCTCCTCAATTTTGAAACTATTATAGGAGAAATGGGAAATCAGATACCATTCTCACAACAACTGTATAGTATTCTAGAAAAAAAATATAGCTTAGAAAACTTTACTATACAATACACTTCATATAATAAAAAAATGACTTTTAAATTTGATTCTCAAGATAAAAACTATATTATTTCACTCGCTGGAAATATGGTAGATAAGATTTCCATAGATGCTACGAGTATTCTTTCAGAACCCGTAGATATAAAAAATATTTCTTCCTATCTTCGATAATTTTTTTATGAAACACAAAAAACAGCTCATAGCTCGTATTGTTGCAGGATTCGCTCTTTTTGCTATTATTCTTTGAATCGTAGGAACAGGGATTCTTATGATATTTGAAAATATATTTTCTTCTCCACCAGAACTGACACAAGAACAACTTCAAGAATATATAAATTCACTTTCTGGAGCGACAGCTTCTGGAACAAGTATTTCTGTTTGAGAGACTCAAAATATGACAGGATCAGGAACATAAAAAACTCCAAAAATAAAAAAGAAAAGTTGTTTGATTTTTCTTTTTTATTCTATAATATAGTCATACTTTTCATACTTGTTCTACTTAACCTATTTATAATATATGTGAAATATGAAATGTAAAATTCCAAAACTCAAGGTGTTATGAGTTGTTACCGTTGGTACAAAGTGACAAATCGTTATTCCTAAAGAGATTCGAGATACTTTGGGAATTATTCCAGGGAAGAAATTTATAGCTCTTCTCAAAGATAATAAATATCTTGGTTTTGTAGACCATGAAGATATGGATGATCTAAAGAATTATATCGAAAATCAATAATTTATTTTTATATGTATACTATGAAACGCATATTTTCATTTATTTTTCTGAGTATTTTTCTGGTGAGTTGTGGAGTAGATGAAACTCTGACAGAAGATGAAAAACAAGAGTTTTTTATATCTACGAAACTTGGACGTGATCTTTCGTGAAATATACTCTTAGAAAAATCAGGAAAAGTTACTTCCAGTCAAGATATACAACTTACTTCTCAAGCTTCATGAAGAGTATCTTCAGTGCTCGTAAAAGCAGGAGACACCGTACAAGCTGGTCAAACTCTCGTGACACTCGATGATACTATTTGAAGTTATGCACTTAATCTTCAAAGGGCAGCAAATGGGGTTGAAAGAGCTCGTATTAATTATGATTCGACGCAACTTCAACTTGAAAAACAAATATTTGATGGAGAAAACAGTCTCGCAAAACTGACGCGAAATTTGGAAACTCTCAAAAAAGATACTGATCAAAGTATTAAGCAAGCAGAAGACTCTCTGCAAAATAGCCAATATGGAAATCTAGATTCCCGCTCAGCACTTCAAATAGAACAACTCGATAATAATATTAAAAAAACAGAACTCGATTTTGAAAATAAAAAAATTGCAGATTTTGAAACGATAGAATGATTTAAAACAAATCTTAAAAAAGATGCAAACAATCTTATTATTACCCTCGATGATATTATCCAGTTTAGTGATGAGATTTTAGGAGTCACAGATATAAATAAATATAAAAATGAAGATATTCAAACTTTTCTATGAGTGAAAGATCTTTCTCAAAAAACACAAACAGAGTCAGATCTTGTAAATCTTATTGCTTTTCGAAAAGGAACAGCATTTCAAGATATGGAAAAACGTATCACGGAAGAAAATCTTACCGAAGCACAAATCATAGAAGCAATCGATTTTATCAATAGTGGATATGAACAGACAAAATCACTTCTCAATAATCTCGAAAAAACACTCAATAATTCACTTGAAAGCGTTGGAGTACTAGGACCAATAGAAATAAGTGCTTTTGTAGGGCAAGTGAATGGATATCAAGCAAGTCTTCAGTGAGGATATGCTGGATTTCTTTCTTTTTGAAATCAAACAAAGAGTTTCCTAAGAACTTATAAAAATACACAACTTTCTTTTGAACAATCGTTAAGTCTTCAGAAAAAAGACCGTGAAATACAGCTTAAATCTCTTGCAAGTGGAGAACTCTCTGCAAATGTGTGATATGAAAAAACTCTTTTAGGAGCAAGTAATAGTATAAAAGACTTAGAATCACAAATTTCTCTTTCTCAAAATACACTTGAAAACACAAGAAAAAGTTATGATATCACTCTCAAAAGTCTTCAAAATGCAATCCGTGAATGAGAAATAGGATATGCTGGAGCAGAAAAAGAATATTCTAAGCTCATAATACGTTCTCCTATCAATGGAACCGTAAGTCAAGTATTCGTAGATAAAGGACAAGAGATTTCTCCAAGTATAAAAATAGCAGACATCATCAGTGATAAAACTCCAGAAATACAGATTGCCTTTAGTGGAAAAGAAAAAGAACTTGTAAAAGAAGGTCTAGAAGTTTCAGTTGATGTTGCAGATAAAAAAGTTACTGGGAAGATATATGCTATCTCTGAAGTTGCAGACGCAAACCTCAACTATATAGCAACCGTCGTATTTGAAAGTGGAACAAATATTATAGGAAGTATCGTAAATGTACAAATCCCCGTAGTGACGGAAAGAAAACTTATTCCTCTCAATATTCTGAAAACTCAAGGGAAATGAAAAGCAAATATCACTCTTCTTACAGGAACAGGTTTTGTGGAACAAAGTATAGAACTCGGGGAAGTATTTGGAGATTTTATAGAATTGCTCAATTGTAAATGAAGCTTTATCGGCTGTGATAATGAAAAGATAGTACTTACAGATATTAGTAATTATGATCCTTTAAAATTTAGTATTGTAGAAAAGAAATAAATCATGAAAAAAATGGAAACAGGGTTTTTTTATTTCTGGATACGAAACTACAGAGTTTCTTTCCTTCTTGCTTTTTTGATATTTGCGATGGGAATATTTTCTCTCTATAAAATACCAAAAGAATCGTCACCTGATATCAAGTTTGGGATTATCTCTATATCTACAGTATACCCAGGAGTGAGCCCGACAGATATGGATAATATCATTACCGATAAAATCGAAAAAGAAATCAAAGATCTCGATGGAATTAAAAAAATAAGCTCTGTTTCTTGAGTTGGATTCAGTTCTATTACGGTAGAGCTTGATAATGGTATTAATACTCGAGATGTTAGTACTGATATTAAAGATAAAATAGATAAAATTACATTTCCAGAAGATGCTCAAACTCCGGTTGTCCAAGAAATAAGTACTTCCAGTGAACTCATGTTTCAAGTACTCTTGTATGGAGATGAAAAAGAGTATGATAGTTTTGTACTCAATAGTCTTGCAAAAAAAGTACAAAATCAACTTGAAGGAAAAGCAGGAGTAGTTTCTATAGATATAGGAGGATGACTCGATGGAGATATCTTAGCAGCAGGAGGAGGGAATTCTGAAGATTATGATATCAAGGTTCTGGTTTCAGAAGAAAAACTTGAAGTTTTGGGGATTACGCTTCAAGATATTACTTCAAAAATACGAGCTTATAATAAAAATACACCGATTGGAAATTATAAAGTAGGAGATTTTAATTATGATTTTCGTTTTGATGGAGAATTTACTGATATAAGTGATCTTGAGAATATTATTGTACGAGATAACGGAGCTTCAAAAGTATATTTACGCGATATTTCTACGATTAAGAAAGAATACGGAGAAGAAAAAGCACAAAAAATCGGATTTTATCAATCATCAGGATTTAACTATATTTCTTTAAATTTTAATAAAAGGCCAGGATCTAATATTTTTTCTGTATCTCAAAGTGCAAAAGAATCTTTGGAAACATATATTAAAAATAATATTGAATTTGAAGGATTAGAAATCAAATATGTTCGAGATCTTTCAGAAACGATACAAGATGATTATAAACAACTTTCAAATAATGGACTTCAAACCTTGATATTTGTTTTCATTATCGTATTTCTTTTTATAGGGATGAGAGAATCACTGATTGCTTCCATACTTATTATTCTTTCTTTTTCTGTTACCTTTATTGCTCTTGATGGGCTCGGAAGATCGCTCAATTTCTTGACAAACTTTTCTCTTGTACTGAGTTTTGGAATCGCAGTAGATACACTTACCGTTATCATAGAGTGAGCCGTTCAAAAACAAAAATTAGGATACAATAAAGCAACGGCAACTCTCCTTGCCATAAAAGAAATGAAATCAAGTCTTATCACTGGAACTTTTGCAACCCTGTTTGCGTTTCTTCCTATGATATTTCTTCCTGGGATTATAGGAAAATTTCTTTCCTATATTCCTATCACTACTTTTTTCATGCTGGGTGCAGCTCTTTTCATATCATTGACTCTTGCCGCAGCATTTTTTATGAAACTTTCAAAGGATAGAACTTTTTATTTTGCAGATCATTTTCAAGAAGAACTTCTCAGTGAAGAAGAACAAAAAATACTCACATCAGAAAGAAGTGGAAAAAAACTTTCGAAACCAGTAACAGAGTCTAAGAGACTTCAGATTCTTGGAAAAATGACAGATGGATATTTTTCCATGATAGAGACTTTTATGAAATACAAGAAATTTAGATTTATTTGAGTATTTGCTCCAGTTATTTTACTCATCGTAACTTTTATTTTTCTCAGTCCAAAAATAGGTTTTACTCTTTTTCCTCAATCCGATGAAGGACAAATCAATATTAGTATTTCCTCTTCAGAAGGAACAGATGAAAGTATTTTAGAAACATATCTTCCTCAAGTAGATGCTATTATTTCAAAATACCCTGAACTAAAAGTATATTTTAGCGAAGTTTCAAAAAATAATATTTCTGTATATCTTGAACTTCTTCCTCTCTCTGAAAGAAAAAAAGAAGGGATGAAATCTTCTTTTGAAATAGAAGAAGAAGTACTAAAATCTTTTTGAGTTTTTGAATCACAAGGACTTCAGGTTTCAGTGAAGTCTCAAGGAGGATGACCTCCTATTACTAAACCAGTTGGTATCAAACTTATCGTAGATGACAATAAAAAAATAGATGAACTTCGACAAGTTGCCTGAGATTTCGAAACATATTTACGAAGTATTTCAGGACTCAAAAATATTGCACTTTCTTCTTCTGATAGTCCAGGTCAATTTGTGTTTCGTTTTAATAATGAAAAACTCAGCTATATCGGACTTACTCCATCCGATCTTGTAGGAGAAGTATATAGTCATCTCAATGGAGCAAAAGTAGGAACTATCAAGTCGGCACTCGAAGATAATGATATCGTAGTAAAAGTAGAAAACTTTGATGTTTCTTTGAGTCCTGAAGATATTATAAATCTTCAAGTACAAACACGACTCGGTCCTGTTCGAGTTTGAGATTATGTTGATTATTCATTTGAAAAATCTCTTTCTTCTATTTCGAGAGAAAATGGAAATATTACGATCACGGTTGATGCAGATATAGAAACATGAATGGTTGCAACTTCGATTCAACCAAAGCTGATAGAGTTTGCAGAGAGTTATAATTTTCCACTCGGAGTGAGTTTTCTTCAAGGAGGAGAAAACCAAGAAAATCAAGAATTGATTCTTTCTACTATCCAATCCTTTTTCATAGCACTTTTTCTGATATTTGCGATTCTGGTACTTCAGTTCAATTCTTATACGCAGCCTATTATGATACTTTATGCTGCGATACTTTCTCTTGGGGGAGTTAATATAGGACTTTTCTTAACAGGCAACCCTTATAGTATGCCTTTTGCGATTGGATTTATTTCTCTTTTAGGAATTCTGGTAAATAATTCTATTATCCTGATAGAAACTATTAATTCTAATCTTGAAAAAGTACGGGCAAAAAAAGGAAAATATATTTCAAAGGAAGAATATATGTATTCTATTATTTCTGCAGGAACGAGTCGATTGCAAGCTATTGTCATAACTTTGGTTATTAACTTAGTAGGGATTCTTCCGATAGCTTTTCAAGATCCATTTTGGGCAGGTATAGGATTTACTATTATTTTCTGACTTCTTGCAGGAACTTTTATCACTCTCTTTAGTGTCCCTTCTCTTTTCTATATGCTCTACTATCGTAGGTATGTGAAAAAATAATATAAAAACACCTTCTTACAAAGAAGGTGTTTTTATATTTGAAGTTATTTGACAGAAAAAAATATATATGAGATACTTCCTTATATATTATTTATTTTCCCTATGATAGAACAAGCGATACAAAGATATTATAGATTTTTTGATGAAACACTTGAGAGCAGTACTTTTGTAGTACTTTTTATTACCTTGATTATATTTTTTGTAGGAGCTGCTATTCCAAATGCATCAGCTCAAGCAAACCTGTATAAAACAAGTATATTTGAATCACAACTTGCAGAAAAACTTTCAGAAAATAATATTGTGGTGATAGATGGAGTCAGTTATAAACTTTCATTTTCACGTATCCCACAATAATAAAATATCTAAAAAACTCCAAAGCACACTTTGGAGTTTTTTAGATAAATCTGAGATCTATTTCTTTTCAGAGTGAAAGTTTCATATCTCCAAATCTTTTCTGTAAAAGCTCTTCTATATCTCACTGGAGCAATACAAGTTGAGAGTTAAGAAGGGGATTTCCTGTTTTTATAAGTATTTTTTTTCCTCTGATTTGAACAGATTGTATTTCAAGAACAGATCCGATTTTTTTTGTATAATATTCTCAAACCGTACTCGCTATAATACTTCGAAGAGTGATATCTTCGCGTCAAGTTCTTTTGAGTGCACTAGTAATATCCATAATATTGTTAGAGTATGATTACGAATTCTCATTTTACCTTATCTGAATTTTCTGAAAAATATTGTCGTACTTCTTCTAGTGTTCCTCGAATATATTGTTCAAACTTTTTCGTAAGTTCTCTTCCCACTACTATGTGTTTTTCTTTTCAGAAATAGAGTTCAAAATCTCCGAGTGTCTTCTCAATACGATGGACACTTTCATAGATGATGATGGTTTCTTCTTTTTTTTCTGCTATTTTTTTGAGAAGAGTTTGCCGTCCTTTTTTTATAGGAAGGAAACCAAGATACAAAAAATGATTACTCGGTAAACCAGAAGCAGAAAGAGCAGTAATGACTGCAGAAGGTCCAGGAAGAGCAGTGATTTCTATATTTGCAGCGACTGCATCACGGACAAGTGTGTATCCAGGATCAGAAATACCAGGAGTTCCAGCATCAGAAATCAGAGCTATATTTTTCCCTGCCCGTAGCTCGGATATAAGTTTCTCTGTTTTTGCAACTCATGAATGGGAATGATAGGAAACGAGAGGTTTTTTAATATCATAGTGCTTAAGTAAAATTCCAGAAGTTCGAGTATCTTCACAGGCTATTATATCGACTTCACTAAGAATCCGTACAGCACGAAAGGTTATATCTTCAAGATTTCCAATAGGAGTAGGGACGATGTAGAGCATAAAATAGCTTTATAAACAAATATACATCTATTTTATACATAAAAAATAAAAGAGAAACTATTTTACAAATATCATCCCAGCTACTGGAAAAGTTGCTCCATATCTTCGAGGATTGAGACCGTCAGTTGTATTAGAAGCATTATTACTAAACCAATAACTTACCGTACTGTTAAATTTTCACCATTTATTAAAAAGAGTACAGCTTGAAGTTCCTCCCCCGATATCTGCTCCGACACATCCATTTACATTGATACTTGTTGCTCCATAAGAACCATTAAATATATTTATATCTACGACATCGAGGGTTGTTTTTCCAGTAACGATTTTATCACTACTATAGACAGTGAGATAAACTTTTTGAAAAGGGATTCCTTGAACACTTGTCCCAAGAGAAAATGGCTGTGTATCATCTCTTGGATTTCCTCGCGATATAAACCAACCAAAGGGAGTTGCATTATATATTACATTATTCACACTTCGAGCGATAAGTGTAAGACCTTCTCCTTCTACACTAAAATCACAATATACTTCTACAGAAGATTTGCCTATAGGAGAAATAGTATAGTATCCACTGGGTCAGCCAAGGTTGATATCTGCAAGTCTTTGGCAGCTTGATTTTGGAATAGAATAACGAAGATTTGAACCACTTCCTGTATATGTAACGCTATCAGATACATGAGCGATATAGCTACTATTTGTTTGTATAATATCAACCGTCCCTGTTCCACTCAGAGATTGCAAGGGGATATTATTAAGATCGGTGATGACTCAGAGCTTATTTCCATATACTTTTGGATAGCGGGTTTGAGTCGTAGCACTATAAGCTTTTTGTGTAAGTTCAAAATCAGAAGAGAAAGGTTTTTCTATTAAACTGAGTATTTGAATGTGGCTTTTCCCATCAAGCATATAGTAGGTATAATATGATCCATCAAGAGGATCTTTCCCATCAGCTGAAAATCAAATAGTATTGAGAAGATTTCGACCAGCATATCCTTGGTATCCTATAAGAGTTCCACTGGCACTGATAGAAGTTGGACTATCAGGAAGAGGAAAAGTTCAATTTTTGAGTTTATAATATTCAAGCATTCTTTGCATACTGGTAATATCTGAGATACGGCTACTTTCACGCGCATTTCCTGAAAATCATTGCATACTTACAAATCCTATGGTTCAGAGTATAGCAAGAATAGTTATAACGACAATAAGTTCTACGAGTGTAAAAGCTCAATTTTTTTTTAGATATATCACAAAAAAGACTTATAAATAATAGAGCTATTTATAAGTCTTTTTTCTTTTTTTGCGAGTTTATCTTCTTTACTTTTAGAAGAGTGTTGTGAGATATTATATTTTTAATATTTTTTTAATTGAGAGAAGGAAATGCTATGTTGTAAGGAACACAACAATCATTGTTACTTATTCTTCAAACTTCTATAGGGAAAGTAGAATTACTTCTACGAGCTATAAGATGGAGTACTTCGTTATTATTTATAAATATATCTCTTTGTCATGTAGAGAGAGATATAGGAGCATCTAAAGTGATTTCAATATTATTTGTTAAAGCAAGAACTTTTAATGTTTGTCCACTTCCTGTAGATCCTATTCTTAGTTGATCTCAGATTCTAAATCATAATTCTTGATATGTTTGTTGATTGAGAGTTACTTTTGCTTCTCACTGTATCATATTTGCATTGATTCATCGTGACACAATATAAGGATTTTTAACATAGTTTGTTACTACTCCTGTAGCAGTAGTTGAATACCTTGGAACATAATTTCATCTCACAAGAGTATCTTGTACTCATCCTATAACCGTAGTTGCAGCAAGTTGGTATCTGACGTTTCAAGAATAGGTTACAGCCCCTATACGATATTGGTTTTCAAAATCACTATCAGTTATAGTATCTAAGGGAATAGCTAAATTTGTATTATTTATAAAACCAGCTTTATAAGAGTTTACCATATCTATATTTTCTTGAGGTTCATATCAAGCTATTCTGAGAGTTCCACCACTTGCTGTTCCAAGGGATGAGTCTGAGATACTCGTGATAAAGTTAAGAATAGAGAATCATTTTATGAGTTCTCTATTTATCTGTCCATCTATATTTTGGAGCATTGTTATTTTTTTCGAATTCTTTGCAAATTCAGCATATCATTGCATACTTATAAAACCTATAGTTCATAGTATTGCTAAAATAGTGATAACAACAATAAGTTCTACGAGAGTAAATGCATTTTTTTTATAGAGCATATAGATATTATTGTATATAAAAGGCAAAATCTTTAAATCTTATAAAAGTATCTTTTGAACTTGCCCAAGAAGTATCAGAACCTCAAAAAAAAGTAGAAAATATAAGAAATAAGGGAGTATCTCAACGAGTTTTTAAGAACAGTATATTATCTTCTTGATATACTAATACATTATCTACATAAATACGAATACTTCCATCTGCAATAGTATCATTATTGAGTATTATTTCTTGTGCTATGGTATAACTTTTTCATGATTGAAACCTATACATTCCTCTTCAAATATTCTTTCCAAAGCCAGTATTTCATGGAAAATATCCATAAATTTCGAGCTCTCCATTTTGTCTCCACATCATTCTTGTAGAAAACCCATCTTCACTATTCTCTCATCATCGAGGACATAACCCAGCACATATTCATGGAAGTTTTCATCATTTTACGAAGTCAAAACCTTCCTCAAATTCTAAAGTATATTCAAGAGCAAAATGTTTCTTAGTACTGAGTTTTTCTTCATAATAGAGAAAACCAGCTCAGCCAATTTCTTGGGAATTTTGTGGAGAAAAACTTCATTTTTTAAAATCTACTTGGATTTCATTTTGAGATAAGAAGTGTATATTTTCTTCTCCCCAGATATTTTTCGTATTTGGATTTTTCAAAATATCAAAGAGCGAGATATATTCTTTTTTTGTCTCGTTAGTAAATTCCGTAAATTTTTTAGGAATGAGAATTTCTTCTACTAAGGGGATACTTTGTATGAAAACTATTTCCTGCGTATTTCATTTATAAAAATATCTTGCTTCAAAAAAAAATCATATGATACATAGGAAAATAAGAATGAAAGGGAAAAATATATTCATGAAATATTTTTTTCTGAGATATTATTTTTTTGACATGTTATCAGCTTTTTCTTTGAGAACTCCCATATCATAGTGCACATTACTCACTACTTTTTCTGTTTCTTTTTTATAGAGTTCAAGTTTTTTATCAGAGTCATTTTTATAGTTTTCTAGTATTTTTTGGAAACGAGTTTCGATTTCTGATATGAGAGCTCCTTGTCCTGAGAGAAGTTTGTTTTTGAGTTCAAAGATTTCTTTCTCCATTTTTTTTGTTTTCATATTCGTGAAAACATGAGAAAAATTAAATCAAATCCAAATAAGTACTATATAGAGAATAAAAAATATAGAAACAAAAATCACTACGGGAATATTGAAACGAGCAATCCAAAAAAAGTTTATTTCACTACTTACTTGGAAAATACTCATATTGAGAGCAAGAAATGCAACATAAAGAAGAGCAGGGAAAAGCATAAGAAGTTTCATAAAAAAGAGGGTAAAAAAATAATTTTTATAGATCACTACTTTGACTTAGGGCAATATATCCAAGGAGAGACTTCTTATTTTGGAGTTTTCCTATATAAAGATTTCGAGCAAATATAGTTTCTTCTTTTCAGAGAAAACCACCATGTCTTTTTTCTCCTACATATTCACCTTCTACGAGCTGTTTACATTGTACAAAAAAATCACTTTCAAGCAAAGATTTTTTGAGATACGAGTTTGAAGAAATGTATTCGTAAAAAAATTTTTGATATCAAAAGATTTCTTTTTTTTCTCAAATACGTTCTAATATTTGAAAAAGTCTACCAAAGGAAAGACTATAGTTTTTCTCATGAACTTGCTCAAAAAAAGATTCAAGTGGATCATGAGAGTCTGGTAATTTTCTTTTTCAAACGAATTTGCGAAATCATTCCGTAATATATTGTTCGATGAGAGCATCAAGTACTTTATGATATCATAGAACGACATTCATTCCATCAAGAAGTTCCCCTTCAAGTATCTTTGTGTAAATAAGTTCACTTGATATGAGACACGATATTTCTTCATCAGAAAGAAAAAGATACACCTCAGGAGGGAAATATTGTTGTATCTTTTCACGAGCTTCTTCTTCATGAAAAGATACGTTTTCTCAAACAAGATGAGCTACGTAAGAAATACTTTCTTGTTTTTCAGAAACTTCTTTTTTTATCCAGGAACGTGCTGTTTTGAGTTGAGACTTGAGTCGTATATTTTCATCGATAAGAGACATAAGAAAGGGAGTTATCTGTTTATAATAGTGTCTATAATATGAAATCAAGAAGGATTTATGAATGTCTACTATTATTTAATATAGACAAGACGGAGTTCTACATTTTATTGTCCATAATACTAAAAAATACAACTGTCTATAATACTCAAATCCTGTATTCTATCTCTTTACTTACGAAAGCTTTATCTCTTCCATACTTCAAGCGAGAAAGTTCGATAAGAGCTTTTGCTATCTTTGGATCTCCTGAATCAAGGTAAGGATTTGTCGGAATAATAGAGAAAGGAATAGAGGGTTGGTTGTCTATTGCGAGTTTCATAACTCCTTTAAATTTGTCCATATTGATGAGATCGGCATCAGAGAAAGTAGGTTGAAAATATTTTGCCATAAACTCTCCATCTTCTGGTCCAACTTTATAACTCATAACAGTTCCTACATTTCCAAAGATAGCATTTTTGAGATTGAGACTACTTTTTGTAAGTGCATCAGATTTTTCGAGTTGTCCAAGATATTGATGAGCGAGTATAAGCCCGAGTCGATATTTTCGAGCTTCGGAAAGAATAGACTCAATACTTGGAGTAACATAGTTTTGAAACTCATCGATATAGAGATAAAAATCTTTTCTTTCGGACTTTTCCATACGTTGTCGTTGCATTGCTGCAGTTTGTATTTTACTCACGATAATCATCCCAAGCAGTTGAGAGTTGATATCTCCTATAAGCCCTTTGGATAGATTCAGCATGAGTATCTTTTTATCTTGCATACACTGAGCTATATTGAAGGAACTCTTAGTTTGTCCGATGATATTTCGCATCGTTTGGTTTGTTATAAACCCAGAAAATTTTGCAGCAAAGTATGGAATCATTTCTTGTTTTTCTTTTTGCCCCATCGCAGCATAGGTTTTTTCCCACCAGGCTTTCACGATAGGGTTTTTTACATTTCGTACATGATCTTTTTGGAAGTCATCATCTGTAAAAAGTCGTATGATATCGGTAAGTGCTCCACCTTGAGGGTATTCCATCAGAGTGAGAACTCCGTTTAAGAAATAATCTTGCAAGCGGGGTCCAAATATTTCATTTCCAAAGAGTTTAATCATGATATTATTCGCATCTTGAGCGACCATATCTCTTTCTTCTGGAAGAGCTTCGAGGAGATTGAGTCCTATTGGTCGAGATTCATCAGAGGGATCAAAGACGATGACATCATCGGCTCGTTCTCGTGGGATAAAAGGAAGTAAATCTTTTACGAGATCTCCATGAGGATCCATGATAGCGAGTCATTCTCCATTGATAAAATCTTGTCGAGCCATTGCTTGGAGGATAGAAGATTTTCACGTTCCCGTTTGCCCGATAACATAAAAATGTCGAAAACGATCTTCAGTTTTAATACGTATTTCTTTTCTCATCCCTCGATGAATATTTTCTCCAAGCAGAAGTCCTTCTTTCGGAATATCATGAGGAGCTTTTACGACTTTGAAGTTCTGCCATTTTATTTCAGGAGTCTCGTTATATCGTATATGTGGAAAGTGAAAAAGAGAAGCAATTTCTTCGGTATTAAGAATCATTTTTTTGAGCCAAAAAGGACGAGTAAAATTTCTATAAATATAGTTTTTTATAAGAGCTTTTTGTGAGTGATGTATCGTGTAAGTAAATTTATTGAAGTCAGGATAGGAAAACTGAGTAAAACTACTGAGTATATTTTTGAGTTCCGTTTCACTATCCGAAAGAGAGTTACTACTGGTAACTATACGAATTACTGCTTGATATCATGTTTTATCCCCTTTTTCATCAACTGTTTTTGCTCGTTCTTGTGTCAGAGCACTATTTGAGTTTTCCTGTGAGTTTTTTTCCTCATCGTTTTTTTGAAAAAACATTTCAAAAATCCCAACAAGTATCTTGAGAGGATTGAGGGTAAAATGAGCATGCTTTCCGTGCATCATCTTACTCGACATCGTAGAACACTTTCCTTGCCAATCATCGTCTACGGGTTTCAACATGATTTGTATTGCAGCAGATTGATCTTCTTCGAGTTTTGAAAAAGCATTTGAGATATTATTTATCGGGTCAGACTCAAGTTTTTGGTAGGTTTTGATAGGATAGTAAAAAGGCTTTTTTGTATTTACGTACGCAGTAGCATAATATTTTCTCCCTTCAAAGATATTACATTCCTTTGTTTCTTCGATGATAGCATCCATATAAAATCCATTGATTTGTTTTTCGATGAGTTTTTTATAGTGTCGACTACAGGTAACATAAAAGTATATTTCACTTTTATGAGCTACATACTCTAGAGTGAGAATATCTTGTCCGAGTATTTTTTTGAGTATTTTTTGAGAATAGGTACTTTTGAGCGAAGCAAGCAGTTGTTCCATAAGAGAAACCATTTCTTTGAAATCTTTCGTTGTTTCTTTTTTACTATCAGAGTCAGAGTTCTTCTTTGGAAGCATCACTCGTAAAAAAATAGTCTCTAAAGTACGTGTATAGTGTATTTTTCTTCTCCAAAAAAGAAGAGTAAGATAGCTTATGATTCAAAAAAACATGAGAAGTCCAAGTGTTTCGTACATAGGTAAAGAATACAATAAAAAGAATATTTCCTATATTATACCGTATTATCAGAAAAAACTAAATGATTTCCTTGTACAAGCTCAAAAAATACTTTGACCTATCTTATAAAACAGCTGTAAATATGGTGAAAATATTTTTTCAAAAATACAAAGATTGACTTCATATAAAACTTCGACACAATCTCACTATATGTATTATTTTCTAGTTTCTATTTATGAAGGTTCTGTTGCTTGATAATATTCGAAGTATGCAAAATGTTGGAGCTATTTTTCGAAACTGTGATGGAGCAGGTTTTGAAAAAATATACTTCACAGGCTGTACTCCGATTCCTCCACGATCTGAGATCTCAAAAACAGCACTCGGTTCAGAAAATACGATAGATTGGGAATATTTTTCCATTTCAGATGAAGTAATAATTCTTTTAAAAAAACAAGAATTTTCCCTCTATAGTATCGAGCTTGATGCGAGAAGTAAAGACTATAAAATCCTCTTTCAAAATACTCCCAAAAACATATGTTTTGTATTAGGAAATGAAATCCTATGAGTCAATAAAACTATACTTGATGAATCCGATGAAATCGTTATGATACCTATGTTATGAAAGAAAGAGTCACTCAATGTTTCAGTTGCTGCAGGAATTGTTATGTATGCAACTGTGGATGTCTCATAGTATACTTTTAAAATTTTCCCAAAAAACCGTGAAATATATTCTTCTTTTTCTTACTTTTTTCTCCCTCTCTTTTCAGGGTGCTTCAGCAGCGCAAGTGCTTGTAGAAGATATATTTTCTGATATTTCTGCAGACTATCTGTATCGAGATGAACTTCAAGAACTTTACGATAGAGGGATGATAATTCCAGATACTTCTGGAAAGTTTTCTCCAAATGCGTATCTCAACCGGGATGAATTTGTAGGGATTTCTATGGAAGTTATTTGTAAAAGATGCATCCAACCACATACAGAACTTTCGTTTCTTCAAGAGTATGCAAACGCAGATATCTATTTTGATATTGATAATACCAATCCTTATTTTTACTGTGTTGCAGAAGCAGATAAACAAAATTATGTTCGAGGATATGATATTTCTCAAAGCTGTGAAAATGGAACAAACAAGTTTGGAGAGCGACCTTTTTGTCCTCTCAATCGAATAAATCTAGAAGAAGCTGTTGCAGTACTGTTGCGAAATTCAGAAATATTTACCATCGAAGACAATCAAAAGGTAATAGAAAATATCCGTAATGGAAGTATTACCTCAAAACTTGGAAACGATGTTTCTCCAAAAGATGAGCAAGGAAATCCCTATACTTTTTATGGATATTTAGAAAAAGCACTGAGTTTTCAAATCACCCAATATACTCCTGAAGGAAGAGAAGAAACACTGAAACTTCTCGAGGTTGATGCTTCTGGAGCTGTAAATCCAAAAAAGTCAGTGACGAAAGAAGAGTTTCTGCGTATGTCCTATATTGCACTCAAATCAAACAGTTGTACTCAAGTACAGGATAATAATATAGCACTGAGTATAGATATTTGGGAAAAATCTTGTAAACCAGGAGATATCAATTGTCGGATTTCAAAACTCGATGACCCAGAAGATACGTATGACTTTACTCCAGAAGTAGAAGGCTTTTGTGCAGAGGGAATAGAAGACCCAAGTGGATATACTTGGAGACTTTATAATACTACTACGGGAGAAGAGTTTTTTCACTATGGAAAATACCTTGATAACATAAAACTTTTCTCAGTTTGAGAATGGAGAGTTTATTTGACGGTGAAAGATAGATGTGGAAATACAGGACAGGTCTACTCTACGATTATCGTAGGAGATATACCTATTACTCCTCTTCCCGTAGATCAAGAAATAGATGTCGATATCGATGTATTTGATGATGACTGTACTGGACCAAGAGCAGGATGCTCTGAGATAGAATTTGAAGAGGGGGAAGACGACGG
>JAYTJZ010000012.1:0-6020 GCA_043730605.1 Candidatus Altimarinota bacterium
GACAATGGTATTCTCCAACGTATGATAGAACAATTAAAAAAATAGAGCCTAAGCTCTATTTTTTCTTTTTGTCATAGAACTCTTTGTTTGAGTTAAATATCTCTTTAAAAGCCTCAGGATCACCATAATCAGCAAAATAAGTTTCCCAATCATGTCCTCATTTTTTTCTACGAGCTGCTTTTATCGGACACCAGTATTTTTCTGTTCGTCCTCAGATTTCTACAGCATAAGAAAAAAGACCGTTCATATAAGAACAGTACAAACAGTTAATCTTTTGTATAATATTGAGGTAGCTAAGATGTTTTCTATCAAAATTTATATAGTCAGATCGATATACAAGAGGAATTCCATAGAGTCGAAAAGCTGTTTGTTGATAGAGAAAAAGAGTAATATCAAGAAAAAATCCTGGTATAACCATTCCATATATAAAAGGAAAAGACAAAAAATGTCGTAAACTTTTAGGAATAATATATTTTTTGAGTGGTGTTTTGAATTGCTTTTGGTATTGTTTTGCTTTATGTGAAAATACGATTTTCCCTTTTTCAAAAGAAAAATCATATCTCTCTCTGAGTTTTTCATACTCTTCAAAAAGTTCATTTTTTTTCTCTTGAATTTCTATAAGTATTTTTTGAATTTTTGATTTCATATTTTATGAGTGAAAAGATACTTATTTTGTCCTATTTTCTATATAATCTACTATAAAGTCTATCTTCTCTGAACCAAGATTTTTAGAAATTTTCTTACACTCTGAGATGATTTCATGCAGGATAGCTCGTGTTTTTTCTGCTCCCATAAGGTACACAAATCCTTTTTCTTCTCCTCCCACACTCTTCCCTGTTTCTTCTGGAGTTCCTTCGATATCCAGTAAATCATCTTTTACTTGAAACGCAAGTCCCAACTTTCTTCCAAAATCTTTAAATACATCGATATTCGCTCGTTCTCCTGAAAGTATAATCCCTCCCAAAATAGAAGCTTCTATGAGTCGACCTGTTTTTTTATAGTGAAGTTCTCGTAAAATAGTCTCATCAAGCTCTGCTATCTTTTCTTCGAAATACATATCTTCGACTTGTCCCCCAACCATTCCATAAAAACCAATCGCATGAGAAATAAGTTTCGAAATATCTTGGGAAATCTTTGGGTTTTTGATATCAGAAATGATTTCAAATCCTATAGTATTGAGCATATCTCCTGCTAAGATAGCATTATATTCTCCGTGTTTTTTCCAAACGGTCAGTTCACCTCTTCGCAAAATATCATTATCCATACACGGCATATCGTCATGCACGAGAGAAAAAGCATGAATAATCTCTATCGCGATACAGAGTTTCATGATATCATCATCGTGTTTTATATCAGAAAATGTTTTTCCTGAAAGAGTGAGATAAAACTCTAAGGCAAGGATTCCTCGAAGCTTTTTCCCTCACCTACAAGAGTATTTCACGACTTCTTTGAAATTTTCAAGAGGACCAGACATCGGAATAGAAAGATAGGTATCGAGATATTTTTCGATAGAGCTTTCTATAAATTTTTTGTATTCACTGTACCAGTTTGGAAGTTGCATATGTGATAGGTTAATTATAGCCCCCTTGCCCTTAAAAAGGGAAAGGATTCAGGTTAGGGTTTTTATATATTATTTTCAAAAATTTCTTTGAGAGTTTTCAAAAAACTCTATCACTATATCAAGCTCTGCCTCATCAAACTCAGGCCATTTTTTTTCAGTGAAATAGTACTCACTATAGGCAGAGTCATACAGAAGAAATCCCGAGTGCCGTATATCTCATCCCGTACGAACAATCACATCAGGAAGAGGAAGATCAGAAGTATCGAGGTATTTTCGAAACTCTTCTTCGTTGAGTGTTTCTGGGGCTATCCCTGCTGCAATAATCTTTTTGGTAGCACGTACTATCTCGTCTTGTCCTCCATATACAAGAGCAACGGTTAAGATAATTCCTGTATTTTGAGAAGTTTCTTGTCTACACTTTTCTAAAATATCTTGTGTTTCTTTTGGAAGTCTTGCGATGTCTCCTATTGTTTGAAGCCGAACTCATTTTTCCATAAATTCTGGAATAAGTTTTGGAACATAATGGATAAGTTTTATGATGCCTGCGACTTCATCTTCTTCTCTTTTTATAAGGTTTTCAGTAGATAGAGCCCACAGTGTGAGATATTCTATTCCTTTATCTTTTGCGAGTTCGGTTATTTTTTTTACATTATCAAAACCTGCTTTATGACCAAAAAGTGCTGGTAAGAATCGAGCTTTTGCCCAACGACGATTTCCGTCCATGATTATTGCGAGATGTTTCATGAGTTTTTATCTATAAAGTTTCAAAAGAGTATATGAAAAAATATACTATCACAAAATAAGTTTATCAGGATGTGCTAAAGTATAAAATTTTCATTTCTTTGCAATAAGTTCTTCATAGTTTCAGGTTTCTACTATTTTTCCACGTTCCAGTACAAATATTCTGTCTACATGTTGTATCGTGGAAAGCCTATGTGCTATGATGATACTTGTTTTTCCTCTCATGAGTTTTTTGAGGGCTTTTTCTATCTTTTTCTCAGTCGTATTATCCAAAGCTGAAGTAGCTTCATCGAGGATAAGTATTTCAGGGTTTTTGAGAAATAAACGAGCAATAGAAATACGTTGTTTTTCTCAACCAGAAAGTTTGAGTCCTCTTTCCCCTATAACTGTTTGAAGGCCTTGAGGAAGATTAAATACGAAATGTGCTTCTGCATTTTTAAGAGCTTCTTCTATCTGTTTTTTTGTTGCTTTTGAACTTGAAAATTTGAGATTTTCTTCGATAGAAAGATTAAATAAACTATTATCTTGAGATACCACTCATATATGGCTTCGAAGTGATGATTTTTTGATATCTTGTATATTTTCACCATCGAGCAAAATACTTCATTGTGTAGGTTCCCAAAAACGCAAAAGAAGACTCACTATCGTAGATTTTCCTGATCCTGTATGTCCTACAAGAGCTATTTTTTCTCCTGCCTGTATAGAAAAGTCTATATTTTTTAAAATAGGCTTTTCTTGTGAATATCAAAAAGAAACATTTTGAAACTGTATATTTCCTCTCAGGGAAAGTATTTTTTCTCCTGTATCTTCTCCTTCTTCTTTTTCAGAAAAAAGGATTTCATCTCGAAGTCTTTGTACTTCTGTAAGTTGCCGTATACTTTCGCGAAGCTGACGAAATAAAGTTCAGAGTGGGAAATATATCCATCAAACATAGGAAAATATAACAAAAAGCTGTGCCAAAGAAAGTTCTCCTTTCTGTATATAAAAAATTCCTGTTGCTAAGACGAAAATACGAGTCAACATCACAATACTTGCAGTATAAATTTCAGAAATATTCCAATATTTATTGAGTTTCATTTGTTCTATATATGTCGTATTTGATATATGATGTATCTCCTTTAAAAATGTTTTTTGAAGAGTAAGTGTTTTGAAAAGACTAAAGTTTGACATAGCATTTCCTACTATATCAAAAATAGACTCCCATTTTTTAGAAAGTATAGTTTGTCTTGGAGTGGTAATGGTGATAAGATAGTATCCTAAAAATATCATTACAGGAAGGAGGGAAAGAGTAATAAAAGCCATTTTTATACTCATACAAAATAGTACAATAATAACTACTAGGATACTTACGAGTTGAAATATATAGACTTCAAAAAGGGTAAAAAGAAAAAAAAGTTTATTATCCGTTCCCCTATCTATAAGTTTATAGATACTTCCTATCTTTTTTGAAAGATAGGAAGACATAGACATTTGAAGAGTCTTTTCACAGTATTTTTTAATAGAGGCTGTATAATCTAAAATAAGAGATTTCGTAATAAGATTTTGCCATATAAAATACTTTACGAATGATGTTATCACTGCAAATATAAGCCAAAAAGCAGTAATAAGTACCAATGAGTGAACATCAAAAATTCCTGTCTTATAGTAAAGTTCAAGTTTTTGTATTATTTTTCCAAAAAATAAAGGTTCTAGACTCGCAACAATAGAAATAAATACTACTAAAACAAAAGTTCAGTAGTATCGTTTTGTTCCTGCATGTTCTTTCAATTCTGAAAGAATCATTTTTATAACCGTCGTCATAAAAAAAGATCTATTTTTTATACTACCATTTTATCATCATTACTTCGTGCTTCTTTCTTTTTATATACTGTAAGGACTGTATTTTTATGAAATTCGTAGAGAAGCGGAGATGCTACAAATATAGAAGAGAATGTTCCGATAAGAGTTCCATAGAGCATCGTAAGGGTAAATCCAGTAATACTTTCAGGTCCTACAACGAGAATACAAAAAAGTACAAATACTACTGTAAGGGACGTATAAATACTTCGTGTCATCGTTTCAGTGATAGATTGATTGATAATTTCTTCTAAATTTTTTCCTTTTCCTGCAAATTCTTGAAGATTTGAGCGAATTCTATCAAATATAACAATCGTATCATTAATAGAATACCCGAGTATAGTAAGAAGTGCCGTGATAAAAAAAGTATCTATCTGGAACTGAGGAAGAAAATAAGACGTTAAGATGTAAAATCCTGCTGCAACGATGATATCATGAAACAGGGTAATAATAGTAATAGCGCCAAAACTCAGAGAAGATATCCCTGAAACCGTTCCAGAAAAAGCATATACGAGGTACATTCCTATAGCAAAAATAGCAAGAGTAAGAGTGAGAAGAGCCGTATCTTGTATATATTTCCCAAAACTTGCTCCGATATTTACATAACTTGAAAGAGAAATATTTCATTTTTTTGTATACATTTCACTGAGTTGTTCTCTGTAAGCTATTTTAAAAGTTTCAGCTTCAGCGTCGCTATAGTTTTTAGAGATTCCAGCCTCTACCACAAAACTTTGTTGTCCCGATATTTTATAAATATTTACCGTATTTATAATATTTTCTTTTTGAAGATTTATATGATCTGCCACTGTTTGAGCTTCTGACTTGAGCTCATCTATAACTATTTCTCAGCTTCCAGTAGAAAATTCCATTTGTATCCCTCCTGTCATATCTATCCCAAAGTTGAGATTTCCAAAAAATATCATCCCAAGAGAAAAAAGAGTAAGGATTCCAGAAAAACCAAAAAATAACATTCGATTTTTGACAACATGTAACATATTTTTGTAAACTAAAAAATAATATTTTCCAAGTGTATAGAAAATACAGGAAAATCAAAATAAACTTGTAAAAGAAGCAGGAGGATTATACTTATTTTATTATTATTTCAATATGTATCATGAAGAAAATTCTTGGGAAGTTCGTTCATTTTTTTATACTTGGACTGCTTATCCTGATGTTTGGTTTTTTACTACTCTCATTTTTTTATCCTGATATCCTTCTCCCTGTTATAGAGTGGATAAAGTCTCAAATAGAACTCTTGGGAAAGTGGAATTATATGCTTGCTTTTCTTTCAGCACTTGCAGAATCACTTCCTATTATTGGCACGATTATCCCTGGTCAGGTTATCTTGCTTTCCGTAGGAGGTTTTTATGGAGGACTCAGTATCACAAACTTTTTTTGAGTTCTATTATCAGCTATAGCAGGATCTGTCCTTTCGAATGCTCTTGGATACTATCTTTGAAAATATTATGGAGAAAGTTTTTTTAAAAGCTATGGACTCTGGATAGGAATAGAACAAACGGAACTCAAGTATCTCAAAAAATGAGTCAATACCTGGGGATCATGGGGGATTATTATTTCAAAGTTTCACCCTCAAGCACGAGCTCTCCTTCCTTTTATCGCTGGAAGTATGGGTTTTCTCAAAACTAAATTTTGGGTATATAATATTATAGCTTCTTCTCTTTGGGCTATCACCTTTATCACGATTTGAATCTTTTTTGCAGAGTATTATGAAAATATTATCCGATATATGGGCTACGGGATGTTAGGAATCATCTTGAGTATTTTATGATATATGTGGTTGTTTAAAAAAGAAAAACTCATAGAATACTGGCAAGAAAAAAATCGAGAAATGGAAGCAAAATATAAAAAATAATATTCATAA
>JAYTJZ010000013.1:0-2155 GCA_043730605.1 Candidatus Altimarinota bacterium
AAGTTTGAGAATTTTTTTTCGAGTTACAGGACCGATCCCAGGAATAGCCTCAAGGATATTTTTTTTGAGGCTTTTATTTCGTGAATCACGGTTAAAACTAATAGCAAATCTATGTGCTTCATCTCGAAGTGCTTGGATGAGCCGAAGTTCTACTGAGTCTTTTTGCAAGAGTATAGGTTCAGATTGACCTGGAAGAAAGAGCTCTTCTTCTCGTTTTGCCAGCGAAACGATTTGAAGCTTTTCTTTCCCTTCAAAGTCTGAAGCATGAAATATCTCCATCACAGCCCCGAGTTGTCCTTTTCCTCCATCTATAACTATAAGGTCAGGAAAATTTCCAAGTTTTTGGAGTTCAGCGATTCTCCGAGTCATGATTTCTCGCATCGAGTCAAAATCATCTATTTTTCATTGATCGAGATTTTTGATTCGGAATTTTTTATATTTCCTTGGATTTTTTTTCCCATTTTCTATGATACTTCGACTGGCTACGGTATGAGTTCCAGACAGATGAGAGATATCGTTGCATTCAAAAATGATATCAGGATTGAGAGTGCTATATCAGAGAAGGTCTAAGATATTTTGCATCGTTTTTTTACTGAAGCTTTTCGTAGAAAGACTTGCGAGATATTTTTTATGTGCGTACTCATAAAGATTTTTATAACAGAGTTTGAGGAGTTCAAACTTTGGACCTATTTGAGGAGATTCTTGAGAAAGAGAAATAGTACTTTCTATGTCGAGGAGTTGAGGAAGTAAAAAAATATATTTTTTACTGAGTCCCTGTTCTATCCATTTTTGTTCTACAAAATTTTGGAGTATTACAGAATTTTCTTCTTCTAAAATATTTTCTATCTCATAGTTTTCAAAATTTACGATTTTCCCTTCGAGTATTTCTATGACTCAGATATAGATATGTTCATATTTCTCCAGAAGTTGTATCGCAAAATAATTTCCTTTGACTCCATCTCGAACCACTTGAAGGGTTTCAAGACTCTCTAATGCTTCCAAAGAAAGCTTCCGTTTCTGAGCTTCTTCAAAAAGCTGTTTCGTAGCAAGTAAGAGCATTTCTTTTTTGAGTATATTTTTTACTTCCTGTGTATCTCAGCTTAAAAAACTCTGTATCTGTTCTATTTTTTCGTAATAGACTCTTTTTTGTTCGTTTTCGCTCGCATCTATATTTCCTTTGAAGATATATGTATCGAGTGTATAGGCTCATTTTTTCTTAAAAAAATGATGATTTCCCACTCCATATCAAAATATCTTTTTGAGAACTTTAAGGATTTCAAATACATAATATCCTGAAATATAGGGTCAAAAATATTTCCCATCGTTATATTTTTTCTGACTCGGAGCGATACGAGTTTTGATGACCTGAGGAAAATCTTCTTTGGTAATCTTGATATACAAAAAGTTTTTATCATCTTTGAGAAGGATATTGTAGCGAGGTTGATGTTTTTTTATGAGGGTATTTTCGAGTATTAAGCTCTCAGTTTCGTTATTGGTTACGATATACTCGATATGTGCGACTTTTCCCACCATAAGTTTTTTCGCAAAATTAAGTTTGGAAGTTCCATTAAAGTAACTATTTACACGAGATTTTAGATTTTTTGACTTTCCTACATAGATGATATTTTTTCCAATATCAAAAAACTGGTAAATACCAGCACTATGAGGCAGGGAACTCAAAATATTATCTATGTGTTTCATGTCGCATGTCTATTGTAAAATCATCTATTTCATTTTCTTCTTGTGTTTCCTCATCTTCATTTGTAGAAGTGAGGTGTTTTGTTTCAGCTGTTCCATTTCTTTCGAGATGTTCTCGTACAACACCAGAAAGTGCATCCATAATCATATCAAACCTATCTACTTCTTCTTCATGTTCTTCGTGTTGGATAAATTGTTCTATGATTTCAGCACATTTATAAGGAGCAAAAACATTATAAATAGAAACTTCTTCATCTCCGAACTTTTGGATGGTGATATCTCATTTATTGAAAATACTATCCCAAATACGATGCTTATCTACTTCTATTCCTTCGATGCTATCAAGATGAATACTCTCAACTCGTGTCTTTAAAAGAGACCATTCTATATCATAAATAGCAGAATCTGTTATAACCCAAGCATCATAGTACCAGTTATACAGCTCATATACTATTTT
>JAYTJZ010000014.1:0-5909 GCA_043730605.1 Candidatus Altimarinota bacterium
GTCAATACGAAACTCAAGATTTTCCGAAAACTTATGTACTATAAGCGAAAACCAGGAATAAAAAAAACAGGGGTTATCAATATGGAAAGTGCATATAAAGAGAGATTTCTTGCAGAAACGTATGATTCGCTCTATACCTATGGATTTTCGTATGAAGCAAATATCCGAGCAGAAGAAGTAGTACATACTCGTGATACGATGAATTTCAAGGTTGTGATGCCATGAAAAAATATGACTATCAAGTCGAAACTTCGAGGAAATTTCAATATTTCAAATATTCTTGCTGCTATCGGAGTATTTTCTGCTTTAGGGCTTGATCGAGATACAATGGCAAAAATCATCGCAGAAGTACAAACGATACCAGGTCGTATGGAAGAAGTAAAATCAAGCGATGGATTTTCTATATTTATCGACTATGCTCATACGGCAGACGCTCTCGAAAATGTCCTTGATACGCTCTGAGAAATGAAAGCTCGATGAAGAATTATTACAGTATTTTGAGCAACCTGAGATAGAGATACGACGAAACGTCCTATTATGGGGCAAGTTGTTTCACGACTTTCAGATGTGGTGATTGTGACTCAAGATGATGACTATACCGAAAATACACAAAAAATTATTAAAGATATTCTTCCAGGAATTGATCGAAAACAAGGAGAAAATTTTTGGATCATCGCAGATCGACGGGAAGCGATACGCACGGCACTTCTTATGGCAAAAAAATGAGACCTCATCCTCATCGCGGGGAAAGGAGATGAACATATGCTCATGACCAATGAAGGTCCAGTAGACTGGCACGAACGAACCATAGTAGAGCAAATGCTCAAAGATATCGATGATAATACTGTAATAAAATAAATATGAAAAAAGTAATAATTACCTGAATATCATCAGGACTGTGAAAATCTTTGGCTCAAGTATTTTTTGATGCTTGATACAAAATTATAGGACTTTCTCGTACTCAATGAGCTGATTTTATCGATTGGATACAAACAGACCTTACAGATGAGAACTCTGTAGAAAATGCTTGTGAAAATATATGAAAAAATCATAGTGATTTTGAATGCATGATTCACTGTGCTGGAGATGGTTTTTGAGAAGCGATAGATGCACTGGAATGGCAAAAAACACAAAAAACTTTTCAACTCAATGTCATCGCTCCTATCGTGATGACGAGTAAACTTTTTGAAATAATAAAACATAACAAAGCAGATATTATCAATATTTGAGCTACTATTGGATTTAAACCCTATAGTTTTTTTTCTGTGTACGGGACTTCTAAATGGGCTCTAAGAGGCTGGACTGAAAATCTTCAACTCGAACTAAAAGGAACTCCTTGTAGAGTTATTGGAGTACATCCAGGTTGAATCGATACAGCTGGAAATGATAGAAGAAGAGGAAATATAAAAGAACTTTCAGGAAAAGATATAGGGGCATGATTTATGTCATCAGATGATATTGCGAAGTTTATTTTACAGATATACCAACTTCCAAAAAATATGGAAATTTCAGAGGTAATTATTAATCGAAAATAAAAAATAATGGCACTCTATCTCACCTATAGACCGAAAGATTTTGCAAGCCTTGTGGGGCAAGGCTTTATCAAGGATACGTTGCAAAAAGCAGTCGAGCAAGATAAAACAGTCTGAGCCTATCTTTTTACCTGACCTCGAGGAACAGGGAAGACCTCTACAGCGAGAATTTTCGCAAAAGCTGTAAATTGTTTTTTTGCTGATAAAAAGTTTTATTTAAATGATAGGACACTTTACTATAAATGATATGATGAATTCAAAGAAATATTAGTTAATCACAAATATGACTGCACAGTTTTTTTGAGTGAAATATTAAAATTTACTCCTGAATCTGAAAAGTTTTATCCAATTTTGAAAGAAGTTTCTGACTTTTTTTATCAAAAATACTCGGATATAAGAATTACCAGAGATAATTTCTTTGATTTTATACATATAGATTATTTTTTCCATGATAAATCCCTAGATATTAATATAAAAGATTTAAATTCTCCTTGCTGAAAGTGTACAATATGTCAGAGTTTTCAGCAAAATCGTTTGATAGATATCATCGAGATAGATGCAGCCAGCTACACAGGAGTGGATAATATCCGTGAAATCATCGAAAAAGCACAGTTTCAACCTACGCAAACGAAGTACAAAATCTATATCATCGATGAAGTACATATGCTTTCAAAGGGTGCGTTTAATGCACTTCTCAAAATCTTAGAAGAACCACCAAAACATGTGAAGTTTATTCTTGCTACGACGGAAATCCAAAAAGTTCCAGAAACGATACTTTCTCGTTGTCAGCGCTATGATTTTCGAAGTATTACAGAAACTGATATCCGAGAAAGACTTCAGTATATTGCAGGAGAAGAGGGGATTGCAATGGATGAAAAAAGTTATGACTATATCGTGAAGCACGCAGAAGGGGGACTTCGAAACGCTATCTCGCTTTTTGAACAACTGGTCCAAGATAAAACTATTTCTTTTGAGTATATCTCAAAAACTCTGTGAGTCGGAAGTGAGGATGAAAAACAAGCGTTTCAAAAAAAACTATTAGCAAAAGATAGTTCACTTTTACAAGATTTTGAAATATTTGCAGAGCAAGGAAAGAACTTAAAAAACTTTCTGAAGGAAATACTTGCAGATATACTCTCAGCAGCACAAAAAGACCTTCAAACAGGAAAACCTATCCAAAACTTTCTTGAAGTTTTAGAAGCACTTCAAGAAGCCCTGATGAAAACAAAAAATAGTTTCGATGAAACGATGACTCTTAAAATCTGACTCTTGAAGATACTCGCAGGAGAAAAACAACAATATACTCAACCTGATAATCTCCTCACAAAACCTCACCCTAACCCTCTCCTCAAGGAGAGGGAACAAGCTGCAAGAGAGATGCAGCTTCTTTCTCCTTGAGGAGAGAGAATTCAAAAGTGAGGTTTTGCGTGAGCAGGAATTCAAGAGTGAGGTGTTGTGTGAGAATGATCAGCTCAAATCTCTGACCCACTTCTCTCTGCTGTTCAAGATATCTTTGCTCCAAGTCCAAGTTTTGAAACTCCTCAAAAAATATCTTCCTCTCAAGTATCTTCAGGTTTTGATATTGAGGCATTTATCGGACAAGTAAAGACTCAGGGGGCAAAAGCTGCCGTGACGATGAGTCTTCGAGGATCAGATATTTCTCTCCAGGGAGATACACTCAAAATAAATGCAAAAACAAGCGTTTCTCAAAATACTTTACGAAATACGGATAATCAAGTATTTTTATTGCAAGCTGGAGATATCCTTGGACTTGGGTTTCAAAAAATAGACATCCTCTAATTTTTTTTCATGTATTACCGAGTGATTCCATTTTCTCGAAGTTTCGATATGTATGGACTCGTTTATAAAGTTCCAGACTTTTTGAACTGAGAACTCCTCTCTGGTATGATAGTCGAGATTCCGCTACGAACGTGATCTGAGTTGGGGCTTCTCATAGAAGAAGTTTCAGAAAATACACTGAGTTTTGCGATACAAGATATCAAAGAAATCACGAAACTTATTTCTACAAAAATATTTCTTTCAGGTCATCAAATCAAGCTTTTGATATGGATTTCACAGTATTATATCACTCCGATTCATAACGCACTTGGATTATTTTTTCCAAGAAATCTTCTCGAGAAAATAGAAAAAGATACTTTACATAAACTCAAAGAAAAAACATATACGTATACTGAGAAATATGACTCTCTTTCACCGATACAGGAAAATATTTTTCAAAAAATAGAATCTTCCAAACTCAAAAAACATCTCATCTATGGAGTGACGGGAAGTGGGAAAACACAAATCTATATCAAAATTATTGAGAGAAACCTCAAACTTGGAAAACAAACTCTTCTCTTAATCCCAGAAATTATTTTAACAAGCCAAATAGGGGAACGAGTCAAAGAAGTATTTTGAGAGGAGGTACTCATCCTTCACTCTGCCGTACCTCAGGCAAAAAAAACGCAGTACTGGATGGATATCCAAAATAATTCTGCAAAGATTATTATCGGAACACGCAGTGCTTTATTTTACCCCTACAATAATCTTGCAAGTATCATCATAGACGAGCAGCATGATGAGAGCTATATCTCAGACTCTGCTCCTCGCTATAATGCTTGAGAAGTAGCAGAAAAACTCTGTGAGTGAGTAAATATAGAACTCATCCTCGGATCTGGGACTCCAAAAGTAGAAACTTTTTATAGAGCTCTTCAGGGAACATTTGAGATACATCAACTTTTAGAGAAATATGCATAAGACAAAACCCTTTCATGCCCCTAACGGGATGACCTAAAGGCCGAAATCCTATTTTCCCTTTTCAAGGGCAAGGGGCTACAGAGGTTTTGTAACCCTTCTCCTTTTTTATAAAAGGAGAAGATTCAGATGAGGAATAAAAAAAACGAGTCTTTTGAGACTCGTTTTTTATTTTTATTTATCATTCTTGATGATTTTATCGATGAGTCCATATTTGAGAGCATCTTCTGCAGTCATAAAATTATCTCTATCACAGTCTTTTTCGATTTGTTCGAGAGTTTGTCCTGTATGTTTTGCGAGGATTTTATAGAGGATTTTCCCTGTTTTTTCGATATGTTTTGCAGCAAGCATGATATCGGTTGCTTGACCTTCTGCTCCACCAAGAGGTTGGTGTATCATGATCTCTGCGTGTGGAAGAGAAAAACGTTTTCCTGCTTCTCCTCCTGCAAGGATGATAGATCCCATACTCGCAGCAAGTCCCATCGCAACCGTATGAACCGGACATTTGATATATTGCATCGTGTCATAGATGGCAAGTCCTGCAGTGACGTGTCCTCCTGGAGAATTTACATAGAGAGTAATTGGAGCTTTTGCATCTGCTTTTTCCAGAAAAAGAAGCTGCGCTATAACGGTATTTGCGACCATACTATCGATAGCATCTCCAAGAAATATAACGCGATCCTCTAAGAGTCGAGAGTAGATATCATACGCACGCTCTTGCCCTGCTACTTTATCGATAACCGTAGGAATAAGCGTAGAAGTAATAACTTTTTGTTTTTTGAGCGAAGTGATTTGTTTTGGCATAGCTTGGGGGAGATTAAGAATAATATAAACTTAGTATATCACAATCTTTTCAAAAATTCTATCTCATCGGAAAAATAAGATTGACATTAATTTATAAAGTAGTTATATATTTTGAAAAAAATAAAGAGAGAGAATATTTTTATGATAAGGCTTGAAAAAGTGAAATATTTTTTTATACTAGAAAAAATACTTTTAACTTGAAACTATGACGATCGTAACACGAATGGCACCAAGTCCTACAGGATACCTCCATATCGGAGGACTGAGAACAGCTCTCTATAACTACCTGTACGCAAAACAGCATAATGGAAAGTTTTTGCTTCGTATCGAAGATACGGATAGAACACGTTATGTAGAGGGAAGTATAGAAAACCTCATTCAAGCTTTCGCAAGTGTAGGGCTTATACCAGACGAAGGACCAAATAATCCTGGAGAAAAAGGTCCATACTTGCAGTCAGAGAGACTTAATATCTATCAAGTGTATATCAAAGAACTCCTTGAATCAGAACATGCATATCATTGCTTTTGTAGTTCAGAGCGACTCGATGCTCTCAGAACGCAGCAAGAAGAGCTCGGACTTCCGACAAAGTATGATAAAAAATGTAGATTTCTGACTCCAGAAGAAATTCAAAAAAATCTTGATAATAAGCTTCCATTTGTCATCCGTATGAAAGTTCCAGAAAATAGAGATATCTCTTTTGTAGATACGATTCGAGGAAAAATAAGCGTCCCCAGTAAAGATGTAGATGATCAAGTTTTGATAAAAACAGATGGCTTTCCGACCTATCATTTTGCAGTCGTAGTCGATGATCACCTCAT
>JAYTJZ010000015.1:0-5832 GCA_043730605.1 Candidatus Altimarinota bacterium
CTTCTCCTCTCACAGAAATAAGCGAAACTCTCTCATGAGAAACTCTTCCTACAGAAAATACGAACGAAACTCCATGAGTTGATGGAGAAACTCCTCCAACTCCAGATACTGTAGAAACGGAAAATGGAAATCTCAATTCAGAAGAAATACCAGCAACAAACGAAACTCCAAATGGATCTCCTGCTCCTGCTGAAGAAGCAAAAAAACCAGGAATATTTTCAAGAATTGTATCGATATTTACAGGAGAGAGTCCAACTGAAACTCCTGTTCCAGCTTCTTCGTCTTCTTCTGATACTCCAATTTCTCCTGAAGCAGTTTCAGAAATTCCTGCTCCAACCTCACTTCCTGAAGCAGTACTTCCTCCTGCTGGAGATGAAATCGAAGCACTTCCGATTGCTCTTCCCGTTGAAACGGTACGTCCTATTATTCCTCAAACTCCTGTCATACCTTCTCCTCCTGTTTCACCAGTAACTCCTCAAACTGTTCCTCCTCAAACTTCAACTCCTCTCCCTTCTTCGTCTTGAGTACCTCCTGTTATCATAAGTTCTGGAAGTACTTCTACGAGCTCAACCTCAGCGAGTTCCAGCTGAATCCCTCTTTCTTCGACTTCCTCTACTTCAGCTTCTACCAGTGGTGGAACAACGACGAGTTCAACTTCGACGAGTGGTGGAACAACTACAAGTTCAACGAGCTCAACATCAGCTTCTTCCACTTCTGGTGGAACAACGACCAGTTCAACTTCTACCAGTGGTGGAACGACGACCAGTTCAACAAGCTCAACATCAGCTTCTTCCACTTCTGGTGGAACAACAACCAGTTCTACTTCAACAAGTGGTGGAACGACAAGCTCAACATCCACGAGTGGAGGAACCACTACTAGCTCAACTTCTACTTCTGGTGGAACTACCACGAGCTCTACTTCGACTTCTAGCACTTCTACCAGCTCTACTTCTGCTTCTTCTACTTCTGGAGGAACGACAACGAGTTCAACTTCGACTTCCTCTACCTCTGCAAGTTCCAGCTGAGTTCCTGAGGATTCAAGCTCTACGAGTTCGACTTCTTCTACTTCTTCGAGTGGAGCACCTTCTTCAAGCTCGAGTAGTAGTTGAGGTGAGACCAATGGGGGAACGACAGGAGGAACAACAGGAGCAGATGGAAATCCAGTAGTCACTATCG
Source organism: Candidatus Altimarinota bacterium (assembly GCA_043730605.1). Lineage (GTDB taxonomy): Bacteria > Patescibacteriota > Gracilibacteria > BD1-5 > UBA6164 > JAACSU01. The sequence goes on from JAYTJZ010000015.1 coordinate 1,177, forward strand.
TAGATGATTATTTTGAAAATGATTGAGTCTTTGATACTGGAGGAGGAAACTTCGTTCCTATCAGAGTTGTGGCAGTGCATTCTCGTTCTCCGATACAGCCTATTCCTGCAAATTGCCCTGCAGGATACTCGATTCTTTGAGTAAATTCTAATATTTTTAATAGTACTACGATATCTCTTCCGTATACCGAAAATACTAACAATATGACTCTGACAAATGAGTTTATAAACCTTGATGCTGTCGAATACTATTTCAAAATATTTAACGTAAATGGTGTCAAAATAGGGTGAGTGATCTATAAAATAGGAAATCCAGGGATCAATTATCATTGGGTATTTACGATTTGTCTGGATAATTAGAACTATTTTTTGACAGATGTACTATAGTATTTATGATATATGAAAATATTTTTTTTCATATATCTATGCACGATACTCTTTCACTCGCTCATACAGGACTCGAAAATATTTTGGATACCTCAAAAAATCCTGCGGTTGCTCATAAACTCGGAGGAGACAATATGGCCCTACTTGCTGCAAATGCTGAAGTTCTTAGAATACTTGCAGGACACGGAGTGACTCAAACGATGGCTGTATCAGCGTTTCGAAGTAGCAGTGCTGACTTCAATACAACCAGTAAGCTCATAGAAGCTGGGATATCCCAAGATATGAAAAATATTTCAGAAATACTTCAAGAAATAGAAGTATTTCATAGTGACTTACTCGCAGATATACTCCGTGAGAGTCCTTGAGCACTCCAACAAGAACTCATATGATATACGAGAAATCTCTTTGGAGAATATCAAGAACAACTCAAAAATACTTCGCTTGAAGCGTGCCTTGAAAGTACTGATTATCAAGTGTGAGTTGGAGAAAAAGTATTTTCTCTGCTTTCTCTGGGAGAAGTTATCGCTGCAAAAGTACTCGTGAAATATCTCCAGTCTCAAGATATACCCGCAGTATATATCGATATCGCTCACGAAAAAGATATCGCTGCATCCGAACTTCCAGGAAAGATAAAACTCCTGCTCCAAGAAAAGTTTGGAGATATCTGGAAACAAAATCCTCTTGCTCTTCCTATAGTCCCAGGATATATCTGAGGAATCCAAGGAGGAATTTTAAAACGACTTGGTCGAGGATATACCGACTTCACCGGAGAACGTTGTGCTGTCGCACTCCATGAACTATGAAACTTTGATGAAGTTATTTTTTATATCCAAAAAATGTATGGGTTTAAATCAACTGATCCTCGAGTTTTAAGAGAAAAAAGTGAAGCAAAAAGTGTAAATGCTTTGAACTATGAACTCACCAGAAGAGCTATTTCCCATCGAGGTGCAGGAGCAGGACTTATCAATCTCTATGCACTGAGCGAAGATATTCAAAAATCTAATATCCCTCTGTATGTAGGAAATCCTACCGATATGAGTGATATCGCTATCATAGATACGCTCTGAGATCCTCAAGCAGAGGGAGTACAGCTCGTACTAGGAAGAAACTATAGTGAAGAGTATGATGGAAGAACTTATGGAATACGAAATCCTGATGAAGGTCGACATATCGTGTATCTGATGGGACAAAACATCACCAATAGTAATACGGTTTTTCAAGAAGCCGTTCAACTCTTAGAAGCAGCTGGACTGAGAGAAATAGCAGGAGAAATCATCGGAGCAGATCCTCGAGAAGTTTCTCTCGTCTTTGAAAATAAAGAAACAGCACAAAAAGCACAACAGCTCTTACATAGCCATTTTATTGGCTAAAGCTTATTTTCTTTCTTCATCAAAAATATAGAGTGGAACTCATGGAGAGAGCGCTTCTCTTCTCGGAAATACTCATTTCTCCTGAACTGCTCCTTTTTTTTCATAAAGATGTGTGAGACTGGGATGTATGGTGAGGGAGATGAGAGTGAGTACTCTCTGTTTTGCTTCTTCGCAAGCATACTCGATGATACTATTTCGTATGGCTCGACGATCCGCTGAGTTTTCAGCACATACCAGAAATGCTCCAAGCTCTAAGTATCTTTCTTCATCCTCGGACTCTCGAAGTTGCAAACATCCACCTATGATGCCGTTTATTTTCACCGTGAAATACTCTTGTATCGTTTGATATATTTCTTCTATTTCCCTATTTCTCAAACGACCCCCATTTTTTTGAAATTGTGGTGCTATCGTTTCATAAAACTCTGGTACTTCTTTTTCGTCTAAAACATGGATACAGACGGGAGGCTCAGGTTCTTCTATCATCTTTTTAAAATATGATTAAAAAATTAGTGAAATATATAGTATAAAAATTTGAATTAATTCAAATTTTTTTTTCAAAAAAATAAGAGAAAGAAGTTTGTGACTTCTTTCTCTTATAATATGAACCTATTTATATTTTATCAATTAAGAAAAAACTTAATTTATTTTTTTAAATTATATATATTTATCAGGAATATTTTTTATTTGTTTTATTAAATCCCAATCTTTAGGTCTTTTAGTTTCATCAAACCATTTTATTTGATTATTTAACCATTTTTTTCGATAATTTTTAACAGATGATTTTTGAATATCTTGATATCAAGATTCTGCTCAACAGCAAGAACAAATCTGAAAATTTGATCCTCCTGATTGTAACCAAAAAGGTTCGCTATCTTCATATCCACATATTCTACATACAAAGTTTTCACTATTTTTCATTTTCAATTTTTATTCTTTATCTCTAACGTTGTCTCTAGCTTTTTTAACTTCTTCAAGATAATTTCATGAGAAAATATTTGAAGTATTTTTTTCTAAAATATTCTCAAGTGTCCATAAAATCCTTTGTTCTGCCTGATCTTCAAAAAAGTCATCAAGAACTTTGGAAGTATTTATTTTATAAACTAGGTGTGATAAAACTAATAACTCATCACCTGTGAGCTCTATATTATGTTTTTTCATTATTGAATATTACCATTACGATATAAATTGTCTATTTGAGACTGTCAAAGATACCATCAGCTTATAAAATTTCATTCTAAATCATACATTACATTAATTCAATTTTTTTTTGAAAAAATAATAAGAGGATGAAGTTTGTGACTTCTTTCTCTTATTTTTGTAAGTGAAAGATTTATTTAGAAATATGGCTTACTTTAAATAGTGAAAAAAATACTTTAAAAATATTTTTAAAAGATTATCTATTTATTAGATTAGACAATTTATTATTTTAAAACATTTTTCGTCATCATTATAGTATCTATCCCAAAAATCTTCTATTAAAAAAACTTCTTTTGGTCATAAGTAATAATCTCATAGTTGAGTAAGTCAAAATATCCAATTTTGAGGCAAATTAGACTCTATAATCTTAAAATCATCCATATTATAAGGATATATATATTTTGGTCATTTTGCTTTTATATAAAATCTTTGCCATTGTTCTTCACTTTCTTTATTTATAAAAGAAGATTTTCCTATTAATATAGCAAATACATCATACTCTTGTCAGTACTCTAATCCTAAGTATTCTTCTTTATTAATAAATTTAACTTTCATAATGTTTATTATTTAACTTTAATTTGAGTTCTTGTTCATATTGGAGAACCTCCTACATTGTCTATTTTTTCCATCCAATGAAAATCTTTTCATACTTCTGTATCATAATAAGCTTTCTTTACCCACTTTCAGTTACTTCAAGAATATAGAGGATCTCCTATTTTATCAGATGTAAAAATTATAATTCCATCTAATTGAGTCTTTTTAATTTTAAATAAGATTTTATTAATTTTTGATATAGTTTCTCCTAAAGCTTGTAACTTCTTAAACTTCTTACTTGGATTTAATTCTTGAACTATAAGAACTAAGTCTTCCTGTAAATGAGCTTGTGCTTCTGCTTCAAGATATGTATCATTATTTATATATCCTACCCAATACGTTGCAACACTTCCTATTCATCCTCAAATAGACTGAAACCCACTTATATCTAATCATATCTCTCAGTAATACAGAATCAAGTCTGCTTGTGCTTCTGCTTCATCCATTTGAACTACTGTATCTCTTGATTCTAGTTCATATTTTATACTTATATCTATAAGTGCAAGAATTTCTTTCCATATTCCTGTTTGGTATTTTGTTTGTTGTTTGAGATTTTCTATTCTTGTAGTACTTATATTGAGAGTTGTTGTCTGTGCCTGAGTAAGAGAATTTTGAAATCTTCGAAATGGACTATAAGTATTCGTTCATTCATATTTTGTCATTAATCGTTCTCTCTTCCAATAAAAATAAAACCCTATGAGTGCTTCATTTATCTCTACTCCATCACTATTTCATACACTCTGCACTCCCATTTCCGTAAGAAGTCCATTGATGAACTCTTCTATTTCTAGAAGGTCTGCATCCGAAGTTGGTGGTATTATTACCCCACTCCCTGTACTTCCCGTCCCCGTACTTGTTCCTCCTCCATTACTTCCCCCTACTATCACTCTCACCGTATCTACATTATCTTGGTTATCATAGACTGTAAGTATCGTCTCTCCTGCTCGATCTGGAAATACTTCCAGTACTTCTATTCCGTCTGGAAGGAGCTTTTTTATGACTCGGATATTCTCATTGGATTTTGTGAAGTTTTTGATTCCAAGGTAACTTTCTCTTGCTGAGATATACTCTGAGTTTGAGCTATTAAGTATGAGTTCTTCGTGCGAGAG
>JAYTJZ010000016.1:0-2109 GCA_043730605.1 Candidatus Altimarinota bacterium
GGCTATTCCTGTTGAGATTATATTAGGAATCATATGATAGATATGAGCATCTCCAAAATATACACTCGTAGCTCGTTGAAAAATTTCTTTTTCTATTGCCCCATTTTCAGGAATAATCTCCGTAGGACTTGCAATACTTACTTTTAGGAGATATCATTTCCCATTTGGAAGCTTTTCACACCAAATACCATCATCCAGATCAGGAGAAGAAAGAGAATCAATGGTGATTCATTCGACGAGAGTTCTTCCCGTAAAACGAGATATATCAAAATCAGCCTCTATACTTCTGGCTTCTTTCAGTGCTGCAGGCGAATGCTTTTTGTGTATTCACGAAACTTCAGGAATACTTAGTTGAGAAATATCTAAAGGCATAATTTTATGATAATTTTTGATTTATAATAAAATTATTTAGTAATTAGTCAATATTTTTTATTCAAAAGAATTGTATACTATTCTTATAAATTTCTCGTTCGATATCTTCTGCTTTCTCGCTACGAAGATTTTGTATCTTTTGCAGTACATATTTACTAAAAAGAGGTTCATTTTCTTCTTTCCCTCGTAATGGACTCGGAGTAAGATAGGGACTATCGGTTTCTATGACAATATGTTTAAGGTCTATGTTTTTTATAGTTTCTTGAACATTTGTAGCAGATTTGAAAGTGCTGACTCCTCCAAAACCCAAAACACAGTCAGGAGCAAAAGAGATAAGTTTTTGAGCAAAACTCCAGTCTTCACTATAACAGTGAAATACAAAGTTTTTAAAATCCTCTTCTTGTAAGATTTTAAAAATATCATCTTTTGCAGATCGATTATGTATCACGAGGGGAAGACTATATTTTTTTGCAAGACAAATATGTGTTTGAAAGAAAGTTTTTTGAATTTTTATAATTTCAGATTCGTCGAGTCCAGATGTTTCTGAAAGTTGTGAAAGCCAATGGTAATCAAGCCCTGTTTCTCATATTGCAAGGATAAACTCTGAGTTATCTTGGTAGAGAGATTCTAGTTCTTGTATCACTTCTGGCAAAGTATTTTTATATGCAAGAGTGTGAGTCGGATGAATCCCTATCACTGCAGATACTCAAGATTGTTTTTTTGCGAGTGCTATATTTATTTTTGAACTTTCAAGATCTACAGAAATAGCATTAAGTCTATTTTCAGAATTATAAAAAAAATTCTCAAGAATGTTTTCTTGAGTTTTTTCTTTTGCAAGATAGGGGTGGCAATGAGTATCGTAGAGCATAGAAACTAAAAAATATTTTTACTACTCGAAAGCATAAAAGTTTCACTATTACTATCTTGAAAATTAGTCTGTAAAACATTTATTATTGCTGTTTTTTCTTGAAGTTTTTGAACATCAGTTTTGAGTATTTCAGTATTTTTTTCAAGGCTCACAGGAGCATCAAAAGATATAATATAGTTTGTAAATCCAGCTTCATTTTCTATTTTTGAAACCGTAGATCCAGAAAGAGAGCTTAAAGATTCTCCGAAAGTTAATATAGTCGGATCATAGGCAAGAGAAAAGGAAAAGAGTTTCATATCTTGGATTTCTTTTGTATTTTTGAATACTATTTTTCCATCGTGTACTTCCGAGACAAAATCAGAAGTTTGAGTTTCGGTGACAGGTGCTTCAAGAACATTTGCTTTAAACATATGTATTTGATCATCTCCGATAAAAAGCATATTTATACTCAGAGCAAGCAGTACACTGATACTGAGTATCCCTGCATTGAGAAGAATCTTATGGGTATGATAGCTGTGAAAAATATCTTTCATAAGAAGAAGGAAGTTTTTTAATATAAAATCATTTTGATTGTACGATAAAAGTATTAGAATGCAATCAAAGACTTATTGACATATATTTATATAAATGAATAATCAAAAAAAAGAACTTCTTAAAACTCTGCTTCAAGCTGGAGAATATATTTCTTGTAAAATAGAAAATCAAGATGAAGTTCTTTGAGCTATAGATGAAATAGGAGCAGGTATTTTTATTGTAATAGATGAAGTAAAGCAAAAAACTTTTATATCTCTCCGAAAAGAAATATTTTCTTGGTATCACTGAGATATATTAGCTCTTGAAAGAAATTCTCATAATATGTGGATTGCAGT
>JAYTJZ010000017.1:0-17464 GCA_043730605.1 Candidatus Altimarinota bacterium
GTCTCTCATAATCTGCTGCAAGTTTTGAAATAATAGGACCTCCTGGATACTCAAGCCCTAGCATTTTTGCAACTTTATCATACGCTTCTCCTGCAGCATCATCTTGGCTCTGCCCCAGTTTTTCTTTTATCCACATATCTTGCATATGATATATCTCATTATGCCCTCAAGATACCGTAAGACATACGAGAGGAAAGACTACATCTTCTTCTTTTCGTTCTAGAAAGTTCGAAAATATATGTGCTTCGATATGGTTTATTGGCACAATAGGAATTTTCAAGGTTTGAGAAAGAGTGGAAGCCACAGTCATACCTGTAAGCAGAGATGGTATGAGTCCTGGATACGTTGTTACAGCAATATAGTCTATCTCTTGCAGCGTCGTATTTCCAGTTTTGAGCACCTCATCCAGCACTTCAAAAATCACATTCGCATGCTCTCGACTCGCAACCTCAGGCACGACTCCTCCTGTTTCATTATGGATTTTTATCTGAGATTTTGTGTGCATGGAAATAAGCTTTTCATTTTCGAAAAGTGCAATACTCGTATCATCACAAGAGGTTTCAAAGGCTAGGATTTTCATAAGTTTATGCTTCTATAAATTCTAAAGTTTTTTCGAAAAGTTCTTGATATTTTCCTTCTTGAGTAAATCCATGATTTGCTCAGACTATAATATCAGAAGAAATTCATATTTTATCTATGATTTTTTTATTTTCGATATGCCTTGCCCCATCTGCATATATAACAAACATATCTTTTTTTTGGAAGAGATTATCTTTTAAGATATCAAGAAAATTGTTTTGCATAAATTCTCTGTACATCTCCTTAGAAACTTCGAGATGTTTTCCACTGGATTGTATTGTATAATACTCTCCCTCAAGAATCCATTTATTAGCATTTTCAATCATTTGAAATGCTCCATCCCAAAAAACTATTTTCTTTACATTTTTTGGAAAATCTGAAACTCAAGCAATACATGGAGCACCTAAACTATGTCCTACCAGATATATTTCTTGATAGCCTTGAAAATACTCTATAACCGTTTGTATATCTTGAGTATGTATCGCTACACTACAGTCTCTGAGTTTTCGAGTTTTTTCTCCATCGGTATACAAATTAAATCGAAATACATCATATCATCGAGTTATAAAAAATTCTTTCGCAGCATAATAATGAGCTTCATTCATACTTCCTGTAAATCCATGGACAAAAACAAGAAGCTTTTGAGATTTTTCTTTTGTATTAAGAATTCATTTTATTTCAAAACTATCTGGAGTCGAGAGAGTATAGTATTGTTCCATAGATTATTTTCCTAGTTTTTTTAAAAATCACAGCATATCTTCTTTGAGTTTTGCTTCAAGCTTCATTTTTTTGTTGCTTTTTGGATGAAAAAATGAGATTTTCCAAGCATGGAGCATATGTCGAGTAATTCCATAATTTTTCACAAAATAGCTATTTATTTTCTTATTTCCATAAGCTTTATCTCATAAAATAGGATTTCAAATATGAGCCATATGAACTCGTATCTGATGCATACGTCCTGTTTCTATGGTTACTTCTAGAGCAGAAATAATTTGAAGACCTTCTGGAAGTTGGAGTGAATATTCGTCTAAAACCTTGTAGTGAGTAATAGCTTCTTGTCACCCTTCTGAAACTCTTACTTTATTTTCATTTTTTGCATTTTCTACTCTCTCCAGTGGTTTTTTTATCGTTCCCTCTTTTCGAGAAAGTTTTCCAAGAACCAAGGCAAAGTATATTTTTTGAAGAGCATCTTTTTTTTGAAATGCTTCTGACATCTTGGTAAGTGCCTCTTTTTGTTTTGCTATCATGATAAGTCACGACGTATCTCGATCAATACGATGCACGAGAGATGGCTGAAAAGTGAGACTTGAAAGAGTATCTCCATAATAATCATGTACTTGCTGTATCAGAGAAACTTCTTCACTTTTATGGTCTCATGGATGCACGTTGAGTCCTGCCGATTTATTGATAAAAAGTAAACTCTCATCTTCAAATATGATATCTTGTTTTGAAAGTCTTGCTATTTGTTCCATTTTTCCTTGAGAGAGGGAAAGGACTTGTTGCGTAGAAGCTTTTTTTTGCAACTGCGCTATTTCTTGATCATTGAGATATATTTGAACCTCTTCTCCAACTTGCAATTTATATTCTATTTCTTGTTTTGTTTTTTTTCCTGTGGTATCTAGTATCTTAATTTTATTGGTACGATTGAGTTTATAGAGAAAACTTAAAGAAGCTTCTGGAAAAAGCTTTTTCAAAAATTTATCGAGTCGTTGCTCCGCATCATTTGGAGTAATTTTAAATTGTTTCATATTATTGGAATACCGTAAAATCAAAGGCTGAATTCGTCGTAAGTTGTGGAACGGAAACTTCGAGTCTTTTACTGAAACCATAGGATTTTCCATCAGAAATAATAGCAGCTTCTCGAAGAGGAATAGAATTTGAAGTTCGTATTTGATATTCTAGATATGGAAAAATAGATCCATCTACATCACTTTTTATAGAATTTACTAAAGATATTTTGAGAACACATTCATTTATTCCTATACAATTTGTAGTATAGAAACTCGAAAATGTCCTTACAATGTTTTGAGCATCTGTACCATTACTTGTCCATATATTTTGATTTACTCCGATAGAAAGAAGTGATTGTGAACTCAAAGCAAGAGTATTACTTGATATTTGCCAGAGTAAAAAACCAGACGAAGTAAGTATACTATCAGGAGATCCATTTTTATCAAAATCTGGAACTCATACAGAAAAAAGAATCCTATTTCCTCATGAACTAAGACGATTTTTACCAATAAGAAGTTGTATCGGTTCTGTTTGAGAAATTTTATTCCAATCAGCATTATATTCACTATTTCCTTCCCCTAATTTTGGAATCAAAGTCCCATTCGCAGTCACTCCATATGCATAATCTTGAACTCCTGAAAAACTATTTGAAACTTCATATCCAGCTCCTGTTTGAGAAACAAGAAGAAGAGAATCTTCTATCCCAGAATATGCTTCATAAAAAGACTGGGAGGCATTTTCTACTCCCTTTATATTTTGAGAAAATGGAACCATATACTCTATGACATACAAGCCTAAAAAATTCAAGAGAAGAGTCAATCCCATAGCGAGAACGATAGAAAAAGCTTTCGCAGAATTATATTTTTTCATAGTTTCTTATTTGAAATCTAAATTTGAAAGTTGTATCGTTGTAGCGATATCTACCTGAGGAACTGTTCCTTTTATTTTTCGCTTTTCTTTCCAACTTGGTTGCAGAGTCATTTTCAATTGCAGATATGGTGCAATTTGGACATTCGTTGTGGTATCTTTCCAAGAATACTCTAAGTTTTTATTGGGAGCAAGATAAAATGCTACATTCGTTACGTTTATAGTATCTGGAAATATAGCTTGCCAATAATTGTAGCTTCCACTTCCTGCAAGAATATATGGAAGTCCATAAGGATTTGTCCCTGTTGCATAGTTTGGATCAAAATCTGGATGTATAAACCATGTATCTATCTCTCCATCGTCATCCCAATATCATCCAGGAGTAGCTCATGCATATGCTCCATGATCATATCCTTCGTCGATTCAAGTGAGTTTCAAAAATTCTATCGTTCCCAAACATCCAGAACCAGTAGGATACTGTTGACTTGCAAAACTACAGGTAGCTACTACTGGGGCATCTGGATCATTTTTTACAGACCAACGAAAAAATGTTCTTTCATTCCCTGAGTTATTAATCAGATACAGTTCTCCTACTGGAAGATTTGCTGGAAAAGCTGCTGGCCCTAGACCTAAAAAATCATCGTCATCATCTCCTTTAAAATCTTCAGTTCAGGTTACGATTCCATCTTCATTTCCTATATCTCCATCTGTGTCACTATTGTAATCGATAAATTGTTTTTTATACGCATTATATTGTTGTGTTTTATTCGTGAAATCTTTATCTAAAGAAGTCATATCTGAACTTGTATTAAAACTACTCAGACATCATCCTGTGCCCATTTGTGTTGTAGAAGAACTGAGACAATAGTAATTAGTCCCTTGATTTCAAAAATCACTATCATTCAAAAAATGTCCTGAACTATAGGTTGTATCATAACTATATCGATTCCAATATTCTTCATAGTCAATAGTTCCTCAGGTTTTAATAAGGGAAAACAGTCGTTCTATAGAAAAATAGGCTTCTTTTTCTATTTTCGTAGTTTCTATGAGTTTTACTTTTGCAATTCCTACGGCAGCAAGAGCCTGGAATCAGGCTATCATTATCATCGTAACAATAACAAGACCTATTAAAATCTCTATGAGCGAAAATCAAGAAGAGGCATGACGCATATCTTATTTTTTTAAAAATAAATAGTGAAAAAAATCTCATATACTCCGTGTTATTTTATACATACTCGGACGTTTCCAAAAATTTCTTGGCCACTGAGAAAAGAAAAAATCAAGAAACTGGTAGAAGTATTTTTTCTGAAAAAAAAGTATTTCTCAGCCAAACAAAAAAAATCGAAGAGAACGGACTATACTCAATATGAAGCTTAAAAATAAGCTTCATATATCAAAAAATACATTCTGCAATAGTTTTTTTTCTTGAGTTTTTTTCACTCTCGTCTATGATAAAATATATATACTTCCTAGTATAAGAAAAAGTGTGCCCGAGTAAATTAAAAAAAAAGACTTTCTTCCTCATTTTTTAAAAAACTTCTTCATTTTATATTTTTTAAAATAGCTATGTCTCATAAAAGTAAGAAAATAACACGATTTTTGCAAAAACACACGCTTTATATAATGGAACAGATTCGTTTTAAAACAGCGCATATCACGCAAGGTGGAAAGATAACCCTCATAGGAACTTTTATATGTTTTTTTTCTTTGTTTCAACCATGGATTGATGCTCTTGAAAGTATAGTAAGCTCCCGTGTATCACCTATTGTTTCTGTTTCTAGTTTTTCATGACTTGTATGATATGTAGGAGTATTTATACTTTTAACTCTGGGACTTATTATTTTTTCTCTCTTTTCTATACGAAAAAAAGAAAAATTTCATTTCTTTTCGCTTATACATATATATGATGATGTATGTGCTTTTTATGGATCTCTCTTTATGATAATACTTTGTCTCCAAACTTTTCTATTTATAGGAGGATTGCAGGTTTTTTCTTGAAATATTCTCTATGGAAAATGAATTATGCTCTGTATTACCTGATCAGTGATTATGCTTTTTTGATCGTTTCTTCTCAAAAAAGAACATAGAAAAAATATTAAGGGAAGTTATATGAGTGAACTAAGAGGAAACGATAAAAGTCGAAGTGGTGAAGAAGAAAAAAATAATATGAAACTCCCTTTCTAAGAAGGCTTAGGGTTTTTTGACTTTTAAGAAAAAAAACTTTGACTTTTACTTCACAACTATTATATTTTAGTCATACACATTTACTTTACCTCAGTAAAAAATCTTAAATGCAAGCAACTCTCACAAAAAATACTATTGAAACTTCATTTTCAGACGTACTTAAGTCTCTTTCAGATAAAGAAAGAATGGTTATAGAGAGAAGAATCGGAATTCACTGACAAAAAGAAACACTCCAAAATATTGGAAATTCTTTTAAACCAGCAATTACTCGTGAACGAGTTCGACAAATAGAAGATGCTGGGATTAAAAAAGTAGGACGTATTATCAAAGCAACAGAACTTTCTGCTATACAAGATATGGCTCGAGAAATTATGAGCCTTCATGGAGGAATTCTTACTCGAGAGAAGCTTATTGGAGCACTTATCAGAGAACTTCACCTCAGCAAAGAAATCAATGCTCATATTTTAGAAGTCATCGTACAATCTGACTTTGAAATCGTAAAATCAAAACCACGACTTGGGACTCAAACCTATTTCACCCTTCCAAAAATATCAAAAAAATCAGTAGATGCCGTACACCGAGAAGCACTCAAGATCCTCAAAAGAAAAAAAGATGTTATGGATAGAACTGAGCTCTACGAAGAAATTGCAGCTTCTGTAAAAGATGAAGTAGGGGTTCTCAATAATATTTTTATAGATAGTACGCTTGATGTATTTGAAGATCTTGTAAAAGGAGAAGAAGTTCTTATCGGTCTCACTCGATGGAAAATACTTAATCCTAAAACACTCAAAGATAAAGCTATCTACGTGATGAAAAAAGAAAAAGTGCCTTTGCATTTTATCGAAATTTCAAATAAAATATCAGACTATCTTGGAGAAGCTGTAAAAATCAATACCATTCATAACGAACTTATCCGAAATGAAGAATTTATTCTTATCGGACGAGGAATCTATGCACTCAAAGAATGGGGATTCAAACCAGGAACCGTACTTGATGTGATTCTTGATATTCTTGCAAAAAATGGTGGTCCAATGAATACAGAAGAAATTATTAAACGAGTTCTCAAAGTACGAAACGTGAAAAAAACTACTATTTATATGAACCTTCAAAATAAAAAAGCGATAGAACGAGTGGGGAGAAATTTCTATGCAGCAAAAGCATAAGCATAAAAATATACAGTAGGGTACGAAAATATTCGTACCCTACTTTTTTTATACAAGAGACTTGTGATTTTTTCCTTTTTTCGTACACTATTTTCAATTATTTTTTGAAAAGTCCTATGAAAATCTTGGTATTTGATACAGAAACTACTGGTTTCATAGATAAAAAAAATCCTTCTTTGGAAGTACAACCTCATATTATACAGTTTGCAGGAATACTCTGAGAACTTCATAATGGAGTATATAAAGAATTAGAAAGAAAGGATATTCTGATTCATCCTGGTATTTCTATTCCCTACGGAGCTTCTCAAGTACACCATATTTATGATATAGATATCAAAGATGCTCTTCCGATGGAACGACATATCGATGAAATCATGAATTTTCTTGGACAGGCTGATATGATTATCGGACACAATATCGAATATGATGAAGATATGATCAAACTTGAGCTCGCAAGACAACAAAAACTCCATATGTATCACCCTGCTGGAACTCTTTGTACTATGAAATCTACAGTAGATTTTTGTGCTCTGCAAGGAAACGGAGAACGTTTTAAATATCCAAAACTTGGAGAACTTTATAAAAAGCTCTTTGGAGAATATTTTATCGGAGCTCATGACGCAATGACTGATGTAGAAGCAACACTTCGTTGCTTTCTCGAACTTGAAAAACAAAAAATACTTTTTCTTGGAGAAAGAAAACAAGCAGTACTGAGTTTATTTTAAAAAATATTATCCCTTAAATATACATGTATGTGAGATTTTTGAGACCTCGTAAATATCGAAGAATTTTGAGAAAAAAGAGAAAATTTTAATCCTGAAAGAGGAGAAGTTTCTTTTTTCTGTAAAGATTGTGGCATACTTGTAGAAACTGAACGAAAAAATCCTCAAGGATATACTTTTACTTGTACGAAATGTTCTGGAAAAAAGATATCTATAGGAACAGAAAAAGGACTGAAAGAAAATTATAAACTGAAATAATTTTAGAAGAAAGCAAGAGAGTTTTTGAAAAAAATATTTGCATTTATATACCTCTCATATATACTCTTTTTATATCCACTACATACACTTCGTACGAGATATAACATTTTATTAGATAAATATACGACTCATGGATAAGAAAGAAGCTCTCGCAAATGCGCTTGCGATGATAGAAAAACAGTATGGAAAAGGTTCTATTATGAAACTTGGAGATGACGATATAGGAAAAGGGATTCCTACTACTTCTTCTGGATCACTTGGACTTGATATGGCTCTTGGAGGAGGATATGCAAAAGGTCGTATCGTAGAAATATATGGACCAGAGTCTTCAGGAAAAACCACTCTCACCCTTCATGCTATCGCTGAAGTTCAAAAAGCTGGAGGAACCGCGGCATTTATCGATGCAGAGCATGCACTCGACCCTCGCTACGCAGAAAGTGTCTGAGTTAATACTCGTGAACTTATTATATCACAACCAGATTATGGAGAACAAGCTCTTGAAATCGTAGAAAAACTCATAAATTCTGGAGCTGTTGATCTCATTATCGTCGACTCTGTTGCAGCTCTTACTCCAAAAGCTGAAATCGAAGGAGATATGGGAGACTCACATATGGGACTTCAAGCTCGACTTATGAGTCAAGCTCTCCGAAAAATCACAGGTTCTATCAGTAAGTCAGGATGTACTGTCATCTTTATAAATCAAATCCGTATGAAAATCGGAGTGATGTTTGGAAGTCCAGAAACAACAACAGGAGGAAATGCTCTCAAGTTTTATGCTTCGCAGCGTCTCGATATTCGCAGAAAAGACAAGATAGAGTCAGGAGCTGGAGATAATAAAGAAATAAACGGAAACCGAACTCGAGTAAAAGTGATCAAAAATAAAATCGCTCCACCTTTCCGAGAAGCAGAGTTTGACGTGATGTATAACCAAGGAATCTCTAAAGTAGGAGAAATCGTAGATATCGGAGCTGAGATAGGAGTTCTCAAAAAATCGGGAGCATTCTACAGCTACGGAGAAATAAAACTCGGGCAAGGACGAGAAAACGTAAAAACATTCCTCACAGAAAATAAAGAACTGGCAAAAGAAATAGAAGAAGTTATTAAGAATAGTCTCTAATAACGAGAAGTACAAAAAAACTTTCCATATAAGCGACTGAAATAAATCCTTTGGAAAGTTTTTTTTGTATACTCAATAGTTTAGTATTGACTTTATATAAAATGGTATATTATATATAATATACCATTTTATAATACAGAATGTCTGAAATACTTACTGGTCACGAATATTACTCTGAAAACAGAGAAATAGATATTGATGCTTCCATGCAAAGTATCCAAGATGCAATGTTTGCAAGAAATCCTGAAAAATATGGAAATTTTCTTGGAACTATCAAAAAAATCAATCTTGCTCTCAAAATAATGGGAATTCCTATGAGTGAAATACGTGTGGAACTTTTTCGTTGTATGTATTATGCAATGCGATTAGTAGATGATATTGTAGATGGAGATACTATTCCTCCTCTTCCTCTTGAAAAAAGAAAAGAAATTATGGATTCTATTCTCAGTTGAGATATACAAAATATCAAAAATCCTCTCTATAAAGCTTTAGCAATACAAATACAAGACCTTGCAAGTCAAATAGATCTAGAAGAAGAAATGTCTCAAGCAAGTCTTGATATACTTCAAAGTATGAATTTTGATCTTACACGAATAATTGATACTCAAAACGGTACAGGAATACGAACGGAAGAAGCATTGAAATTAAATTTCCATAAAATGGATATTATATGAACGATAAGAGGAACTGCGATTATTTTTTGAATTGAAACAGAAAGTGCAATAGAACTTCTCGAAGATCTTTGAGAAGCCTGTAGAGTTATTTACAATCTCACTGATTTTATAAGTGATATAAGAGAATGAATCTTAAATATTGCTCAGGAAGATATACAAAAACTTTGAATTTCACAGGAAGATTTAGATATGGTGAAGCAAGAATGATTTGAACTCTCTCAACTTCCAAAAAGTATAAAAGTTTGGTTTTATCAAGAAATATGAAAGTATGAAGAACAAATGAGTAGATATTATTGAGATATACAAAAATGATTAGAGTTTCAAGATTGAAATACTATAAAATGAAGAATTTTACATGTATGGAGAAATCTATTAATGAGAAAGGTAATACTTCCAAAAACATACATTCAAGATAATGATTCACGTGTGAGAAATATTCTAGCTGGAATTTTTTAAACTCTCCAGCATAGCTGGAGAGTTTTTCTTTCCCCTTTCCCTTGCCTTTTTTCACTTTCTGGATATTTTTAGCAACAAGCATTCTCTCTATTTTGTAGTCTCTTTCCCTTCTCAAGGGAGAGAATACAAGAGAGAGTTATTACCTCTATAATTAAAATACCCGTGAAAGTCTCGTATAAAGTTCTCAAAAAATATATTCCAGATATCAAATCTCCTGAAGCAGTCGCACAGGATCTCATCATGCATACTGCAGAAGTAGAGTGAATTCATTCGGAGGCAAAAGCTTTTGAACATATCGTGTATGGAAAAATCACGAGTGTAGAAGCACATCCAAATGCAGATAGTCTGCGTGTATGTATGGTCGATATCGGAGAATCAGAACTGAGTCAAATCGTCTGTGGTGGTTCAAATCTCACAGTCGGGCAAGCTGTTGCTGTAGCAAAGATTGGAGCAAGTGTCCTCTGGCATGGACAAGGAGAGCCAGTGGTAATGAAAAAAACAGCTATCAGAGGAATAGAGAGTTCTGGGATGATCTGTGCTGCAGAAGAAATCTGACTCAAAGATGAGTTTCCCAGCATAGACGAGAAAGAAATCGTTGATCTTTCTCATATAATAGCAAAAACAGGAACCAACCTTGCAGAAGTTCTTGGAAAAGATGATGTTATTTTAGAGATAGATAATAAAGCGATTAACCACCGTCCAGATCTCTTTTCTCATATAGGTATTGCTCGAGAAATCGCAGCTATTGCTGGGAAAAAACTTGATTATACGATGGCATCAAGAGATTTTTCACATCTTGAAAATTTCGAGATAAAAAACGATGTTCCTCAGGCAGTGAAAAGATATATGGGACTCAAAGTATCTGGAGTTTCTAACATTGCTTCTCCAGACTATGTTGTTGATGTTCTTCGATCTCATGATATAGAGCCAAAATGACTTCTGATTGATATCACCAACTATTCTCTCTATCTCTATGGACAGCCGACTCATTGTTTTGATGCAAAAAAAATTACAGGAAGTATCCATATTCGTTTTGCAAAACAAGATGAGGTATTTCATGCACTCAATGGAAAAAGCTATACTCTCTCTCCTGCTGATATCGTGATAGCTGATGAAGTTTCTGTCCTTGCTTTGGGAGGAGTTATAGGATGAAAAGATTCTGCTGTAAGTGAAAATACCACTGATATCATCATCGAGTCTGCTTGGTTTGATCAAGCTATCATACGAAAAACAGGAAAACGACTGGGGCTTCGAACGGATTCTTTGAATGTATTTGAAAAAGATCTCGTAGCTTCTATCAGAGAAACTGGACCATCTCTCATCGTCCAAGAACTTCAAAAAAATATTCCAAGTCTCAAACTGGAAGGGTTTGCAGATATATATCCTGAACCTCAAGGACAAACATGTATCGAGTTTGATCTTGATTTTATATGTCGTCTTATTGGAAAAAATTATTCTGAAACATGAGTTCTTGAGATATTAGAAAGAGTTGGAATTATTAAAGAAAACGAGGTTTTATATATCCCTCTCTGGAGAAAAGATCTCACGACCAAAGCAGATATCGCAGAGGAAATAGCAAGACTCGATGGCTATGATACGATACAAATGACGGTTCCTCGTATTCAACTCGGAGCAGTATCACAGAAACCTCTTTACCGAGCGAAGCGAGATCTACGAAATTTTCTCACAGCTCAAGGATTTTTTGAGATGTATACTTATTCTTTTGTGAATAGTATATTAATGGAAAAAACTCTGGGATCGACTCAAAATCTCGTAAGTCTCAAAAATGCTCTTTCTGAAGAACTTTCTCATATGAGAGGAAGTCTTATCCCCAATCTTTTACAAGCGATAGAAGATAATAGTCGTGAATATAAAAACCTTAAACTTTTTGAGTGTGAAAAAGTATTTACACTCAAAGATACTCATACTATCACCGAGTACTATGAGCTTTCAGCCCTTGAACATCTCACTTGAGATATCGTGTATTATGAAGTACAAAATACTCTCAAGGATATTTTTGCAAAACTCGGCATATTCAAATACTCTTTTGCAAAAAGTACGACACTTCCAAGCTATGCACATACTGGAAGAAGTGCTGAAATCCTGGTTCGAGGACAAAGTGTTGGATGCATAGGAGAAATACATCCAAAAGTAGCAAAAAACTTTGGTCTTTCAGGTCGTGTAGGATTTCTCAGTCTCAATCTCAGTCTCGTAGAAACTTCACTTTTTGGACTTATAACAGCCAGTGAAGTTTCAAGTTTTCAAGAAAATAACTTTGACATCAATTTTGTGGTAGATAAAGGAATTTCTGGAAAAGACATCATACAAGCGATAGAAAAAAGTGATACTCTGATCAAAAAAGTAGAGCTTTTTGATATCTATGAATCAGAGGAAAAACTTCCAGGAAAACGAAGTTTAAGTTTCAAAATATATATCCAATCTTTGAGTGAAACTCTGGGAGATACTGTAAAAAATAAACTTATAGAAACAATTATACAAAATGTAGAAAAGAAAGGAGGAAAACTCAGATAAAAAACATAAAAATCTTTTGACTAGGTCAATATTTTCTATATAATCCACCAGCTTAGTGCTGAATTTTTGCAAGTTCAGTGCCCCAAATCACCTTATTTACCGATAATTTTTTAGAAAAATGCCTATCATAGCATCAGCAAAAAAAGCTTTGAAACAGAGCTTGAAAAAAAACGCACGAAATACTCACTATAAAAAACTTTATACTGAGGCTCGAGTTGCGTTTGAAAAAGCTATCAAAGCTGGAGATCTCGCAGCTGCAAAAGCTATTTATGTAAATAAAGTAGATACTGAAGGAAAAAATTCAAAATCTGGACTTCAATCTATTATTGATAAACTCGTAAAAAAGAATATACTACACGCAAACAATGGTTCACGAAAAAAATCAAAATTCGTAAGAATGTTGAAAGGACTCGAGCAAGCTTAGTATTTGACCCCCGTACATGAAAGAAAAGAAAAAAAGACTCAATGAAGATATTCGGGCTGAAAAAGTTCAAGTTATTACCGATGATGGAGAAAATCTCTGAGAGATGCTCCTCACAGAAGCAATAGCAAAAGCTCGGGAGTCTGAAATGGACGTGATGGAAATAGGTCAGAAAGGTGATGTAGTCTTAGTAAAACTTCTCGATTATGGGAAATTTCTCTATAGACAAAAAAAACAAGATCAAAAAGCAAAACAAAAAGGGAAAGCTCCAGACCTCAAAACGATACGTATTACCTATAAAATAGGAGAACACGATCTGGAAGTGAAGAAAAAACAAGTAGAAAAATTTGCTGAGGATGGTCATCCTCTCAAAGTAAGTCTCATGCTTCGAGGAAGAGAAAATCACTACGGAGAACTCGCAGGACAAAAAATGGAAAACTTCATCGAAAGCCTCAGTGAATTTTACAAAGCTGATGCTCCTGTAAAAAGATCTGGAAATACCTTCAATGTGATGCTCAAACCAAAAAAATAATATTTATTCTTTAGTTATCCCCTTATGTTAAAAACAAGAAGTGCTGTAAAAAAGAGAGTCAAAATTACAGGAACTGGAAAAATCATGCTTGGAAAAGTATGTAAAAGACATCTTCTCTCTAATAAAAGTAAAAAAGCAAAAGGACGAAATAAATATGGTCTTGAAGTATCGAAAACGCAAGTTGCTCGAATCAGAAGACAACTTCCTTTTGGAATATAATATAATTTTTATGAAAATCGTGAAGTTCACATTTTCAAATATACTTTAATATAAAAAACTATGGTACGTGTAAAACGAGCTCTTATGACAAAAAAGAGACATAAAGCTATCCTTAAAGCAACGAAAGGGTTTCGAATGCTCAATTCTCGAGTATTTTCACGAGCAAGAAATGCATGGATGAAAGCAGGTCTCAACTCTTACATCGGACGAAAACTCAAAAAACGAGATTTCCGAAGACTCTGGACGGTACGTATCAATAATGCCGTTCGACAAGAAGGAACAACATACTCTAAATTCATCAATATGATGTACTTGAAAAAAGTAAGACTTGATCGAAAAGTACTTTCAAATATGGCAATCAGCAATCCTGAAGTATTCAAAAAAGTAGTAGCATTTGTTAAGAACTAATCCCCACGGATTAGTTCTTTTTTTATATCTTTATAAGAGAGAAAAAAATGCAGGATATATCTCTACAAACAAAACGATTTGATACCTTTGTTTTTACAGAAACTCGAGGAAAGATCTACAAAGCACTCAACAAAAAACAAGCAAGCTTATAAGCTTGCTTGTTTTTTTTCTGAGACTTGCGCTAAAAGAGGTCTATGTGCATCTTCTATGCTTTGTTCACCTCTAATATTTTCGAGATACTGTATGAGATCTCCTGGAAGCATAAAATACTGAGGAAAAAGCTTTTGAAATACAGAAAGTTGAACTTCTTGAGTATTTTGAGATACCTCAGCAGATGCAATATCTGCTTCTATTGCTTGTGCAATAAGTCATTTTTTTTCTGGAAATGAAACTATCTCTCCCATATTTTTTATATAGAAATAATATAACTTTAGCATATCATATGTTTATTTTGTTCGCAAATTTTCATATTTTTCTCTTAAAATAGAGTAAAAAATACACAATCTAGCACTTAATACAAAAAAGTGCTAAAAATATTTGACGGGAAATTTTTTTTGAATATACTTTTGTGTAAGTCATAGAAATCTATGATAATTCCTCTCTTGAATTCTCTCTTTTGAAATAAAAGAAAAGAGTCTCAAAGAAGGAAATACATTATTTTTTAAATATTTATATTATGTGAAAAATTATAGGAATCGACCTCGGAACTACGAACTCAGCAGTAGCTTTTATGGAAGGAGGTGAAGCAAAAATCATACCAAATGCGGAAGGAAATAGAACGACTCCAAGTATTGTTGCTCATAAAGATGGCTCTATCATCGTAGGAACACCTGCAAAGAGACAAGCGATTACCAATCCTGCTGGAACGATATTTTCTGCAAAACGATTTATCGGACGAAAGTTTGATGAAGTACAAGACGAGATAAAAAATGTTCCGTTTAAAGTCGTAAAAGGAAAAGACGGTTCAGCACTTATCCAGTTTGATGGAAAAGAAGTTCGACCAGAAGAGATCGGAGCTCATATCCTCATGAAACTCAAAGCTGATGCTGAAAAATTTTTAGGACAAACTATTACAGAAGCTGTTATCACAGTTCCTGCATACTTTAATGATGATCAACGACAAGCAACCATCAATGCTGGAAAAATCGCAGGACTTGAGGTAAAACGAATCGTAAACGAACCAACTGCTGCAGCTCTTGCCTATGGAGCAGGAAAAGGAAAAAATGAAAAAATCGCAGTATATGATTTCGGAGGAGGAACCTTTGATATCTCTATCCTTGAACTTTCTGACGAAGGAACATTTGAAGTACTGGCTACCAATGGTGATACACACCTTGGAGGAGATGATTTTGATAAGCTTATTACTGACTGGATCATCGATGAGTTTAGAAAAGACCAAGCTATAGACCTCCGAAACGACCCAATGGCTCTACAACGAGTTCGAGATGAAGCTGAAAAAGCAAAAAAAGAACTTTCTGCAACATCTGACTATGATATCAATCTTCCCTATATCACCGTAGATAGCTCAGGACCAAAAAATCTTATGATGACGCTCACACGAACGAAGTTCGAAGAACTCATAGGAGATCTCGTAGAAAAATCTCTCAAACCTTGTGCTGCGGTTCTCAAAGATGCAGGACTCAAAGCAAGTGAGCTTGACCAAATCCTTCTCGTAGGAGGGTCGACTCGTGTTCCACTCGTGATGCAAAAAGTAGAAGCATTTTTCGGTCGTAAACCAAATACTGGGATCAACCCTGACGAATCGGTAGCGATGGGAGCTGCTATCCAAGCTGGTATCATAGGAGGAGACGTTACGGATGTGTTGCTTCTCGATGTGACTCCTCTCACTCTTGGTATCGAAACTATGGGTGGAGTACGAACTGCGATGATAGCTCGAAACACGACTATTCCAGCTCAAAAAACAGAAACGTTTTCAACTGCAGCAGATAACCAACCAGGAGTAGAGATTCACGTCCTTCAAGGAGAACGAGAAATGGCGAGTGATAACAAATCTCTCGGAAGATTTATGCTCGACGGTATCGCTCCAGCTCCACGAGGAGTTCCACAAATCGAAGTATCATTTGATATCGATGCAAACGGAGTACTCCACGTAACGGCTAAAGATAAAGGAACTGGAAAAGTACAAAAAATCACGATTCAAGGAAGTACGGGTATGGATGACAAAGAAGTAGATCGACTCGTAAAAGAAGCTGAAGCAAAAAAAGAAGAAGATACGGCAAAAAAAGCACTCGTAGATGCACGAAACCAAGCAGACGGAGCAGTGAGCCAAGCAGAAAAACTCATGCGAGATAACGCAGACAAAGTAAGTGAAGAAGATAAAACCCTCTTAAACGACAAGATTAAGGACGTAAAAGATGTACTTGCGAAGTCAGATGCAAGCAAAGACGATATCGAAGCTCCAAGCAAAGTGCTTCAAGACACCCTCATGCAAGTAGGACAAAAAGTCTACGCGCAAGCAGATGCAGGAGCGCAAGCTCCAACAGATGCACCAGCTGATGATGGAGTGCAGGATGGAGAAGTAGAAAAGTAGTATTTATAAAATCCCCCAATCGGGGGATTTTTTGAGATTTTAGAAAATAAAATAAACGAAAAAAGTATGGATACCAAAGAAATACTAAAGTCACCTAATTCTGAACATGCAATAAATATTTTTAAAGCAGTAATTGCATGCATTCCTACTATTTGATGACCATTATGAAGTTTATTAAATGACTATTTACCTAATTATAAATTAGATAGACTAAAAAAGGTAATTGAAGGATTATCAGATAAAATCGAAGAATTTGAATGAACAATTGATGAAAACTATATTAAAAGTGAGGAATTTTGATATTTATTTGAAGAAACTATGAAGAAAATATTAATAGAATATAGAAAAGAAAAACTGGAAGCATATAAAAACTTTTTATTTAAATCAATAACAGATTTATCTGTAAAAAATGAAAAAAAAGAATATTTCATATCAATAATCGAAAAACTAAATTATTATCATCTAATAATTCTTAAAATTTTTTATAATCCGGAAATTATAATCAAAGAATATAATATTGATATTAATAAAATAGATAAGATATATTGAGGAAGTATATCAAATATTTTTAATCCATTAATTATCCCTTTTAGAGTAGAAGAATATATTTGGAAAAATGCAATAAAAGAAATAGAACAGATGTGATTAATTAAAGAAACTTTATCTAACATAAATACATCCCTTTCATCAGTAGATTTAGATTCTATAAAGCAACGTCAAAGTGATTTTTGAAAAGAATTTTATTCATTTATTTGTGAATAGAATATATCACTTTAGTTTCCAATTACAGAATAATAATCCCTCGCTTCGCGAGGGATTATTATTTTCACATTTCTTTGACTTCCCTAACTTTCAGAGTATAAACTGCGTCCTGACAAGATGAGAAAGCTTCAAATGCCCCCACGGTAAGCTTTGCTTGTCTTGCAGATGAAAGGGACTGCAATAATAAAAGAGGGTCTTCCCCAGTTAACTGTTAAATTTTATGAGTAATTGTTGTATAATTAAGTTTAGATTTCATCATTTTATTCTTACATTATACCGAAACTCGGA
>JAYTJZ010000018.1:0-5391 GCA_043730605.1 Candidatus Altimarinota bacterium
TTTAGAAGCAAATTTCTCGATGATTCCTTTCTTATCGGCTTTTGTAACTGCCATAATATGTATTTTTATAAAATAAATAAGTAATAAACCGAAAAAATACGTCAGTAAATTACAAGAGGTATTATAAAGAAAAAATATTTTTTGCAAAACTATCTCATAAAAAGCTATTCTTTTTGCAGGACATTGAAAAATATGCTATTTTTAGAGTATATATTTTTTAGTTTTTGAAGTACATGGCAGGAATAGAACAACAGTATATTCCAGAAATAGCACAAGATATCTATCTTAAAGTACAAGATGGAGATTTAAACGAAACCGAAAAACAAGAGATCTTGACACACAATGAAGCAGAAAAAATACAAGTACAACAAGAAACTCAAAATAATCTTCAAGAACTCCGAACTTTTTTAGAAATATTTCAAGAATCTTTGACTCTTTCAAGAGACGATATTGTACAACTTCAGATGATTCTTTCTTTTCCAAGAGAGGGAAGAGATGGAGTATTTTGACCTACATCCTTTCAAAAGTTTATAAACTATCAAGAAGAAACTGGGTTTTCTTGAAACATAAAAACTCTTCTTCTCACCTATGAGACAGAAAAACAATTGTTTGAAACTCTTTCTTGAGAAGAAAAAAAAGCAAGACAAGCAGAGGGAGAAAAAGATGGTATTTGGGGACAAAATACTTTTCGATATATTCTTTCCCAGGAAAATAGCTCTTTTCCTCAAGAACAAAAGATAACAGAAGAAGTGCGAGTAGAAGAAGAAAGTATTATTTCTCATATTCCAGGAGATCAACATCCTGAAGAAAATATTACTTTTGATACAGAGGAAACTAAAAATTCTCAGTGAGTGAGAGAAGAAGAACCCAGTGAAACTCTTGAAGAAAAAATACTGAGATTTAGAGAAGAAGCGAGTGGATATCAAAAAGTACTTTTGAGTCAACTGCAAGAGCATCTTGGGGAAATTACGGTAGATGGAGCATTTTGACCAAACTCTTTAGAAAGACTTTTCACAGTATACCCAGAAGTACAAAATATGCAGGAAGCTTTTGACATAGCAGGCATAAATATGGATATAGATGGAATTCTTTCTCCTGATGGAAATCCAGAAGTATTTCGAAATCTTTACGGTGCATATGTAGAACAACTTGGAAATGATTTATGACTTCCACTCTGATTTATAGAAGCAATTATTAAGCAAGAAACGACTTATGGGGCAGATCTCGTAAGTAATACAGGTTCTCACGGTTTGATGCAACTTACGAGATGGCCTTTCAAAGATATGCGAGGAGATTCTTGAGATAGAATAGGAGTTTCTTCTGAAACAGTGTTGCGCTATCAAGAGATATTTCGACGTATTGATTTAGATGCACTTCTCGCTACTCCGA
Source organism: Candidatus Altimarinota bacterium (assembly GCA_043730605.1). Taxonomy (GTDB): domain Bacteria; phylum Patescibacteriota; class Gracilibacteria; order BD1-5; family UBA6164; genus JAACSU01. The sequence goes on from JAYTJZ010000018.1 coordinate 1,390, forward strand.
TAGGAGAGGAAGGTATAACAAGAGACAGAATTCCCGAAAATATTATTCTCGCTCTTTCTACGATTCAAACTTCAAACGATATTGCTGAAATACAAGAGCAAATTACACTTCTTTATGAATATTTGAAACGAAATGGAGAAGATTTTCATGATCACGAAGTAAATATGCTCATAGGAAGTGTTTATCTTGCAAATCTCTATCAAAACCATGAGGAAAATATAGAAATTACAGCAAGAGAGTATAATAGTTCTCCAAATGAAATGCTTGCTTACGGAAGAAATGTAGAAAGATACTATAATACTATTGTGGCAGAAAGAGATTAAAAATCAGGTTTTGCTCTTCCAAAAAATAAAAAAATACATACAATCGTTTCAATCCATTTTTGAAACGATTTTTTTATGACTCCGAGAAAAAAACATAATTTTTTAGATATATTTTTTGAGATATTTGATAGATATCCGAGAGAGTATTTTGTGTTTGCTTTTTTTGGTATTTTTTTTCTTGCACTTATCTGGGAAACATTTTCTTATACGGTTTTAAACTATAGTTTTTATACGACTCTCGCTGAAAAACAGCAAGTATGAGAAACCGAAATTCCTGTAACTCGGGGGACTATCTATTCTGCAAAAAGCGAAACTCTTGAGAGTGGTACTGTTCTTTCTACGTCTGTAGATCTCAATGATATTGCTATAGATCCACAAGTAAAAGGAGATAAGCAAAAACTGGCTGTTTTTTTGAGTACTATCATCTATAACGAAATCTGTAATCTTAAATATACGGATGATTGTTATGACGATATGCTCCGTTTTCTGAAAATTCTTGAATTTCCTGAGTTTGAAATGAATGAAGATTTTCTGAAGAAAACTATCTTAAAAAAACTCCAAGAAAGGATTTCGAAAACAAAAGTGACGAGTGTTTTCTTACGAGATACTCTTTCTCCAGAAGATGAAACGAGTATACTTTCATGGGGAATGTTATGAGTGTATCCGAGTTCGGTGTGACTTTATGTGAATCCTGAAGAATTGGCTCAAAAAGAAATTTTTGCAGAACGCTATGTTTCTCTTTTTTGAGGAACTCAAGAAGAAATAAGATACTTGATTCGTCAAAGAGATTTGCGCTATATACCTATTTTTCAAAAACTTTCTCTTCTCGCATCAGATGAAGTTCAAAAATATATGGATGATGAACAAAAAGCCCTTGAACAAGGGATTATTGAAGAAGAGGAATCTATTTGAAACTTTATTATTTTATCTCCTCATGCACAGAGAATCTATCCAGAAAAAACAATAGGAGCACAAATTCTGGGTTTTATAGATAATGCAGGAAAAGGCCACTATGGAATCGAAGGATATTTTGATGATCTTCTCCAAGGAAATCCATGAGAACAGAAAGGAAAAAAAGATATTCAGGGAAGACCGATTGATCCTATTACCTTTGGAGAAGATGATATCGGAGCATTAGAAGGGATAGATATCCATACAACTATCGATAGAAATATTCAAAGAAAAGTAGAGGAAGTTCTTGAAAAAGGAGTGAAAAACTTTCGAGCAAACAGAGGAACAATCGTCGTGATGAATCCTCATACTGGGAAAATTCTTGCGATGTCAACCTATCCAAGTTTTGATCCAAATAGCCCAGGGGAAGTATATGAACTCAAAAAAGTAAGTTATGGAGAGTATCCAAATCCAACTACCGATCTGCTGGGAAGAATCGTATTTGTAGAAGATACGGAACGAGGAGAAGCCTATTTGTATGATGGGAAAAAAATATATCTTCGAGAAGCAGAACGTTCAGAATATGGTGATCCAAATCTCACAAAATATATGTATAAAAATAGTTTTTGATCTGCAGTATATCAAAATGATGCTATCGCGAGTTTGTATGAACCAGGAAGTATTATGAAATCTATCACCGTTGCAGCAGGAATAGACTCGGGAGAAATCAATCCCTATGATATGTATAATGATGAAGGGTCAGTAAAAATAGATACTTTTACTCTCTCAAATGTCTCAAAAGAATGTCTCGGGTATAACACTTTTACGCATGCACTGAGTTTTTCATGTAATGTTGGAATGATTCGTATTGCTCAAAAATTGGGAAGAGCATTATTTTATAAATATCTTTTAGATTTTGGATTTTGAGAACCAACGGGTATTACTCTCTCTGGTGAAATTTCTCCAAAAATAGAACCTTATGAAAGATGGTCTACTTCAAAACTTCTTACCAGTTCCTATGGTCTCTGAGTGAGTGTGACTCCTATACAAATGGCTGCTGCCTACAGTGTCATCGCAAATGGAGGAGTCTATGTGAAGCCATATATTGTAGATAAGATAGTCTATGCTGATGGGAAAGAAGTTCTTTATGAACCTCAAATACTACGGAGAGTCCTCAAAGAAACCACTTCAAAAAAAGTGACACAGATGCTTATAGATGGAGTTGTAAATGGGGTGGCAAAATGAGCTGCTATTGCAGGGTATTCGGTTGCAGGAAAAACTGGAACCGCACAAATAGCGTATAAAGGATGATATGAAAATGGAACAGCCTCAACTGTCGGATCATTTATAGGGTTTGCTCCAGCAGAAGATCCACAGTTTGTGATGATCGTAAAACTCGAAAGACCGAGAACCGATATCTATGGAGGTACTACTACTACGAAAATGTTTGCTGAAATAGGAACAGAAATCTTGAAATATTATGGAATTCCTAAAAAAGAAGAAAAATAAAAAAACGTTTTCTTGCGCATAAGAAAACGTTTTTTTAATATCATGTAATTTGGTGCGGAAAAAGGGACTTGAACCCTCACACCTTTCGGCACACGAACCTCAATCGTGCGTGTCTACCATTCCACCACCTCCGCTCAAACAATGGTGCCGAGAGGCGGATTTGAACCACCGACACAGGGATTTTCAATCCCCTGCTCTACCCCTGAGCTACCCCGGCATTGTCTCGCTTTTGAAAGCTTAGCAATTATATAAAAAAATATTTTTACGCAAATAATTTTTAAAGTTTTTTGCAAAACAGACTCTTTTCTATAGAATAGAAGCCGTAATCTCTAAAAGCAATCATGAAGATTCAAATATGTGAATGAAAGAGTTGTCGAGAAAAACAAAGTAAATATTTAGCAGAACGAGTCAAACGAGATGCTCTTTTTTATAAATGGGAAAAAATTCCAGAAATCGAAAACTGTCTTTGTTTGGGAAATTGTAGACTTGCTCCAAATATAAAGATAGATGGAGTACTAGAGTCCTATATGTCTCCTATAAAACTTTCCGAAAAACTTCAAAAAAAAATAATTTCTCATCGATAAACACAATATGATGAACGTCTATAATACCCTTACTCGTCAAAAAGAGCTTTTCAAACCTCTTCGTTTCCCAGAAGTAAAACTCTACCAATGTGGTCCAACCGTGTATAATAATGCACATATCTGAAATCTCAAAACTTCAGTTATAGAAGATCTGGTAGTGAGAACTCTCAATTTTCTGGGATACCAAGTCACTACGACGATGAATATCACCGATGTAGATGATAAAACGATTCGTGATAGTATGAAAGCTTGAGAAACACTCAAAGACTTTACACAAAAATACACAGAAATATTTTTGGATGATTTGGAGAAACTTCGTATAGAGTTTCCAGAAAATATTAAGCCTGTTACGGAGCTTATTCCCGAGATGGTTCGGATGATACAAACTATGCTTAAACGAGGATTTGCTTATATTGCAGATGATGGAAGTATTTACTATGATATTTCAAAATATAAAGCATACGGACAGCTTGCACGTCTCGATATGTCAGGGATGAAAACATCAGTAAGAGTCAATAATGATGAATACGAAAAAGAATCAGCAGCAGATTTTGTTCTTTGGAAAGCGTGGAAGGAAACAGATGGAGAAAATTTTTGGGAAGAAGAGTTCGAAATAGCTGAGAAAAAAATAATTTTAAAAGGAAGACCTGGTTGGCATATTGAGTGTTCTGCTTGTGCGATGAAGTATTTTGGTC
>JAYTJZ010000019.1:0-5383 GCA_043730605.1 Candidatus Altimarinota bacterium
TATCATAGCCAAAAAATGGAGCAAAAAATATTCCTAGGAAAAAAGGAGCAAAAGAAAGTAAATCAATGACTCCTCTTGGACTCAAAAGAAAGTTTGTAGGAGTACTATTTCTCATAAAACGAAAGGCATATTCGCACAAAAGGATAGAAGACACCAGAAAATCTATCCAAAAAAACATATGAGAATAGCGAGCATCTATTTCTGGAATACTGGAAAGAAAGATAATAGAAATCCCGATAAAAATCGCAATATACACTATAGTATTGAGTCTCTTTCCTACTTTACTTTTTGGATCGTCTAAGATACTTTCATATTTTTTTCGAAGTGAAAGTCCTGCAAAACGAGTAGAAAAATGTGTATAAATTCCTCGAAACATAGTTTCCTATAAAAAAATACTTCCCTGCATAAGAGAAGTATAGCATATATTTCACAAAAAATACAAATTTTATCCAAGAGCTTTGAGTCGTTTGAGTACTGTCGGATGAGAATAATAGAAAAACTCATAGGCAGGATGAGGACGAAGATTGCTGAGATTATTTCGAGAAAGCTTGATAAGAGCAGATTTTAAGTGTTCTGCTGAATAATTCTCACGAGCATACGCATCTGCTTCATATTCATTTTTTCGAGAAAATACACTCGAAAACATTCCAAAAAGCATGGATATCGGAGTGAAAAGGATTCCAAAAGCCACAGAACCGAGATGAAAACTTTGCGTATTTCCTCAAAGTGCATACGAAACTTCTGGGATTCCCAGAGCCAGTGCGAAGATGAAAAATATAAGTCCTGTTTGAGCTGTAGAAAGAGCAAACATTTGCAGGGTATGTCTACGTTTATAGTGTCCTATCTCGTGTGCGAGTACCGCAACAAGTTCTTCCGTACTGAGATCTTTTATAAGCGTATCAAAAAGCACAATACGTTTCTTAGGACCAAATCCTGAGAAATACGCATTTGCTTTAGAACTTCGTTTGCTTCCATCTATCACATAGATATCAGTTCCTGTAAACCCTACTTTATGTGCAAATCACTCAATAGCGTCTCTAAGTTCTCCAGCTTCCAGTGGAATTTGCTTATTAAAAAGGGGAACGATAAGCGTCGAGTAAAACATCATCATAAAAAGAGAAAATCATGTTGCGATAGCCCAGCCATAGATCCAAAAGTTTGTTCCTACCAGAGTATAAATCCAGATAATAAGGGCAAGAAGAGGTCATCCAATCACTGCAGATAAGGCAAGTCATTTGAGAGTATCTGTAAAAAAGAGTTTTTGGGTCATTTTATTGAAGCCAAATTTTTCTTCTATCACAAAAGTTGCATAATACGAAAATGGAAGAGAAAGAAGTGTCGAAAAAATTGAAATAATCCCAAAAAATCCAAGTGCGAGAAATATTTCATTTTGAGTAAATTGTCGCAAAAAAGTATCAAGATATCAGAAACCTCCAAAAAATAAGACTACAAACATCACTATGAAACTGAGTCCTGAAGAAATCCAAGAAAATTTGTATTTCGTACGTTCGTATTTTTGAGATTTCGCATATTTTTCACTGTCATAAATCCCTTCAAGTTCTTTTGGAAGTTCGTCAGACCAGCGAGTCGTATTGAGATAGCCTAAGAACTTCGTCAGAAGTATCTCAGCAAGAAATATAGTAATAATAAGAATAAAAAATGTTTGTGTGGTCATAAATATTTCAAAAAAATAAATTCTCGGGCTATTGTACCCGAGAGTTTAAAATTTCAAAAAAATATTATGCTTCTGGAGAAAGTTGATAGCTTGGTTTATAATATATATTTGCTCCTGTATCTCCTGCATAAAACATGATGTATGCCCAAAGTGCTGGAAGACGGATACATCCGTGAGATGCTGGAAGTCCGTTCACTTGTCCGATATGTGTATAGTATCCATCGGGGATTCCATCTTTGAGAACCTGATGAGCAAAAGGCATAGGACCTCCAATATCGATTCCCTGTTGTATTGCTGTTTCTAGTCTTGTATTATATTCTTCTATTGTTTCAGTAAAGTTTCCATTTTCATCTTTTTTTCTTTTATAGTCATCACCATAAAAAGAATGTGCAAGATTTTTATAAGATCCATAGGCAAGACCAGAGCTCGGAGTCGTTCCAAGCGTATCTGCTCCTGGAGAGGTAGGAGCTACAAAACGAAGTTTTCCTGCTTGATAATAGGCAAACATAAACATTCCATTTTGGTCTTTTATGACAAATCCTACATTTTGTTGTCCTTCTGGAAGTCAAAGATTTTGAAGAAGTGGATTTGGAGAATTCAAGTCTATTTGCCCCTTGATACGACTATCGTAGAGTGTTCCATTGAGATTTCCTATTTCAGGACTTTCTCAGGGAATATTTCAAAAAAATACATTTGGGTCATATATATTTCCTGCATCAAATTTTCGAAATCATGCTACCGTACTTACATCATAAGCAGATCCTACTTCTTGTGCTATAAGGTATTGCATTTTCGCAACATCATTTGCACTGAGTCCTCCTGCAAGAAGAGGAAGTGCCATTTCTTGGAATTTTCGTATATTTCAAATATTTCCTCCTGTTTCTCCATCTTTTTGGTTATCTTCTGTATTATATTGTTCCAATCTAATTTTAAAAGCTTCAAAACTTTCTTCTGAAAGAAGTTCTGTATCTTGAAGTACTCTATACGATACATCCGATACATCAGCTCTTGCCTCTTCTATTCTTTGAGGAAATCACGAACACGCACCTAAAGTAGTTGCTGCAGAAAGAGTTAAAAAAGTTCTTCTTGAAATCAACATGATATCAATATGTTTAAATAGTAATATATTATATATAACTATATATTTATAATAGTCAATATATTTTCAAGAAAAAGTAAAAATAATATATATACTAGAAGAAAATAATTTAAAAAAATATGCATTATATCCTCTATATCCTCCGTTGTAGTGATTCTACCTTCTATACAGGCATCACAACTGACATAGAAAAACGTATTTCTCAACATAATGGAACTCTTCCTGGTGGAGCAAAATATACCAAAGGTCGAAGTCCTGTGGAACTTCTCTATCAAGAAAGCTATGAAAACCGAAGCGAAGCAACAAAAAGAGAGCTTCAAATCAAGAAGCTCTCAAGGGAAAGAAAAATATGTCTCATACATGAAATGAAACTATAAATATTACTGAATATAGCTTTTAAAAAATTTCCACACTTCTTCTATTTCTTCTATATCATGACACTGTTCTCCTACTATATTTTTTTGAAATATACCCATTTCAGAAGGATATTTTATGGACGATATAGTGTGTCATGCTCCTTGCGACGTATAAAAATAGACTGGTTTTGTTCCAGTATATATGATTCTTTTTGTAGAACAGCCTTCGGTATCTGTAGGAGTAAGTGTTTCTGTATTTCATGTACTATTTGTTGCATTTTTTTGAGCCCACCAAAGTGCTGAAGCTTCTCCAGAAAGAAATGGAAATGCAGGGTCAGATTGGACTGGATATTTCATAAGAGGATCTTCTACTCCAAGCCATAAGAGTACAGGAACTGCATATTTTGGAACTTTCGTTTCTTGAAGTTTTGGAACATTTGCAGAGAGAAATGCTGCAGCTGCAACATATGAACCATCATCAACGAGAAGTCTTTGAGTCATCAGTCCCCCATTTGAATGCCCAAAGACAAATACATTTTTCTGAGAAAGGCCGTAGTCTTCTTGAAATTTTTCAATCAATGTATTGAGAAAGAGTACATCATCTATATTCTCAGTATATTGTGTGTCTCGAGAACTTTGAAAAAAACTATTTTGCTCTGCATTTCTATAATCATTCCAATTATTTTTTGTTCCGTCAAAAGCTCATGTAGCAGGATCAGAAGCATTTGGTATAACAATGAGTATATTTTCTCGAGTTGCGATATCTTGAAGTATCTTTCCAGTAGTTTCATTTTCTATGATATCCATACTTCCCATCCCTCCATGAAGAAACATCACGAGAGGTCTTCCTATCATATCTTGCTTCGGAGCATATGCTTTATAATAACGAATGTCTTTCCCAACTTGGAGAGTGGAAGAAGAAATTCACACTGCAAAGGTTTTATAGTCTGTATTTTGAGAAATTTCCTCGCTATAACTCTTCATAGCAATATCGAAAATCCAACTTCGAAATGCCTGTATGTCATAGGAAAGATACGATGAGTTTATAAGTTTCAGACTATAGGCTTTTAGAACATATCCTGCTCTCCAATCAGAGTTTTGATTTCTTTCTATTCCTTGTGCCTGCATTATCATTTTGAGTGACTCTATCTGTGAGATTGAGTCATTGGGGCGAAAAAATGCAGACTGGGTAATAAAACTATTCTTGACAGCAACTTCAGCGTATTTACATGCCCAATCACTCGTTGGAATATCAAGAAAATATACTTTAGAACAGGTACTAGGGGTTTCTTTTCAAGAAATTTGCACCATAATCTTAAGCATTTCTTTTCGAGAAATATGCATATCAAGATTATATTGTGAGGGAAATGTACTTCTATTTTCTATGATTCATTTTTCTGCTAAAAAATTTGCTGATTCAATATTCTCTGAAGTATACGCAAAACTGTAGGTTACAAAATTCACTAAAAAAATTCAAAGAATCCCTATTTTTGAAAATCATCCCATACAAATATTTTTATATATTATATCCTCTCTACCCTACTTCCTTCTTTCGTATCGAGTATTTTATAGCCAAGTGCTGTGAGTTCATCACGAATCGTATCAGAAAGACTATAGTTTTTTGCTGTTTTTGCATCATTTCGTGCTGCAAGTTTTTTAAGAATATCTTCTGGAATCTCTTCTTCTGGTTCAAAAGTAGCTCTATCCAAAATATCAAATACTTCATCAAAACTCAGATACATATCAACACAGGCATTTTGCTCATCTCTGGTGAGTTCTCCACTCAAGATATCTTGCGTAAATACTTTTTGAAATTCAAAAAATACTCACAGAGCTTCAGGAAAAGAAAAATCATCTTCGAGAGCTTCTATATATCGTATCATCCAGTCTTGGAGCATATCACGAAACTCAGGACGAACCCCTGAGTACTGTGCTTCATAACGAGCAAGTCTTTTACACGTTGCATCGATATTTTCAAGAGTTTTGATATTTTGCTCAAGTTTTCCAAAAGAAAAATCTATCTGATCTGCATATTTTCCATTGAGAAATCCGAGTCGTATCGCTCGATAGAGTCTTTTTTCGTCTGGATATTTTTCTTCGAGATCTCGAAGCGTATAAAAATTTCCCAGGGATTTACTCATCTTTTTCCCATCTACCATGAGATGTCCTGAGTGCAACCAATATCGTGAAAAAGTTTTTCCAATACAAGCTTCACTTTGAGCGATTTCGTTTTGATGATGGGGAAAGATCAAA
>JAYTJZ010000020.1:0-5295 GCA_043730605.1 Candidatus Altimarinota bacterium
TGAGCATTGTCAAATCGTGCTCATTTTCTATATCTGTTTTTTGCTTTCATACTGCCAGTATAACGAGATTAAAGTTTCGTCAACTGGGGAAGACCCTTACTATATATATATCTGTAGTTTCTTTTAAAAAATTTCAAAAATCTCCTCCTACCATCCCAACTGCTTCAAAATCATAAAATATTCCTGAAATTCACATTTTTTCTTTTGAAGCTTCTCAAAATATTTGATAATACTCTCCATTAGTTCCAAGAAGATTAATATATATTTTTCCATCATTATCTTCTGGTATTTTATAGAGAAATACATGTTCTTTTTCTGTAGCAGTGATGTAACAATATAAAAAATTCATAGTATATTTTTTAATTTAAGCGAACGGTTGAGAGAGCAAAAGGTTTATGAGAATATCCAAGAGTGCTATCATAATACATACTTGATAAATTTTGATCTATAGAACTTCCAAAGTATCAATTATTTAAGACACATCCTCCCCACCGTATATAACTTTTGTTATAAATAAAAACTCCTCTTTCAAAAAGTATATAATGAAAGAGGAGAATAACTATTTTTTGAACTTCTTTTTTATAGAGCTAAAAATTAATAGTAAAATAAAAAATATAAGCAGTATCGATATTATCACTAATAATACTATCATTAAGCCAAAATAGAACTCTTCAGCAGTGTTTATTTTACAAAAAAACATATTAGAATATTCCTCATAACATACTTTTGGAAGATACCAGTTATAAAATATAATCTCACTAAATTTTAAATCTCCTCATCAAACTATCATAATCTATAAATTTAAAGTGTTAATTTTTTGATATTAGTTCATTTTTATTTTTGTCACTGCTCTTGAACTATGGAGACTAGATCCATCATAATAAATAGATCATAAATTTTGGTCAACATTTGATGTATAAAATCAATTAAAAGTGTTTATTCATCCCCATCCCATATTTGCACGAACTATATTTGAATTTGTGGTATTTTTATAGCCATGAGCTACTATCACGTGTCAAGATAATGATACAAAAAGACTGTTTGTAGCAGTTATTATTATAGGTCTTCCCGCATCTATTTCTGTTTTTACTTGAGTGAATGTAGAAGAAGCATTTAAATTTCAAACATATGAAGAACTTGCAGTTGTATATCATTTTCATTGAGCATAGGCTATTGCCTGTTTTATTTTGTCATCACTTGTATTTCATGCTCCAGCAGAACAGGTTGTTTCCATCATAATTCTTAAAGAATTTATCATATTATTTACATCTGTAGAATTAACTCTTGGAGCAGTTCATGGGAGTAAGTTTGGAAAACCATTTCTATCATAGTATCCAAATATTATACCAACAACTGTAGGTCCACATCAAGAATAACATAGTTGTCCATTATATGTGGCTTGAAATTGATCATAGCAAGGAGTTTGTCCATTACATCCTGTAGTATAATTTCCTCCAGGAATAAATTTATCAGATAATCCAGGACTTGTATAATTTGCTGCATTTGCCATATCCAAGATCTTCATACTAAACTCCTCTTTGGGAACATTCAAAATCTGGTCTTTTATCTCTTCTTTTTGTTTTTTAAACTCATCAGATTTTTTAAACTCTTTTGCTGCGAGCTTTGCATCTTGAAGTTTTGTCTTGAGTGTTTCTTTTTGTTCAGAAATAGCTTTCTTTTCTTCATCACTTCTCTTCACTTGACTCTCATCTCTCAAATCTACAGCTTCTTGAGGATCAAGAGCTTGCACGTCTCCTGTGACTTCATTTTCACTGTATAAATCAAAGGGTCCAAAGTAATAGAGCTTCTCTGAAATATCTTTTCCTTGATCAAGTATCTCACTTGGAGTGTTTCCCGTAGGAGAAGCTATAGGAACAGATACATCGTTTCCATCGACATTCATCATAATAAACCCACAATCAGGAGTGGAGTCACAGGAAACCTTGTACTCGATGTATGAAATCTTTTTAGAATCATCCGTGTAAAACTTTGATTGAGCTGAAACCACAGGATTATTTCCTTTCCAAGCTTCATCTCAGAGAGAGTTTTCGATGTATTGCTGTGCCATAGAGAGAGCTCTTCCCTCTACAAGTTCAGATTTGGCATAAGAAAATGAAAAAGGAGAAGAAAGAATCGCAAGACTCACGAGGGGAATAAAAATATGTTTCTTTTTCATGAGGAAAAAGTAAAAAAGTACAAGTGTCTTGCAAGATAAAATCAGTATCTGCGTTTTAAAACAGAAAGCAATTATTTAATACTTTTTGCACATAAAATTTAATATAGATTTAATGTAGCTGTTTCAAAGTGAAAAAAATACAGAAAAAAATAGTGATATGAAAAATGAATAATCGTTCATAAAGAGAAAGTTTTCTTACTTGTTTCTTACGTGTTTTGCAGTACTATAGAGTTGTAATTTTTTAAGAAAAAAACTATGAAAGTACTCATCGTTGAAGACACACAAGAGCTTGCAACCACGCTGGTTCGCTATCTTGCTCTCAAAGGGATTCAAGCAGATATCAGTCCAGATGGAATAGATGGACTCTATAAAGCTGCGACGAAGTATTATGATGCCATTATTTTGGATATCAATCTCCCTGGAAAAGACGGGATCACGGTATGTCGAGAACTCCGAGAAAAAGAAAAAGATGTTCCTATTATTATGCTGACCTCTCGTTCTGGAAAGGACGATATCATTTTGGGACTTGATGCTGGAGCGGATGACTACCTCCCAAAACCTTTTGACTATGATATTCTTATTGCTCGTATTGAAGCTCTGACTCGTCGAAATCTCAAAAATAAATCTACGAGTTTCTTGACGATAGCTTCTTACACGATAGACTTAGAAAAAGCAGAAGTTTTTAAAGAAAAACAGTACTACCATCTCTCTCATCTCGAGTTTGATCTTTTGAAATATTTTGCTCAAAATAAAGGCAAAGTAATAGATAGAAAAGAACTCTATGAAAAAGTCTGGGGAGAGTTCGAAGGAGACTTTATGTTTTCTAAAACGGTAGATGTCTATATCGGATACCTGCGAAAAAAACTCGGATATGATATCATCGAAACAAAAAAAGGACACGGATATATCGCAACATAAACTATGCAACACGAAAAACTTGTATCTACACATCGAAGACTTACCTTTCTCTTTACGGGACTTGTGTTTTTTATCGTGTGTATTTTAGGGTTTTCTACTCTTGGAGCAAAATATTTCAATGAGCAACGTATCCAAAAAACAGAGTTTAAAAAATCTTCAGAAGAAATAAAAAAACTCTTAGAGTCTGAAAATATCGTCTTACAAACTTTTTTCTTGAACCAGTTCCAAGAGAGACGTAAGTTTGAAAACCGAGAAAAACCTTCGGATATTCTCGAAAGAAGGCCTTTTCTGAGTTTTTTTATCCTCGATGAAAATAATGATATCGTTTTTGAAAATATCCTCGAAAAAGCTGATTTTGGAAATACACGTATTCCCGAAGATGATGCTATATATCGAGATTCACAGATACTCTATCGAAGTATAGATATAGATTCTTCTTATGGAAAAAAAGTCATTTTTTATACGAAACTTCACTATGATTTAGATGATTTTATGCGAGATAGTATGATACTTTTGACTATGATTTCGCTTTTTTCAGCACTCTTTTATTTTTTAGGATATCGCTTTGTAGAACGTGCTTTGAAACCAGTTGAGGAAAATCTTGCAGATATGACGGATTTTATTCACAATGCTGGACATGAACTCAAAACTCCTCTTGCCGTGATGCGAGGAAATATCCAGATTATGCAAGCAGAAGAAAAAATAGATAAAGAACTTATGAAGCAATCTCTCAAGGAGATAGACCATATGAGTAAACTCATAGAAAGCCTGCGAGAACTTTCTGAAATCGGAAAACTTACAGAAAAACAAAAACTCAATCTCGTGATAGAAGTCCAAAAAGCAGTCGATGAACTCCAGCATCTTGCTCTGAGTAAAGACGTTACTCTTGAAAATACGCTTACTCGTTACTTTTTTACGGAAGCAAACCCCCAAGAACTCCATGTGCTTCTCACCAATATTATAAAAAATGCAATAAAGTATAATAAAGTCTGAGGAAAAGTACATATATCACTTTCGAAAAATATCCTGACAATTGCCGATACTGGGATTGGGATCTCAAAGGAAGATCAAGAAAAGATATTTGAACGCTTTTACCAAGGAAAAAAAGTACGAAGTGAAGAAGGATTTGGGATAGGACTTTCTCTCGTAAAAAAGATAGCAGATGCGAACGGGTGGAAAGTAGAAGTACGAAGTGAAATGGATACAGGAACTGAATTTCAGATAGTATTTTAAAAAAATATACAGGCAGGAAAAAATATTTTTTGCTTGAAAAATGAAGATTCTTTGCTAAAATACAGTTAATTTTATTTTATCATTTTTTGAATATGAAAATTTTATACGCTCTTATACTTTTACTTATTTTAGCTTCTTGTACGAAAACTTCTTCTCAAGGAGAAACTTCAATTACCATAGATACTCCCACTCCAATACTAAAAACTCCAATTTCAGAAGATGTTCCTTCTCCAACTCCAACACAAGAAACTCCGGTAGATGAAACAATCATAAATGATATAGTAGAAGCAACAGGAACTCTCGATGAAACAGCTTCGAATGAAGTTCAAAGTCTTAATGTAAGTTACAAAGATCCAGCTGGAACGACAGAAATGAAGATAGAGTATGCACTTTCTACAGACAATACGATTGCAAGTATTCATGTGATTTATGTATCCGGAACAGATGGTTTTATCAAAAAATTTGATACAGCGGCTCAAAAACTTGTAGGAAAAACTCTTTCTGATGCTGAAAACTTTTATGTTGCAGGAAGCTCTCTTACGACGGATGCCTTTAATCAAGCTATAAAAAATATATAGTTCATGAAATATGCTGGGGATTTTTTAGGTTCACGTCTTACGATAGAATTTTTTCAAAAAGATGAAAATCAAGAGAAGCTTATAGAGCAATGTTTTACAAGAATACGAGAGTTTGAAAACAAATATTCTCGTTTTATTGAGTGAAATTTTCTTTCAAAATTCAATAGTGAAAAAAGAGCTTTTAGTTCTTCCGAACTTACAGCTCTTCTTAGCCTTGCAAAAAAAGTTTCAGAGCTTTCAGCCGGAGCTTTTGATATCACGATACGACCGTTTCTCGAAAATAGAGGCTATGGAATAGAAAAAAATATCTTAGAAGAAGTGTATGGAAGCGAGTATATAGAACTCAAAGAAGGGGAAGTGATACTTCATGAATGAGTTTCCATAGATCTA
>JAYTJZ010000021.1:0-16602 GCA_043730605.1 Candidatus Altimarinota bacterium
AGATGAAAACGTAAACGTACACTTCGATATGGAGTCAGGAAGTCTCGAAATCTCGGTAGAAAAAACAGTAGTTACGACCGTAGAAGATGCAAATACTCAGATAAGTTTTGAAGAACTGGGAGATGACGCAGAGGGATTTGAAGAAGGAGATATCATAGAAATAGACGTAACAGAAGAAGTTTTATCACAAGATGGAGATGTATTTGGTCGTATTGCATCGCAAGCTGCACGACAAGTTATTATTCAAAAAGTAGCGGATAGCGAAAAGGAAAAAATCTATGATCTTTTCGTAGGAAAAGAAGGGGAGGTAGTCAATATGCGAGTTGACTTAGTCGAAGGTGGAAAAGTAGTATTTGACTACAATGGAAATCAAGTAATACTCCCAAAATCAGAACAAGTGAGCCGAGATAGTTATGTTGCAGATAATAGACTCTATCTCTATGTTGCAGAAGTAAGTCGAGAAGATAATAGTCTTCCAAAAGTAGTACTTTCTCGAAAACGAGCAGAGCTCGTACCAGCTATATTTGCAGAATATGTTCCTGAAATAGGAGAAGGAGTCGTGACAATCGATGCCGTAGTGCGTCATCCAGGAGTCAAAACAAAACTTTTAGTAAGCTCAAACTACGAAGAAATAGATCCAGCAGGAACTCTCATCGGACAAAAAGGAATGCGAGTAAAAGCTGTGATGGAGGAACTCAGTGGAGAAAAGATAGATATCATCCCAAATAGTCGAGATATCCGTGATGTCATCGCACGATCTCTCACTCCAGCAACGGTAGTAAAAGTAGAAGCAGGGGAAGGAGAAGATGCATTTATCGCATATATACCCTATGGAGAAAGAGCAAAAGCTGTGGGACGAGGAGGGATAAATGTACATCTTGCCTCAGAACTTACAGGATGTCGTATCTCTATCGAAGAACTCGAACAAACTGAAGAACAAAAAACACAAGCACTTTTAGAGCAAGAATCAGCACAATAAACATATGAAAGTTATATTCTTAGAACATGTTATAAACGTTGCAAAAGCAGGAGAAATAAAAGAAGTATCTTCAGGATATGCTGCGAATTTTTTATTCCCAAAAAAACTTGCAAAACCCTATACTACTGGAGTAGAAAATAAACTCAAAGCAGAAAAACAAAAAAAAGAGTCAGATAGGAGAACTCTTCTCTGAGGAAAACAGGAAATTATTGATGAGCTTCATGGAAAGGTATTTGAATTTTTTCTTCCGACTTCTGGAGTAAAAGTTCATGGAAGTATTCAACCAAAAGATGTAGCAGAGTATATCGTAAGCAAATATAGACTTCCACTTACAAAAAAACATATAGATTTTTGAGGAGTTCACTCGTCTTTTAAGACTCTGTGAGAACATGATATCTATATCACTCTTGGTTCAAACTTTGCTACGAAGGCTCATGTAAAAATAAGCCCACAGGTATAATATATATATGAACTATATTGCTTTAGATGTATGAAATAAACGAGTGGGGATAGCTCTCTCGAGGGAAAATATTGCTTTTGCACAGAGTGTGATTGCTCGAACTGATATCATAACATTCTTAAAAAGATATTTTCAGGAAAATAAAGAGACAGAAGATATAATAGTAGGTCTTCCGTATGACCTCTATGGAAAAAAAATAATACAACTTGAAAAAACTCAGAAATTTATCGAAAAACTCAAAGACATATTTCCAGAAAAAAATATTATCTGACATGATGAACGTTTTTCAAGTTTTGTAGCACAAGAATGATTTCGTGATCATCGAGATGACATTGCAGCACAGTGTATTTTGCAATCGTATCTTGATACCCAAAAAAATATATAAGAGTCTTTCTTTTTGAGAAAGGCTCTTTTTTTGACAGAAGTAATAAAATATGATGTAATAGGAATATATATTTATTCTTAATACTCTACAGTATGAAACATATATGGAAAATAGCTCTGCTTGTTGCGATTATTGCAATATTTCAAGCAACATACTCTGGACCACTCGGAGTTGATAAAATAGATGTGATGAATGCAAATACTTTGAAAGTAACTCTTTCTGAAAATCCTAATCTGAAAGTAGGAGAAAACGAAGCTGATATCACTATCTTAAATGATATCAAAATCCAAGCAGCCGTTGCAAAGGAAGGAAAAGTAAATGAAATAGAAATCCTTATAGAAGATGCAATGCTTCCAAATACGAACTATAGTCTTCTCACCGTATCGGGGGCACAGGGAAGTATTGATTTTACTACTCCAACTGCCGTAGAAGGATATACTCAAAAAAATACTATTGTCGCAGAAGAACAAGAAATAGAAAGTATAGAACTTATCGATGAAAAAACGATTCTTGTAAAATATAAACAAACACTGACTTCTTCTGCTTATGAATTTAAACTTCTTGCAGAAACAGCCGTAGATAAGATAGAAAAACTATCCTACGATATTCCTGAGCTCCTTATCACCGTAGAACCTCCTCTACGAGCAGAACAAGACTATATCTTGATGATCATCGATATGAAAGATGTAGATGGAACACAACTTGAGTTTGATACAGGAATATATGACTTTAAAACTCCTCTCTTTCCAGAAATTATAAAAGAAGAAAAAACAACAGATCCTCTCATAGAGCTCAATGCTGCTGGAGAAGATACGTCTCTTGAAAAAGAAACTCTTCTTGAAGATACGTCTCTCGCAGGAAGTGGAACAACCACAGAAATAGTTGCAGCAACCCTTACACAAACACCAGCAACAGGAACAGCAACGTGGCTTCTCATATTTACAACAATATTTATAAATGGTTTTTACTTTTTTACGAGAAGAAAAAAAGTGTAATCTTCAAAAATAATTGACCAATAAATAAAGAAGTGTTCTAATAGAATAGAACACTTCTTTATTTATTTAGAATACCCCCTCTATGGAACATGTGATGAAACCAGAACATCCACTTCGAGATCAACTCCTTCAAGTTATGATAGATAATAAAGGGAGTGATATGTATATCACTGTAGGAACACATCCTGCTATCAAGATAGCTGGAGAAATCACGAGTATCGATGATGAGATGGATGTCTTTAGCTGGAAAGATACCTTTGAGTTTGCACAATCTCTCATCGAAGAAAAACAACACGAACGACTCCTCCTTGAAAAAAATCTCGATTTTTCTTTTACCTTTAATGGAGCTCGTTTTCGAGGAAATGTATCGTTTCAGATGAATAACTATATGGTAGTGATACGTCTGCTCAATGCTGAGATACCAGATATAGAAAGTCTGGGGCTTACCGATATCTATAAAGATGTGACGAAACTATGACAAGGTCTGGTTCTTGTTACTGGTCCGACAGGATCTTGAAAAACTACAACCCTTGCAGCGATGATCAACTTTATCAACGAAAACTACAAGAAACATATCATCACGATAGAAGATCCGATAGAGTATGTGCATAAGCATAAAAAATCTATCATCGAACAAAAAGAAGTAGGACGAGATGTTCCAGACTATGAAACAGCACTTATTGGAGCGATGCGACAAGCACCTCAAATCATCTTATTTGGGGAAATGAGAAATAAAAAAGAGGTTGAAATGGCTCTTACTCTTGCTGAAACAGGACATCTTGTATTTTCTACGCTTCATACACGAAGTGCCGCGCAAACAATATCTCGTATCATAGATATTTTTTCTGAAAATGAAAAAGAACAAGTTCGTATGCAACTTTCTGATGCTCTGGTTGCTGTATTTTCTCAAAGACTTTTGACTCGTATCGATGGAACAGGAGTCTATATGGTAAAAGAGATCCTCTTCAATAACTCTGCGGTAGCAAACCTTATCCGAGAAAATGATATACATCAGATCCCAACAGCGATGCAGATGGGGAAGAGAGATGGGATGCAACTACTCGAAGATGACATCATACGACTCATACAGATGGGACTTATCACCGAAGAAGAAGGGATCAAATATGCAAATAATCCAAGGATGATTCAAGAAGGAAAATAATAAGACTATATAAAAAACCTCGCATATGCGAGGTTTTTATAAATAATGTCTTTTCTAGAAAAAATATTTAGTATCCACCGATAGAGTCTGAAGCAAGATGTACAAGTCCTGTAGTACTAGCAGTACCACGAACAAGACCAGGACGATCAGAAGATGTTCCAGTAGCAGTAGCTATATAGTTTCCTTTCACATATACGGTCGTTGATCCTGATTTTTCAGTGATTTGACCAGCTATTTGATAGAATGCTACTGATCCTGTAGCAGCGAATGCGTATACATAATCTCGAGGTGTAGTAGAAGAATCTTTAAAGTCAGCTCCATTTTGTTGAAGACCTGCAAAGTTTACTCCACCAATTCCATAGATGAGATTATTATCTACCATAATAGAACCAGTTATGAACATTCCAGTTGAACTCAAAGTAGAAGCAAATGTTCCACCAGTATTTGCGAGAACAGTAGTATTTTTTGCATTATCTAGGATAGTTCTTACGTTTGTAGCCCCATTTGTATTTGAGATTTCAATAGCAGAAGCAAGAGTCTTAAGATCAGAAGAAACTTTTGAGTTCTTCGCATCTTGAGAATACCCTTGAAGAGAGATAAACGCAATAGTACCGAGGATAGCAAGTATCGTAATAACTACGATAAGCTCCACCAATGTAAACCCTTTTTGTAGCTTTTTCATGAGAAGAAAAGGTTACGCAAATAAAATAAGATTAAGTTTCAGAACTTAAAGCTTTATGAATTTCTTCACCAAAGCTTCACGTATAGTACTCAAAGTCTTGACGAAAATCAATTTTCACAAGAGCTTTCAGCTTGCGTTTCATAAAAACTGTTTTGCAAGATGTTGTGTAATACTTTTTATAGATTTTTTGCAACTTCTCCCATCTGGAAGAATGGCATCATGATACCGATGATAATCGTTCCTACGAGTGCTCCGACGATGACGATAACGATAGGTTCCATCATAGAAGACATATTTCCGATATATCGTTTCAATTCATTATTATAATTAATTCCTATTTTTTTGAGGGAAGTAGAAAGAGTTCCTGTTTCTTCCCCCGTACTTACGACGTAAGCAAACTCTTCTGAAAAGAGTTTATTGAGATAGACATTGGTATCGTAGTCGAGATTGAGCCCAAGAGATTTTGACATCGTGAGTCCAACTTCTACTTCGTTTTTTATACGGATAATTTCTCGTTTATAGAGGAGGTTTGGAACTACTTTACTTGAAGTTTTGATAGACTCAAGTAAGAGTACTCCAGCATCAAGTAGGATAGTGAAAGATTTTATAAAATAGATAATATTTGACTGACGAACCACCATACCAAAAATAGGAGCATGAAAAGCCATTTTTGCGAAAAAAAGTTGTCCAGAATACGTAAGTTTTGCTATTTTTATGACGATGAAAAGTACGATAAATGCAAAAATAAGTTTATACCAACTGTTGATAAAAAAGTCAGATACATTTACGATAAATTGAGTAAGTCCAGGAAGATCTGCTCCAGCTTTTGCAAAGGCTTGAGTGATACGAGGTACGATAAAAACCATCATAAATACCACCATACAGAGAGTGAGTATCAAAAGAATCATCGGATACACCATAGCTCCTTTTACTTTTCCTTTGAGTTCTATACTTTCTAAGAGATTGCTATCAAGTTCTTGCAGGATTTTTCAGAGTTGACCTGTTTTTTCTCCTACCTCTATAAGTGCTGTCGTGAGAGAATCAAAAACTTTTGGGTGTTGGAGCATGGTTTCATGGATAGCAATTCCATGATCGATATTATTTCTCATTTCCTCAACTATTTTTTTGATAAGAGGATTTCTAGATTGTTTGATAAGGATTCCAAGAGCTCCTTTTACATCAATCCCAGAGTTTATAAAAATAGAAAATTTATTTACAAACTGCCAAACATCTTTTTGTTTTGCTTTGGCAAAAAGTAAGAATTCTTTCGATCCTCCTTTTGCGGTTCCAAATTCTGACTTTAACTGAGATTTTTGAGCTTTTTTAAGAAGCGCAATAAGCTTGTTATTGTCGAAATTTCCATTTTTATCGTAAAATTTTTTTTGGAGGAGAGCCATAGAGTTTCTTAGAGATTATACATTTCCATCTTTTGCTATGATATCATTACATTCTTGTATCACGGTATTAAAGTCTTTTTTCTTGTAGAGTTCCAGGAGTACATTGTATTTATTTTCCATTTTCGTATTTCGTTGGTTTATCCTGTAACTTTCTTCGTTATCTATTGATTTTTTCAGATAATAGTTTATTTTTTTATGGATAAATCCTTCTTTGATATATCTGGTTGCTTCTTGTTTCAGTTTGAGAAATTCTCCCGTATAATAGAGTCATTTCAATATATTGATGATAAGTTCCGTTTGTTTTTCTTTTTTTATTTCGAGGAGTTCTCCTTCAAGTTCTTCTTTTGTTTTTCCTTCAAGTCTCCGTACATCTTTTCGAGAAAGTCACTCTTTTGCTGTTATTTTTGCTATTTCTTCGGACTCAGCTGTGAGAATATCTTTCATAGTATTTCTTCGAAACATCAGCATCGTGGTATCATCCAAGAAGCTACTTCCTCAGCGATAGAGTTTGAGATCTTCGATGATAGCAGAGTATATTTCTTTGATATCATTAGTACTTTGTGCCGACTGTAAAAATATTTTCTCGAGATTATCTATCCCATATATTTTTTCATTTTCTTCTCCACGTGCTTCAAGGACTCCATCACTATAGGTGAGAACGATATCTCTATCAAGTATTTCAAGTGTTTTTGGCTTGATATCTTCTATGTTTTTTATGAGACGTATCCCTCAGGCAAGACCTCCAGCTATCACTCGTTCTATCTTTTTTGTACTTGCTCTATATATGAGAAGAGGTTCATGTCACATTCCAGACACATTAAAAGCATTTTTATAACTTTTATCTATTTCAAAGAATAATCCCGTCACAAAGTTTTTACTTTGAAGATTTTCTTTGAGCGTATTATTGACTTTAAAAGTAAGATTTACGATATCGTCTTTTTGAGCTTCTTCCTGAAAAGTCTTAGAAAGAACAGAAACAATAAGTCCAGCTCGTACCCCATGTCCTGTAGCATCACCGATGTAAAAAGTATATTTATTTTTTGTTTCGGTAAAACCGATACTATCTCATGAAATCTTATCAGATCATAGTATCTTTCCATAAATATCAAATCAAACCATATTTGTTTTTTCTACTTCCTTGATAAGTCCTTTATGGATATTTTCGAGTTTCTTTTCAGCGATTTCTTGCTTTGCTTTTCCTTCTTCTTCGATAAGTATTTTTACTTCGTCTATGAGTTTTTTTCTATCATATCTTTCTTTTATACGTTTATGAAATTTTACTCCCTCAATAAGTTTATATAAAAAACTATTTTCTCTTTTCTCTTCTCGTATTCTTTGACGTTCTTCGTTTTGAGTTTTTCTATCTTTGAGCGTCAGTCCAGTAAGTCTTATTGCTTCGAGTTCCTCATTATCTCTGATTTTCTTTTTGTCTTTTTCTTGGTTCTTTTGAATACTTTTCAGAATACGTTTTTTTTCTTTTGCATAAAAGGTTACCACTTCAGATCGTTCTTTATTATCTTCAAGAAAATGATTCAAAAGATTGAGAGCATCACTATTATTTTTCGCAACGGAAAGTTTTTTTATCTCTTCTTGTATTTTTGAAAAACGTATTTTAAATCTCTGGGCATCTATTTTTCGTTCATAAGTTATTTTCTTTACCTCGTAGTCGCGCTCTAATTTCTGGATATATGACTGATTTTTTTCATATATTTTTCTTTGTTTTTGCAGATCTCTATAATCATCTTTTATCTTCACTTCGAGTTCTTCAAATGCTAGTTTTTCTTTGATTTTTATATCTTCCAGAGCAGATTTTGCTTTTTCCCATTCTTGCAAATAAATATACGTTTTAATAGCCTTGAGAGCATCATTCAAGGTGTGAATATTTTCAGTTTGTACTTGTTTTTTTCTTCCGAACATAGTTTCTATATAAGTTTAAATGCTTCTTCGAGAGTCGTTTCTCCAAGTGCTGCTTTTAAAAGACCATCTTGAACAATACTAATCATTCCATGCTTCATGGCTTCATGAGTCATAGCATTTGAAGTTTCTCCAGCAAGTATAAGAGGTTCTAAGTATTCTTCTACTATCAAAACTTCATGAATCCCAATACGTCATTTATATCATGTATTATGACATTTTTCACATCCTTTTCCTGTTTGGAAGGGGATATTATCTATTTCTGACTCTTCCATGATAGCAAGGAGGAATTCTTTTATTTTTTTTCGAGTGAGATCAGAAACGACATCAGGAACTTTACAGTTTTGACAGAGTCTTTTCCCGAGTCTTTGAGAAATCACCATTTTGAGAGCACTGGAGAGGAGAAAAGGCTCAACTCCCATATTGATAAGACGTTGTATCGTACCAGTTGCAGAGTTCGTATGGATCGTAGAAAGTACCAAATGTCCTGTAAGAGCTGCTTCTACTGCAAGGGTTGCTGTTTCTTTGTCACGTATTTCCCCGACCATGATGATATCAGGATCTTGACGGACAAGGCTTCGAAGCCCTGATGCAAAAGTATAGTCTATCGCTGGATGGACTTGAGATTGGTTTACAAATTCGATATTAAATTCTATCGGATCTTCAAGGGTTGATATATTATATTCGAGAGGATTAAAGTTTTTGAGTATTCCAAAAAGAGTAGTAGATTTTCAAGATCCAGTAGGCCCAGCTACGAGGATGATCCCATACGAACTTTCAAGCGCTACTCGTACTTTCTCGAGATTTACATCGATCAGTCCAAGGGCTCCGATATTCGTAAGCTTTTCATCTTGTTTGAGGATACGCATAACCACTTTTTCTCAAAACTTTGTAGGAAGGGTAGAGAGACGTACATCGACATTTATCTTTGCTTCTTCGTTATAATATACTATTTTCCCATCTTGAGGTTTTTTATTTTCATCTATTTTGATACGAGAGAGTACTTTTAAACGAGTTACTATTGCTGATATATTATCTCTTCCTATTTTATCGATGAGATGAAAATCCCCATCTTGACGAAACCGTACTAAAAGATAGTGTTCGTTTGGCTCTATATGTATATCTGAAGCATCAAAATCAATTGCACGTTTAAAAATACTATTGACGTATAAGACAATATCACCGATATTTTCGGTTATCGGCATTGTTTTAATAGCCTCTCTCTTATCTATTTCTGCCATCTTTTCCGAAAAATTATCAAATCTAAAATATATGTTTTAGTCTAGCACGTTTTTCTGCAAAAATACAAATAACTCTCTTGCATATGAAGAGAGTTATGGTAAAAAATAATATAAAGAAAGAAAAAACTATTTTTGTTTTTGAGAGGGAAAGGAATAATTCCTATGAAGTATATTTTTTCAAGATAAATTGGCGAAGTTTTTCTTTTTGTTCTTGTTTTTTGACAGATTTTTCTTTATTGGTTTGTGATACTTCATCTGGAGTTACTTTCTCTGGAATGATTTCTTCTGGAATAATTGGTTCATCAGGAATAATTTCTTCAGGAATAATTGGTTCATCAGGAATAATTTCCTCAGAAGGAATCACTTCTTCTTGAGTTTTCCCCACAGTTTCTAAAATACTTGCTTTGTAGATAGAGAGAGAGTGTTTTTCTGGAAAAAATATCATAAGCAAAGCAATACCAGAAAAAGAAAGAACAACGAGTCATATCAAAAGTCCAGCTCTTGTTTTTGGAGTGTAGCGAAAGTTTTGTATTTTTTTGAGGACATTTCCAGATTGTTTTTTGAAACCAGACTCATAGTTTTGAAATACTATAGGATTTTCAAGAGTTTGCGTTTTTGTTTCTTGATTTTTACTATCTTCTTGAGCTTCAGTTTTTATAAAATCAAGTATTTCCTTACTTGGAGCATTATTTCACATATCAATAAGAGAAGGAGAGTTTGGTTCATTTTGAAGAGGAGTTTCGAGAACTTCTATTTTTTCAGGAATATTCTCTTCGAGAATTACTTTTTCAGCGACCAAGATATCCATACTTTTTTTAATGCTCCCTAAAGCGATTTTTGGATTTTTCTTTATTTCTTCTCATCACACAGGGAGAGGAGAAGTTAGTATTTCCTGTGTTTCTCAAGAGAGAGGAAGAGTTTGAGGGATTTCAATCGGTTTGAGAGCCTTGAGATTGAGTTTTGGGAGAGTTATCTCTGACATATATACTAATTTAAAATATAATTCATAGTATAACTATAAAATACTTTTAATAATAAGTCAAATAATATATATATAAAAAGTCAATACTTAAAAATTATAATAAAAGCTCCTTAATATAAGGAGCTTTTATTATAAGAGAGAGGAGATATATACTACGGTGCGAGACAACCAGTATTGGTGAGTGTTCCTGATGCCGAAAGTATTTGATATTCATCACTGGTGGCAGTTGGATTTATCCCTTTTCCAGCTGTAAAAATCTCACTACAACTTCTATAGTCTGAGTTTTGCCAATAGCTGGTTCCAGCCTCAGCCAAGAGAGTTGCAAAGGAAGTTCCATCACTCTTTGCAACACCACCTATGAAATCATAAGGTATGTTATGATATCCGTTTTGAAATAGAAAAAGGTTTCTATTAGTTGCCCCTGTTCCTATAGCTGCATTTATCTCGATATTGAGAGTTGATCCAGTCGCAAGTATGATATTAGGAAGTACATTTTTTGCGATACTTTTATAGTCTCACTCTACCAGTGCAAATGGATTTTCGTTATTTTCGAGAGAAAGAGCGAGTTGAAACTCTTGTTTATTTCTCGTAACAGCATAAATATAAGGAATATCTAAGTCTGGATCGAGAGGAAGTCTTTCAGCTGTCGAAAGGGTTACTTTTTGATTCATATATCACTGATATGCTACAGCATATCCTCTATTTCGGATTTCAAAACTATCTCCAGGATTTGGATATGCCCCACGTTGTTTCTTATAGAGACTCAGTTGTGATGATAAAGCCGAAAGATCAGTTCTTCTTGCTCCATCTCGCGCATCAGATATATTTTGCGTATAACTGTAAAATCATATAGAGGTGAGAATAACGAGAATCGTTGCAGTAACCACAAGTTCTATCAGAGTAAAAGCGTATTTTTGATATTTCTTCATTTCAAATATATAAGAATTAAAACAAGAGTGTTTATATTATGAAATATTTTCTCTTACTTACAAGATATTTTTTTTTAAAAACTCGTGTTTTCGAGATATATATATATTGTTATTCTATAATACCATCTAAGTATAGGAGAAAAATGTATTCAAAGAAGAGAAATATTTTAAAATATCTTGTATTTTTTGGAATATATTTTTTTATAGGTTCTTTTTATACAGTACATGCTATAAATGTAGTATCTCAAGTATTCACTCCACAAACTTCAACAGGACTTGGTTCAAGTAACTCCCAAATTTCCGTAAGTGGAAGTCTCTCATATATGAATAAAGGAAATGACTCTAGTACCATAGGAAATTATTTTTCTGGGTATTATCACGATACAGTACTGTGATATTTTCAAACAAACTGGTCAAGTAATGCTTCAGAAAATATAAGAGTTATATCCTCTACGTCATCCTGTTCAAGCTGATATGGATATAAGCTTGGATGATATGCTTATAGTAGTTCTTTTTGATTTGTAGACTTCGACTATAACTCAAATATATTTGTATATTACTGTGTAGTAGATAAAAAATTGAGAGGATATTCGTATAATTCTCAACTTTGATTTCAAAATTTTACAGGGATTACTTTTGAAATAGAAGCAGACTCAAATACAGTCGCTGCTGCTCCAACAGGAACAGGAGTTTTTTTGAATGATAGTACTACTATTACGGCTCCAGCTTCTCCTGGTTGAGGAACTCCTCCTAAGTGACAAGCTGTTAATTCTAACTTTACCACCAACACCATACAGTCCAGTAAAATAGAGTTTGACTCATTGAAAGAATCATTGTTCTATATCATTAAATAATTTATTTTTATATATTCCCTATGAATACTTTTTGAAAATATACACTGATTTGCTTTCTTACTTTTTCTCTTCTCTTCAGTCCTTTGCTGTACGCAGAAGATACGCAACAAGATTTTGATGCTACGAAAATACAAGTAAATGGACTTCAGGCAACCGATCCATCTCTTCCTACGGGAGTAGCTCAACCAAAGGGGCGAGTAGGAGATATACTTTCAAAACTTTTCGGAGCAGATGGAAAAATAGGAAGTAAATTTCTTTCGATTATTGGTGGAAGTGGTACTATACTTCCAGCTTATATTAATGGATCGACTATTACCAATATCAATGCAAGTAATATTACGACGGGAATTTTTCCAGTATCGAGTCTTCCGAATGCTACCACATCAAGTGGAGGAATTATTCAACTCTCAGGAGATATTTGAGGAACTTGGAATAATATAACTATCAATGGATCTGTTATCACTACTGCGAAAATACTTGATGCAACGATACTCAATACAGATATTTCGGCAACTGCAGCAATAGCAGGAACAAAAATATCTCCAAATTTTGGAAGTCAAAATATATTGACAACTGGAACTATAACTGGCTCAGGTTTTATCTGAGATGGATCAGCCCTTACTAATATAAATGTGAGTACTTTTGGAGGACAACTTCCAGCATACTACCTTAATGCTACAAATATAAATTCAGGAACTCTTGCAGATGCTCGACTTTCAAGCAATGTAGCACTTCTTACTGGAGTACAGACTTTTACAGGAGTAAAAACATTTACTAGTACTATAAGTGGAAGTATTTCAGGAAATGCAGGAACAGCAGGGACAGCAACAACTCTTGCAACAGCAAGAAATATATCAATCACGGGAGATCTCACAGGAACAACGAGTTTCAATGGATCAGCAAATGTAGCTCTTACAGGAACTCTTGCAAATAATAGCGTTATCACATCAAAAATACTTGACGCAAATGTAACCCTTGCAAAACTTGCTCCTAATTCTATAGATTCTGGGAAGATAGTAGACCTTAGTATCGTAGATGCAGATATATCACTGACAGCAGCAATAGGAGGAACAAAGATATCTCCAAACTTTGGAAGTCAAAATATAGTCACAACAGGAAATATGGGGGTTGGAACTATCACTCCTGGAGCAAGACTTGAAGTAAATGGACCAGTATTTCTTAATAATACAAATCCTTCACTTATATTTCTTGATGTTGACACAGGAGCAGATGGTTATATCACTGCAAATAGCGCTTCAGGATCTCTTGCTCTTACAGCAGATGAAAATAATGAAGTTATAGGAAGTCGAATAGCATTTAACGTAGATGGAGTAGCAAGTCCAAAGATGGTTATCACAGGATCGTGAATAGGTATAGGAACAGTGAGTCCAATGGAAATACTCGATGTAGTAGGAAATGTAAAAGCAACAGGCTTTATCTGAGATGGATCAGCACTCACGAATGTGAACG
The DNA here is from genome assembly GCA_043730605.1 of Candidatus Altimarinota bacterium. GTDB lineage: Bacteria > Patescibacteriota > Gracilibacteria > BD1-5 > UBA6164 > JAACSU01. The sequence continues at coordinate 13,451 of JAYTJZ010000021.1, forward strand.
TAGCAACGTTTGGAGGACAACTCCCAGCATACTACTTGAATGCTACAAACTTGAATGCAGGAACTATTTGAGATGCAAGACTTTCAAGTAATGTAGCCCTTTTGACTGGAGCTCAGATATTTGCAGGAGCGAAGACTTTTTCATCACTTATTACAGGGAGTATTAGTGGAAACGCAGGAACAGCGACAGCTATTGCAACAGCAAGAACGATAGCAGGAGTGAGCTTTGATGGGACAGCAAATATAGCAATACCGTTTGCAAATCTCACGAGTAAACCAACAACGATTGTTTGATACGGAATCACAGATGGAGTAGATATAAGTAGTATTCAAACTATTGGAGGAACGAAGAGCTTTAGTAGTACGATAAGTGGAAGTATAAATGGGAATGCATGAACAGCGACAGCCCTTCAAACAGCAAGAAATATAATCCTTGCGTGAGATGTGACTGGAACAGCAAGTTTCAATGGAACCGCAAATGCGACGATTACAGGGGCACTTTCGAATAATAGTGTTGTTACCGCAAATATTACAGACCTAACGATTCTCAATGCAGATATAAATGCAGCAGCAGCAATCGCAGGAACGAAGATATCCCCAAACTTTGGAGCACAAAATGTTGTTACAACAGGAACTATAACTTGATCAGGCTTTATCTGAGATGGATCAGCATTGACGAATGTAAACGTAGCAACGTTTGGAGGACAACTCCCAGCATACTACTTGAATGCTACTAACCTCAATGCAGGAACTATTTGAGATGCAAGACTCTCAAGTAATGTGGCACTTCTCACAGGAACGCAGACATTTACAGGATCAAATACTTTTTCAAATACTATTATAGGAAGTATTAGTGGAAACGCAGGAACCGCGACAGTATTACAGACAGCAAGAACGATAGCATTGTGAGGAGATGTTACCGGTTCAGCAAGTTTTAATGGAGGAAGTAACATAACTATTACAGGAAGCCTTGCAAATAACAGTGTCCTTACTTCAAATATTACAGATGCGAACGTTACACTTGCGAAACTCGCAGCTAACTCCGTAGATTCTGGAAAAATAGTAGATGCAAGTATTGCGAATGCAGATATTTCAGGAACAGCAGCGATAGCAGGAACGAAAATAGCACCAAACTTTGGAGCACAAAACATAGTAACAACTGGAAATATTACAGGATCAGGCTTTATCTGAGATGGATCAGCATTGACGAATGTAAATGTAGCAACGTTTGGAGGACAACTCCCAGCATACTACTTGAATGCTACTAACCTCAATGCAGGAACTATTTGAGATGCAAGACTTTCAAGTAATGTGGCACTTCTCACAGGAACGCAAACATTTGCTGGAGTGAAGACTTTTAGTTCGCCTATTATAGTAAACGGTACATTTGATACTAATGGAAGTGCTCCAAGTGGTCAACAAAATGGATTATATGTATCTGACTTGACAGGAGTTTCTTGAACTACCAATAATCCTATCGTCACTGCTGCTATAGTGTGACAAGTAAATGCTAATAGATCAATTGCACTTTCAGTAGATCCAAATTGATATCTTTGGTGATTTAGAACCCATACTAATACTGGAACTTATGTATTCCAATCAAAAACAAAATTAGCAGATGCACTTACAACAGCAAGAATGATAGCAGGAGTAAGTTTTGATGGTACAGCAAATATAGCAATCCCATTTGCAAATATATCTGCACGACCTACGACAATATCTGGATATGGAATTACCGATGGAGTAGATATAAGTACAGCACAGACTATTGGAGGGATAAAAACATTTAGTAGTACGATAAGTGGAAGTATTAGTGGAAACGCAGGAACCGCGACAGCCCTTCAAACAGCACGAACGATAGCATTGTGAGGAGATGTTACCGGTTCAGCAAATTTTAATGGAGGAAGTAACATAACTATTACAGGAAGCCTTGCAAATAACAGTGTCCTTACTACAAATATTACAGATGCAACTATTTTAGATGCAGATGTATCTGCAACAGCAGCGATAGCAGGAACAAAGATAGCACCAAATTTTTGAAGTCAAAATATAGCTACGACGTGATATGTTCTTATTTGAACGACTGTTCCTGCAAGTCAACAACTTGATATCTTATCTTCATCAGGTATTGCAAGTATGAGACTTAGATCAACTAATAGTGCAGCTATTTTAACTATTGATAAATTTAATTCTGGGGCTCATTGAAGAATAAATTTAAGTACAAATAATATTTCTCAATGGGATATAGGTACAATGTGATCAAATGACTTTGAAATTTTTAGTCAGCAATGAGCATGATCTGTGATGAAAATATTAGGAGTAGGATGAAACGTAGCTATAGGAGCAATTACCCCAACACAAAAACTAGATGTAGCTGGAAATATACGAACATCGTGAGATATTATGGCAACTCGTATCTGTACTTCAGGAGGAACAGGCTGTGTAAATCTTCCTTTGGTAGCAACGAGTATAGACGGAGGAGGAACAGCAAATTACGTGACACGATTTACAGATACAAATACTCTTGGAACGTGAAGTATCTTTGATAATGGAACTAAGATAGGTATCGCAACAAATTCACCACAATCTGATTTTCATATCGCAACAACAGGAGATGCAACTATGACCTCTACAGGGCATATACTCACTCTTGGTCCTACAACAGGAGCAAATCTTGCAATAGATAATAATGAAATACTTGCTCGAAATAATGCAACAGGCTCAAGTTTATTTATACAAAATAAAGTAGGAGCATGAGATACAATCCTTAATACCAATTCTTGAAATGTGGGGATAGGAATTGGGAATCCAGTTCGTAAATTTCAAGTAGTAGGTGGAGATGTTTCATTTTCTCCTACACCTAACTCTGCTTGGTTCATTGCACCACATAGTGTTACAGGGGGGCCTAGTTTAGTTCTTACAGCTTGACAGGATTTTTATCTAAGACCCTATGGTGCATGAAATGTACTTATAAATGCTACAGGTAATGGGAGAGTAGGAATAGGAAATGATGCTCCTACTCAAACACTTGATGTAACAGGAAATGTTCTTGCAACAGGCTTTATCTGAGATGGATCAGCACTCACGAATATAAATGTAGCAACGTTTGGAGGACAACTCCCAGCATACTACTTGAATGCTACTAACCTCAAT
>JAYTJZ010000022.1:0-16557 GCA_043730605.1 Candidatus Altimarinota bacterium
TGAGCATTGTCAAATCGTGCTCATTTTCTATATCTGTTTTTTGCTTTCATACTGCCAGTATAACGAGATTAAAGTTTCGTCAACTGGGGAAGACCCTTGTTAATTTTAACTTTAAAATTATTCCCCAATCCCTAACTTCCCCAACATATACTCCGGATTCTCAAGAAATTGCTTATAGAGAGTATAGTGCTCAGAGTCGCGATAGCAAATTTCCCTGAAGCCATTTTGCGAAATCTCGATGACTTTTGCGTGGGGATAGGAGAGAAGTATCGGAGAGTGTGTCGCGATGATGAATTGGCTGTTTTGCTTGACGAGTTCATGCAGTCGCACGAGAAAGGCAAGCTGTCTCTGAGGAGAAAGAGCTGCTTCGGGTTCATCGAGGATGTAGAGTCCATTTCCCCGAAATCGATGGAGAAAAAGAGAAAAAAATGATTCTCCATGTGATTGTTCATGCAGAGAAATACCCCCGTAATTTTGAGCTGCTCAAATTTCATCGATATTACTCGCAACATTATAAAAGCTCTCTGCTCGCAGGAAAAAATTATCTTTGGGAAGTTTGACTCCTTTTACGAGTTTCAAAGCCTCAGAGAGTGGAGAGTGCGTTTCTTTGGTAGCAAAATTAAAATTTTTTGATCCTCCCTCGGGATTAAACCCATATCCTACGGCAAGTGCTTCAAGAAGGGTAGATTTTCCTGTTCCATTTTCTCCCACAAAAAAAGTGACTTTTTCATGTAAGTCTATACTTGAGAGATATCGTACTACCAGGAGGTTGTAGGGATATTCTTGAGTATCAGGAATTTTGTCTTTTTGGAGTTCAAAAGAGCGGAGGTAGTGAGAAGAGAACATAGAAAAAGATTATTTTTTGATACATTTCAAAAGGAGAATCCCTACAACAGCCCCCGAAAGATTAAAAATAAGGTCGAGCATAGCATTTTCATAGCCTCCCACTCCATTATTTTCGAGACTGATTGCGATGAGAAACTCCATGATTTCATTGAGACTACTCACTCCTACCGAGATAAGCACGGCAGAGAGTGCGAGCAGAAAACTCGTTTTTGGAATATTGAAGCGATATGAGAGTACATGATGTGCCATGATGGCAACGAGCATATAGAGGTAAAAATGTACGATCTGATCATACTTGAGGATATAAAAATCTCCTCCATAATCCATAAATGGATAGATTTTATAGGCAAAGAGCACTCCATCTGCGATATGTACAGCTCCTCCAAGCACATGCAATAGCCCCCAAAATGAAAACATCCAAAGCATCCAAGTAGGAAACTGTGTTGTTTTGAGAGTTCCAAAAACTCCTGCAAACAGTACGATGATGACTCCGACATAGATAACAAACTCAAAGTTTAAATCTTGTAAGAAATATAGACCTCAAAGTATGAGATAGAGAGCAGAGAAGAGGATAACAGCAAGTTCTTTTTTTGAAAACATAGGAAATTTTTAAAGCATAACACTTCTAGTATATGAAAAAAATCATAATAAAAAGTAAGAATCCTTATTTTTCTTTTTAAAATATTTTTTTGAGATGTATCTCTATCCCCCAAGGATCTTGAAGTATAGATTCCTGAATATTTTCTGAAAAAGAGATGTTGTGTTCCCTGAGATTTGAAAAGACTTTTTGAGAGAGTTCAGCACTAAGAATGTGTATTTCAAAGCTTTTGAGTCCGAGCATTCATTCTTGTTTCTTTCATGCCCCCCAAACTTTCCCAGACATTCATGCCAATATGATGATGATACCCATCTCGAGAGACAAAAAGAGCAGTTCCCATATCTTCTATGATATCAAAAAGGAGAATATCGCTATAAAATGCACGAGCGAGCTCAATATTTTCTACTTTAAGATGTATATGTCCCATATGGATATTTTTTGATGCTGGAGTGAGAGGAAGATAGCTTTCTAAAAATTTCTTTGTATCCAAATATTCACTTCCGATACGAGGTTTTTCATTTTCATAAAGCCAGTCTTCTCGTGGTTTATCATAATAGAGTTCGAGACCATTTCCTTCTGGATCTTGAAAATAAAATGCCTGTGTTGCGATATGATCCGCACTTCCAACAAAAAGTTTAGGGTTGATTTCAAGTAATTTTTGAACTGTATGAGCGAGTTGACTCTGCGTTTCAAATACAAGAGCTGTATGATAGAGTCCAGCTTCTCATCTGCTTGCTTGAGAGGAGTTTTTTTCTTCATAAAGTCCGATAATAGCGACTTCATTATTTCATAGTATAACAGAGTTATTTCCAGTTTCTAGGATTTCAAGTCCGACTCCCAAAGTATAAAAATCTTGCATCAGAGAAAGATTACTCACCGAGAGCTCTATTTTTCCAAGACGGATTGTTTTGTTTTGAGGTAGTACTATTTTTTGGAGTATTTCTTGTTGGGTTTCATATGACATAGTATTTTTATGAAAAAATAAAAAATACACTTGAGAGATTCAAGGGTATTGTAGAAGAAAACAAGAATATAAGAAATCTCAACTAGTATCTATTATGATACTATGCTTCTCCATTGACCTGAAAACTTTGAAGTTCTTCACGAGAAAGATTGATAAAAGCTTGAAAATAAGAATTTCCTCCATCATCTACTGAAACGAGTTGCTCTTTCCAAAGAGTATTTTTTTCTTCATCAAAAGCATTGACCCAGAGTATTTTTTCTCCCAGTTTATTTTTTACTACGATATACTGATAGTTATATCTTTCTGGATATATCACAAACTCATCTTTTGTTCGTGGAAAAGCAGGGTTTCTTACAAGAGCTGCAGCATAGATATCCTCTTGAGTAGTATTATATTCTTCAAGTTTTTTTGCGAGAATTTCATTTCATACCAGTCGTTCTTTCTCAGAAAGAGAAGTTGCTTCTCCCTCTGGGATTACATAAAAATGTTCTTGAACATCATACTCAAATATAACAAAGTCTTTTTGAGGAAGCGTCATAGCTTTGGGGATAATAGGGGAGTTAGAAGTATTCTGAGAAAGAGCAATCACTTCTGTTTCTTCTTGAATACTGCAGGAAAAAAGGAGAAAACACAAAAAAAGAAGCTTAGAGACTATCTGCATATTCTCCAAAATTATCAAGGATAGCCTGCCATCCAGTTTGTTGCAGTTCGACCGTGTTTTCTGTTTCTGGTTCAAACTCAACGATAACATTCGTACAGTGTTCATCATGTTGAAACTCTACTTCAGCCATACGTCCGTCACCCATCGTGTAAGCAATCAGAGTATGATGAACTATTTCTGTATACGTCCCCCAGAAATCAAAACTCATAGAACCATCTCGTGCTGCCATCGTGTAGTGAAACTCTCCTCCGACTCGAAAATCATTGCTTGCTTCAGGGCAATGCCAATCATCACTTGCTGAGTTCCAATTTTTTATATGTATAGGCTCTATATAAGCATCCCAAACGGTAGAGATATCACCGTGAATATGAGTTCCAATAAGAATCGTTTTTTCCATACAAAGAGTGTAAAAATATAATATTTCTAGTATTTCTTTTTCAAGAGAAAATGCAAATTTTATAAGAGTTTTCTATGTTTTTCGAAGCATTTCAACATATTCTTTGAGAAAACTGACATCGATATACCCAGAAAAATTTCTCTTATCGAAAGGATTTTCGAGACTATTGATAATAAAAGAAAGATACATATAGATAAAAGAAAGTATAAAAATAACAATTCCTTCTTTTACTTCGATGATAATAGTATCTATCTGAGCATCTCCGATATTGAGAAACATAAGGGTAGTGATGATGAAAAGAGTGATAAAGTTTTTTAAGTTATGTATGACAGCAGGGAGACTATTACTATCTTTTATGAAAAATATCCGAGTCACGATTTTTCGTAGACTACTCACTTCTTGTTTCACTTTTATGATGTGATTTGCAGGAATTCACAGTGTTTCTCCCTCAAGAAGGAACGTATTACTATTATTGAGAAGTACGTGTATATTTCATTCCTTTTTGTTATTTGCGATTCTTTCAAAAATAAGTTCAAGCACTTGGGAAAAGTTTTCTTGAAATAGCTGTATCGAAAGTGCAGGTTTGAGTTTCGTAAAATAATCTATATCAGATAAAATATTTTCGATCGTAGCACGAAGCTCGGTTCGTAAACGTTCACATTCTTTAAACTCTGCGATAGCAGGGCTCATCATAAAACCATAGATAAATATCACAGAAGAAAGAAGAGCTGTATAAATCGATATCGGTTCGATAAACTCGAAACTATCAGGGATCACATATATTTTTACTCAAAGGATGAGACTTGAGAGGAGAAAACAGGTAAAAAAAATATTTTTTCGGAAAAACTTTTTGAGAGAATACATTAGACAGGAATAATGAATAAAAATATGTGGGAACTATGTATTACAGAGCAATAGAGCCTTGAACGATCAGGAGTATACTCAAAGCGATGATACTGCAAAGAATTATTTTTTTGAGTATCGTAGCCTTGATACGTGCTACTATTTTTTTTCCGATAAAAGAACCTCAAAAAGCGATGAGAAATAACACAGGAATATACCAAAAATATGATTCTTCCAGAAAGCCATTTCAAAAATATATAGGAATACGAGTTGCATCGACAAGTAAAGCAATGGAAGCAATAGTTGCAATATAGGATTCTTTTTTGAGTCCAAAAAGAGTAAGAAAAGCCCCTCGAAGCACCCCACCAGTTCCTATAAGTCCTGCAGTAAATCCTGAAAGAGCTCCTCCAAGGATTCAAAGTTTTTTTGTAGGAGTTACTTGAAAGCTAGGATGCAAGAGAGAATAGAAAGCAAACAAACTTAGTACGATTCAAAGAATTATTTTGAGAATATTAGTATCTATATATCAAACGAGACTTGCTCCGAGAAGAGTTGCAAAAATACTTGGGATACCAAAAAGCAGAAATATATTTTTATTCCAGTGTTTCCAAAAGAGTAAAAAACGAGAAGTATTTCCAAAAATATGATAGAGAGCTACGAGTAAAAGAGCTGTTTTATAGTCAAAAAACTGGTGTGCTATCGGAAGAAAAATACTCGAAGAACCAAAACCAGAAATCGTTCCAGCGATTTCTGCTATGAAAGCTCCTAAGAAAAGAAAAATATCATTCATAGGAATTTTTATGATTATTAAAAATATTTTCTAAAATTATAAAATATTCTCAGAGATTACAAAAAATATTTTTAAAACGTATTGAGAGATATATATTTGTCACTTTTTCTGAACCTCTTCGTTTAAGAAATGGTATTTTAACTCTAACTTTTTTTTATGACGAACCATATAGTGATCGCTTCTGTTATTTTGGGTGTTGCTCTTCTCGGAACGGGGTATATGTATTCCCAGAAAGATATTATTATTTCTTCGTCTCAAACTCCTTTTGGAACGATACAAGTCAGTGCGGAAGGAAAAGCGAAAGCAATTCCTGATACCACTATTTTACAAGCTGGGGTTGAAGTAATCCAAGCAAAAACGCAAGAGGATGGCTATACTCAGATGAATACAAGTATTAACCAGATAAAAGCACTTCTTAAAAATGCAGGAATCGAAGAAAAAAATGTTCAAAGTACCAATCTCTCGGTAACGCAGGAATATGACTATACAGAAGGAAAACAAACTCCAAATGGATATCGAGCTTCTCAAATGCTCACGATTCGTATCGAGCAAAAAGAAGCCAGCGTCACCAATAGCCTCCTTGATGCTATAGCTAAAGTAAAAAATATCCAAATCCAAGGAGTAAGTTATGAAACTCTTGATACAGAAAAAGTCTATAGCGAAGCACGTAAAATGGCACTCGAAAAGGCTCGTCAAAAAGCAGATGAAATAGCGCAGGCAACAGGAGTCAAAATACGAAAGGTACTCAGTGTCTCTGAAAGTACTCAAAATATGTACCCAACTCCTCTGTATGGAAATGTAAAAATGATGGATACGATGGAGTCTTCAGTAGGAAATATGGATATTTCACAAGGAGAGCTTGAATATATGATTTCTCTCAATGTCAGTTATGAAATAGAGTAAAAATAAGACTTTCTCAAAAAACACTCAAGCAAAGCTTGAGTGTTTTTTTCATAGTTGCATTTTTTCGTATTCCTCTACAATAGAGTTTTCGTACTTTCGTTTATATATTTCTATGAAAGCAAAATCGCTTCTTCCTCTCATACTTACCACTGCATTTCTTGATCTGCTAGGTTTTTCATTATTTATCCCTGTTCTTCCTGATATCACTGCACATTTTTGACAAGCAGAGTCTTGGACTATGTGGGCTCAATCTATCTATTCACTCGGAATGTTTTGCGCAGGAGCTTTTCTCGGGAATCTTTCAGATAGATTTTGACGAAAAAATATTCTCTTGCTTACTACTTCTATCAATATTATAGGATATATCGTGACTTTTCTTGCGATTCATACGCAAAATAATATTGCAACTATTGGATTTGCCTTGTATCTCACAGCTCGTTTTATCTCTTGAGTTGGATGAGCAGGATTTTGAGTAGTACAAGCTTATATTTCTGATATTTCTACCTCTGAAACTCGAGCAAAAAATATGGGTATGATGTGAGCTGCTTTCGGAACAGCCTTTCTGGTAGGACCAGCACTCTGAGGTATTCTTGCTACATTTTTTGGAATAGAGGGAATTATTCTTCTTTCTATTGTTCTTATTTCTGGAAATTTTTTCTGGATACTTTTTGGTCTTCCAGAGCCACAAAAACATACTCAAGAAATGCAAGAAGAAGTAAAAGACTTTCACTATACCTCAAAAATCCTTTTTTTCTTAGGACTTTCTCTCCTGATGACTATCGGTTTTTCAGTGATTCAATCAGGATCATCACAATATACAGCAGACAGATTTGGATTTAGTGCAGATATGATTGGCTATAGTCTCACAGTAGTGGGAATCACTTCTATTTTATTTCAGGGATTTCTCATCAAATATGTCAGAAAATGGCTTACTGAGGTACAAATGATAACGACAGGATTTGCGATTTTGACACTCGGGATGTTTCTCTATGCGATAAATCCTTTCGCTCTGCTTGTATTTTTTATCGTGATACTGTTTCCACTCGGAATGGGAATGTCCAATCCATCTCTTGCATCACAACTCTCTCAAGCTTCTCCATACTACTCTGGAAAAGTGATGGGACTCAATACTTCGGCAACAGGAGTTGGAGGAATTATTGGTCCACTACTGGTAGGTTGGCTCTATACTCTACATATTAGCTTTCCATTTTGGGCTTCGATGGGACTTTTCGCAGTTCTTACCTTGGTAACACTTGTTTACTTTCAACAACACAAAACAAGACAATCAGAAAATTTTTAGTATACTCCAAACTATTATAGTATTTTTAGCAAAATCTTATGCCCCATTTTCTTCTTACCTGTCCTCTCTGACTGGAAGCTCTCGTAAAACACGAAGTACAAAAACAAGGTTTTGAACTCACAGAAGTTCAAGATAAGGCTGTGTATTTTTCCTGAGATATCGAAGCGATAGCTCGGATGAACCTGTGTTCTCGTTTTTCAAATATTCTCTACTATATCGTAGCTGAGTATAAAGATATTACAGATTTTGATAACTATTTTGAAAAAGTTTTTGCACAAGATTGGCGAAAATATATTCCAAAAGATGCTGAAATCATCGTTCAGGCAACGAGTATCAAGTCCGAACTCGGAGCTATCTCCAGTCTCCAAGCACTCGCAAAAAAAGCGATAGTAAAAAAAATAGCAGGGGATAATATCGTGAAAGAAGATGCACGAGCTGGAAGTATCGAAATCCGTATTCTTGTCGAAAATAATACGCTTCGTATCCTTCTCAATACTTCTGGAAATGGACTGCATAAACGAGGATACCGAGAGATGACGTGAGATGCTCCACTCAAAGAAAATGTTGCAGCAGCGCTTGTCATCCTCTCACAATGGAAGTTCAAAGAACCACTCTATGATATGTTTTGTGGATCAGGAACGATAGCTATAGAAGCTGCGATGATCGCTCGAAATAGAGCTCCCTGACTCAAACGACACTTTGCTTGTGAGTCTTGGTCTTGGCTTCCAGATGGACTTTTTGAAAAAGAGAAAGCACTGGCAGTGAGCAAAGAATTTTCAGGAGAATACAAAATCTACTCGACCGATATCCGAAAAGATATCCTCGAACTCGCGAAGCGAAATGCTCTTTTTGCAGGAGTGAGTGAAGATATTACGTTTGGAACACAGGACTATACGACCTATATGCGTCGAGAACTTACAGGCTGGCTCGTAAGTAATCCTCCTTATGGACTTCGACTCGAAAACGCAGATGTTCCGAAAATCCATCAAGATATCGCAGAACTTCTTGCAAAAAATAAAAACCTACAAGGAGGTATCATCACCGCACATGCAGAGTTTGAACACTATGGAAAAATGAAATACAAAAAACGAAAACTCTATAATGGAGGAGAACTCTGTTATTTTTATAAAAAAGAGCAAAACTAGTTTTGCTCTTTTTTTTCCTTGCAGCCTCTTTTCCTTAGGCTTAAGGGAAAGAATTTAGATAGGGTTATATTGTGTGAACTTTGCAGCTTCTTCTCTCCTGCCAGGAGAGAATTGAGAGAGGTGTTGTGTGAGCCTAGGAAAGAATTTAGATAGGGTTATTTCTTAAAACTGCTCATTTAACTTTAACTTATTCTGGTAAAACATACGTGAACTACTGACTCCAAATCTCTGAGCTGCGATACGATCGATTCCCATACCAAAGGCAAATCCAGAGTATTTCATCGGGTCTATTCCACATCCTTCGAGAACTTTTGGATGTACCATCCCAGAGCCAAGAAGCTCCACCCAACCACTTCCAGAACACATGGAACATCTTTTTTCTCCTACTTTTCCTGTTCCTCCACAGATCTGACAACTCACGTCTACTTCGGCACTTGGCTCAGTAAAAGGAAAGATACTTGGACGAAATCGAACTTCTGTTTTTTCTCCGAGGAGTTGTTTCATCACGGTATCGAGAGTCCACTTAAGATCTCCAAAAGTAACTCCTTCTCCGACTACGAGACCTTCAAGTTGATAGAAGTTACAAGTATGACGAGCATCTTCTTGCTCATAGCGAAATACGCGACCAGGAACAATCGTTTTTATAGGAAGAGGTTGAGAGAGCATCGTACGTATTTGCACGGGAGAAGTATGTGTTCGAAGGAGATATTTTTCTCATGGAGCTTTCCCATCGTTTATTTCATCAGATATCCAAAAAGTATCCCAAACATCACGAGCTGGGTGATTATCAGGGATATTGAGCATATCGAAGTTATGTTTTTCATCTTCTATTTGAGGTCCGTCTTCGATAGAAAAGCCAAGAGAGATAAATATATCTTCGAGTAGTTCCGTCGCGTGAGAGATAGGATGTTTGTGTCCGAGATTTTGAGAAGGATATCCTATACTGACATCTATCGCTTCCAGAGTCTCTATTTCAGAGAAATGCGCTTCTTCGAGTTCTTGAGTTTTGAGAACAAGAGCTTCCATAAAACTATCTCGCAGTTCATTGGCTCGTACTCCTACTGTTTTTTTCTCTTCGACGGAGAGGTCTTTTATTCCTCCCAGAATCGCTTTGAGTTTCCCTGTTTTTCCCAAATACTCTTGTTCGAGTTCTTTGAGCTCTGTGTCCGTTTTTATGCTTTCTAAAGCGAGATTAAAATCTTTTTCAAGCGTATCAAGTTGCGTGTTCATGCGAGCAAATGCTAAAAATAATATGCAGGTATATTATAGAAAGAGCAGGGAAAAGCAAGTAGGAACAGAACAAAAGTATTTTTTGGTTTTGAAATGAGTTTGAGTATAGTGAAAGAAATATATTATGTTTAAAAATAAAATATGTCCCAAGTATATATTTCAAAATGAGAGGAAGAAATAGTCTCAAAATACGATACAAAAGTAACACTTGATTTTTTACTCAATGAAAAAGAATCAGTTATTTTTGAGAGAAAATGAATTTTTAAACCAAACTGAGAGATAGGATTTTCCCCTTCAAAAGTAGCGAATGAAATTATTTGAATGTTGAATGCTGATGGAGGAATTCTAGTGATCGGAATACACGATACACATATACAAGACCTAAAAACTTTAGATAATACAAAGTATAATGACTATCTTCAAGTAGTTCATAATTTTATCAATCCTTCAGCACTGGTTCATTGTGAAGCTATTATGATAGGTGAAAAAACAATCGTTTTGTATCATATACCGTCAGAACGAGAAAGAATTTTTTGTAGAAATGATAACGAAGAAGTGTACTTTAGAAATGGAGATGAAACCGTAAAATATAATAGGGAAGAAGTAAAAGTACTAGAATACAATAAATCTATCCGAAAATTTGAAGAAGAAAAAAGAGAAGACTTTCAAAGAGAAGATTTCAGAGAAAGTGTTCTTGAATACTACAAAAATAAAATTCACTTTAACGGAACTCACGATGAACTTCTCGTGTATAGAAATCTTGCTACTAAAAAAGATGAAAAATATTTCTATAACAATGCTTCTATCCTTCTTTTTGCAGAACATCCTGAAAAATATATAAGCTCAGCTTCTGTAAGATATGTTCGTTATTCAGGAACGAAGCTTGAAGCTTGAAAAAATTTTAATGTTATCAAAGACGAATCATTTGAATGATCTATTCCAAGACTTATTGAACTCGTGAGAAGATTTTTAAGCAGTGTATTTCGAGATTATTATTATTTAGATGTAGAAACTTGAAAGTTTGATAAAATTTCTGAATATCCTCAAGATGCTTGGCTTGAGTGAATAGTAAATGCGATGACGCATAGGTCATATAATATTCAATGAAATGTTATTTATATAAAACATTTTGATGATAGGCTTGAAATCTCAAATTCTTGACCACTTCCTGGTTGAGTTACCGTTGAAAATATAAAAGAAAAAAGATTTTCAAGAAATCCAAGAATTGCAAAAGTGCTCTCTGAAATGTGATATGTACGAGAACTCAATGAAGGAGTAAAGCGTATTTATCAATCTATGAAAGACTCTCTTCTTGCTGAACCAGAATATATTGATAAGGAAGATATGGTAACTCTTGTTTTAAGAAATAATGTTTCAAAAGATGAAGATACTATTTCTGAAAGAACGATGAAAAAAATAGAAAATATTTTTATTGATCTCAATGAAAGTGAAAAAGTTATTCTAACATATATACTTATACATAAAAAATCTACTATTATAGATCTAACAAAAAGTACGTTCCTTTCTGAAAAAGTAGTTCGAAAATATTTATTAAAATTTATTACAGAAGAAATAATCTCAAAAGAGAGTGATAAAAAGCGAGATAAAAATGCTCTTTATAGAATAAAAAAATAAATTAAGGGAAATTAGGTACAAAATAAGGGAACGGTAAAAACTCAAAACAAACATCTCTATAAAGCCATTTTCTGAAATTAAGGGAAATTAGGTATAAAATAAGGGAACAAAATTGTATTTGCAAATACTCTGTTTTTTGCTACACTCAAAGGGCTAAAATACATCATATTGAGCTATTTACAAAAATAGTTTTGAAAAAAAATTTAAAGAAGGGCAACTTAGTTGCTCACCCTTCTATGTTTTTTTCGAAACTTGAAGATGTATTTTAGCGAATATTAGAGCATATTAAGTTGCCCTTTTTTGTTCGCTAAAATACGATTCTTCAGGTTTTTAATGTTTTTTTAGCATATTTATTCAGTAAATATGCTTTTTTATATGGAAAAAAAATCTGGAAATGCGAATTTAAAAAATGCAAATAAAGCGAAAAAAGATGAGTTTTATACGCAACTTGCAGATATAGAAAGAGAAATTGGGCATTATAAGAAACATTTCAAAGGAAAAACGGTGTTCTGTAATTGTGATGATCCGTTGGTCAGTAATTTCTTTCATTATTTTTCTCATATGTTCGAATTTTTTTGACTTAAAAAACTTATAGCCACTTGCTATAAGAGTCAAACAATGGAACTCTTTAGTCAAAATGATTCTGAAAAAGCAATTTATCTCGAATATACAGGAGATAAAAATGGAGATAATCTTCCAAATAGAGAAGAGATAGGAAAGAATTATTTGAAGTGAGATGGAGATTTTAGAAAGTCTGAATCTGTAGAACTTTTACAAAAATCAGATATCGTCGTAACAAACCCACCTTTTTCTCTCTTTCGTGAATATGTAGCACAATTGATGAAATATGATAAAAAATTTGTGATACTTGGAAATCTCAATGCACTCACGTATAAGGAAATATTCAAACTTATCAAAGAAAATAAAATATGGCTTGGGCATAGTATCCACAGTTGAGATAGAGAATTCCGAGTTCCAGAACATTATGAATTGAATGCTGCGAGTAGCAGAATAGATGAGCAATGAAATAAATATATTAGAGTAAAAGGTGTTAGATGGTTTACGAATCTTGATTATAAAGAAAGACACGAAGACTTAATTCTCTATAAAATATACAATGAAGAAAATTATCCGAAATATGAAAACTACGATGCTATAAATATAGATGTGACGAAAGATATTCCTATGGATTATGCAGGAGCTATGTGAGTTCCTATCACTTTTATGGATAAATATAATCCTGAACAATTTGAGATTATTGCACTTGGTATTATTGGATCTGTAGATTTTTCGAATAATAGAAAAATGGAAATTTTAGATAAAAGTTGAAAACCAACGTGAAAATATACTTTTAATGCAAAAGGAACTTTATACCGTATTTATAATCCAAAAACCGACAAAAAATGACCAGCATTTAAAGATGTTGAAACAGGAACATTATATTCAAGTATTTATGCTCGTGTGATTATAAAAAATAAAAAACTTACTTCTTAATATTTTTTACTATGCAAATCGAACTCAAAGAAATCACCGTGCGAGAACTTACGCAGTGATTTCAGGATAATGCTGAAAATGGAGTGGTGGGATATGGTTGAAAACTGGATATCCGACCTCCGTATCAAAGGGAGTTTATTTATAAAGATAAACAGAGAGATGCTGTTATCACGACCCTTACAAAAAACTTTCCTCTCAATGTGATGTACTGGGCAGTGCGAGAAGATGGAAGTTTTGAAGTAATTGATGGGCAACAAAGAACCATAAGTATTTGCCAATATGTCAGTGGTGTTTTTTCGCATACATTTAAGTATTTTCATAATCTTACGAATGACGAAAAAGAGCAGATTTTGAACTATAAACTCATGGTATATCTGTGTACAGGAAATGAGAGCGAAAAACTTGAATGGTTTCGTATTATCAATATCGCAGGAGAAAAACTCACCGAACAAGAACTACGAAATGCCGTATATTCAGGTTCTTGGGTCACAGACGCAAAACGGTATTTTAGTAAAAATGGATGTCCAGCTTCTGCTATTGGTGGAGACTATCTTACAGGTTCAGCTAATCGCCAAGAATATTTTGAAACTGCAATTGACTGGATTTCTGGAGGAAATATAGAGGTCTATATGTCCAAACATCAACATGATAGCTCTGCAAGTGCCTTATGGATATATTTTCAATCAGTTATTACTTGGGTATCTGCTATTTTCCCAAACTATCGCAAAGAAATGAAAGGAGTTTCTTGGGGAGAACTGTATAATGAGTTCAAAGACCAAATATTTGATGCAAAAAAACTTGAAGTTGATATAGTGAAACACATGCAAGATGAAGATGTGACGAAAAAGTCAGGGATTTATAGTTATATTCTCACCAAAAAAGAAAAATATTTAAGTATTCGAGCATTTAGCGAGAAACAGAAACGAGAAGCTTATGAAAGACAGCAGGGAATATGTAGTAATACAAAAAACTGTGTAGAAAAATGAGAAAAACTCGAACTTTCACACATGGAGGCAGACCATATCACACCGTGGCACGAAGGAGGAAAAACCACGGCAGAAAATTGTCAGATGCTGTGTAAAAATTGCAATCGAACCAAGAGTGGGAAATAGCTTCCAACAAGAAAAAGCTTTACAGGAAACAAGCATAAAAAGTTTTGTATATTTTCCAAAAATAGATAACATATACGGAAAATATACATAAGAAACTATATGAATACAAAAATTACTCTTTTTGAACAAAAAGAAATCCGAAAAATCTATCACGAAGAACAATGGTTTTTTTCGGTGGTTGATGTTATAAACGCACTCAGTGTGAGTGCTGATGCAAGAAATTATTGGAAAGTACTCAAAAATAGACTTAAGAAAGAAGGAAGCGAGGTGGTTACAAAATGTAACCAACTGAAAATGAAAGCCCAAGATGGGAAAATGTATAGTACTGATGCTGCAGATACACAAGGTATCCTTAGGATTATTCAGTCAATCCCAAGAAATCAGTAAAGCGACTTTTGGGATGACTCCCAGTGAGTACAAAAGCTATAAATGACTCAAAAAAGAAAATCTCCGTGACCATATGACTGATCTGGAAATCATATTTTCTATGCTTTGAGAACGAGCTACGACAGAGATTACGCAAAGTAATGATTCTCAGGGAAGAAAACAACTTCAAAAAGATGCTCACACAGGATGAAAAATAGCAGGAGATGCGAAAAAAGCTCTGGAACAAAAAACAAAAAAACAGGTTTCAACCCAAGAAAATTATTTACAGGATTCTGAAAAAGTAAAAAAACTAAAATAATTTTTATCATAAAAACCACAGCCGAAAATTGTCAGATGCTGTGTAAAAACTGCAATCGAACAAAATCAGGAAAGTAAAAGGAATATTTACTTTTTTGAGAGAGCATATATACTCAAAAGGTTTATATATAATTCTTTTTTGTATGAATTCAAAATGTATGGTTCTTTGTTCTTTGTTGCTTCTTGGGATTTTTTCCTATATATCCTATGTTACTGCAGCTGCCAGCACTCCTGCAACAGTTTCCACTCTTTCTGATAGTTGGACTTTTGCCGTACAGAGTGCTTCGGGAGTCAAAGATGAAATAGATGGAGTTTCGCTTGATGCAAATGGAAATACGATTATAGGATGACTGTTTAGTGGGAAGGTGAAGTTTTGAGAAGAGTACAAAACAGCAAAGAAAGGATCAGATATGTTCATCGAAAAACTTGATACTACGGGAAAACGAGTCTGGTTTCAACAAATTGATTCTGGAACGAATGACTTTTTATGGGATTTAGAAGTAGATAGTGCCGGAGATATAGTAATCAGTGGAGGATATGGAGGAACGATAGTGTTTCAAAGTACCTATTACAAAACATTTTGACCAGAAGAATTCAAAGCCTATAGAGATGGATCAGCATTTTACGCAAAACTTGATGGAAAAAATGGAAATATAAAATGGATTCAAACCGCAGGAGTTCCGATGAAAAAAGAACAAATATTAACGAATGCAGAAACTATTGCAGGAGGAAATGAGATAAAAATAGACTCAAAGAATAATATCATAGCCACGATGATGGGATCAGGTGCGACGTATGATATCGGAACTACGAGTTATAAGAAACAAGGATATAAAGATGCGTTTATTATGAAACTTGATCCAAATGGAAAATTTGTTTGGAGTTACCAGTTTTTAGGAGATGCTTCCAAACAGATACGAGCTTTAGCACTTACGGGAAAAGATGAAATCGCTTTCGGTCATGAGTATATAGGAACGATACTAGGAGTGAAGTGAGAAAAATTTTCAACTCCTGGGAAAACCTATCCTTTTGGAACTTTTGGGATGCTCAGTAGCACGGGATGACTTCTTTGGATGAAAGGAGTAGAGAGTAGTGATTATACAAATATCCGAGGAGCTGGAGGAGATGCTGCTGGGAACGTATATTTTACCTGACAAGTACAAGATAAAGCGAAAGTAGATACCGTACCTATTACGACCACAAAAAATGCTTCAGTCCTGGTAATGAAGTATAATAGAACAGGAAAAAAACTTTGGATTCGAGTCTTTGGAAATGATGGAAGTGATGGAGCAGGGGAACTTGCGTTCTCAAAAGATAAAAAATCTCTCGCTATTACTTCAAGCCACGCAATACCAAATCTCAATCTGAGTGACGAAACAGGAAAAATACTCCAGTCAAAACTCCATAGCTTCAGTACTTCTGAAACAGCAGGAACACTCACAGTATTTGATCTTTTAGGAAATGTTATAGCTCTCGCAAATCCAACTCAAAGTGAACAATCTACAGCTGGAGTGCTTGATGGAGGACAAAATGGTTGTTTTGTTTACCAAATGGCTTTTCGAGGAAAACTCGAATATGGGAATGGAAATACTTATACCACTGCGTGAACCAAAGATAAAGATGTGGTCGTATCTTCTGTATGTCCAAGCAATAAGAAAATGCTTGCAGAACTTGAAAATATCTATGGAAGTCTCTCTATGGATCTCTCTGGGAAAAAATGATTGCTTCTGTGTTTTCATGGACATGGAGGGGCTGGTGATTCTTGGGGAGTAAAAGATCAAAACAAAGCCTATCTTGAAAGTATGAAAAAAGAAGGCTATAGCTATATTTGTCCGACCAGTCTTGATAGAAAAGATAAACAATGGTCTCCTGTAAATACACTCAAGAATCCGGATGTTCTCAATGTTGATGCACTCTTGAAAGAATTAAATATATCTTCCACTCTCCCGATATTT
>JAYTJZ010000023.1:0-5110 GCA_043730605.1 Candidatus Altimarinota bacterium
AAATTCTATTTCCAAGTAGATAAATTGATATAAAGGTAAGAGAAAAAAAATAATTTTTATATTCTGAATCTATTCTAATTAGATAAGCAAGTAATAAAAATAGAATTACTGAAGAAAATATATAAAATTTAATTCATCCCCATCTAAGAAACTCAATTGTTTTTAGATTTTAATTGTATGATTCGAGCGAGCTTAATTTCTTTTTCATAGTATTTCTCTAAATTATAAAAGTGTTTCAAAATCTTCATAATAGAAAGGAAAGAGGTCGTATTTTCGTAAACTTTTTATCGTGAGTCCATCGATATATTTGAGCCCAAACTCTTTCACAATATAGTTTTCGAGCTGTCCAGAATAGTTACTTTCTACGAAAATCACTTCTTTTTTTCCTATAAGTTCATCTCGAAGTCTTGCGTCAAGTGGTTTTAAAAACTTGATAACGATGAGTCCAAACTCAGGATTATTTTTCACAAATTCTTTTGCCGTATAGCTCGTGTAACTCGTCGTGATAATAATTTTCTGGGGATTAAGTCCGGACTCTGAAGAGTCCGGACTTGTGAATATTTCATAGCCTTTTATTCCTTCTTTTTCAAAGAAATTCTCAAGTTTTTTCCATCTTTTTTGGGTCATAGCAACCTTCATAGCAGACTCTTCACTCGTTGCTCCGTACTCATCGTGCTCATAACTCGTTGCGATGAACTCTCCATCTATCGTTCCAGGAATGGTATATGGAGAAACTCCGTCAGTGGTAAGCTCATAACGTTTGAAATCTGAAGTGGGTGTTTCTACGAGTTTTCCTCGATTTACTCCTGGAGTTTTGAGTGCTTCCGTGAGAGTTGCTTTTCCGTCTGAATACTGTTTATCGGTGAGGATAATCACGACGGTTTGATATTTTTGAGCGAGATTGAGGGCATATCCACTGAGATAATATCCATCTTCTAGTGTACTTGGGTTGATCACGATATGGTCAAAATCTCCAAACGAAGCTGTAAGAGCCAAAGGGAGATCTCCTTGTTCAAAAAAAGTTGGAGTTCCTGTACTTGGTCCAGCTCGTTGTGAAAGAACCATGACCACTCAAAGCTCTGCCTGTTGTGCGAAAGAAATAGCTTCTACCATAAGAGCAAATCCTCCTCCAGAAGTCCCTACCATAGCTCTCTTCCCCGCAAAACTTGCTCCAAGAGCTGACATGATAACTGATATCTCATCTTCTGCTTGAAGAAAATTTACTTTTTTTGACTTGATCACTTCCGAAAGTATCGTCGAAGCTGGAGTCATCGGATAGGCTGAGTAATACTCGAGAGCATTATCTATCGCTCCGTAGGCAAGAGCTTTATTTCCATACGAAGTAGGTCGCGCTTCCCCTATTTTTTCCAAAGTCCCGAAAGTACTACTCACTGCTATTTCATAGCTTTCAACGATTTCTTTAAAAATCGCTATATTTTCAAGGACAATTTCTTCTCCTTTTCGAGTAAATATTTTTCGTATTTTCGATTCAATAATTGTTTTATCGAGACCTAGAAGTTTCGCAAGTACCGAGATAAGATAGGTATTATCATATTTTGCCGTGATATCGAGAGGAAGAACTTGGATATCAGAAAACGAAAGACCTTTTGATTCAAGTTTTGCGATATGTTTGGTATTCACGATACAGATTCCTTGTTTTTTGAGAAAAGGAAGAGATGCTTCGAGATTAGCAGCGTCAAGGGCAACTAAAATATCGACATATTTTGAGATATATTTGGATGTATCCGAAACAAAGATATCAAAATAATTGATTCCTCCTTTGATAATAGATTGGTATTGGATATCCGTATTGACGTGATACCCTAGTTCTGCAAACACATCTGCGATGATGTCTGCTGTTGAGTTCATCCCCAGTCCTGCAGCTCCCGTAACACGTATATTAAAACGCATAGTTTTCTATAAAAAAATATTTCCATAATAGTATGGAAATATCGTTTTTTTACAAATCGAGTCGGAGAGAAAAATAGTTTTATTTGATACGATGAGCATTAAAAAGTGACCACAAAAGAAATCCTAGGATAAAAAGTCCAAAGGTGAAGAAAAATCCTCCATATCCCGAAAGAGAAAGGATCATACCCCCGAGGAAAAGTCACACAACATTGGCAAAGTTTTGAAGTATCTTCATCGGAGCAGCCGAGGCATTTGCATCGATTTGTTTCAGTCCTTTGAGTTCTGCATAGGAAGTATTATAACTTTCTAGAAAAGTCGCAGCAGAAAGCCCCATACAGATAGAATATCCGACAGAATTGACAAGAGAAAGCCCGAGTACGATATATACGTTCAGAGGAGATCCTGTAAAAAATGACATCAGCAAAAGAGATGAACCGGAAAGGATGAGTCCAAAAGTAGCGATTTTATAAACTCCTATGGTATCAGCGAGTTTTCCAAAAAATCACTGCAATCCAAAAGCTGGAATAGCAATAATACCTAAAAGGATAAAACTCCATCCTGGTTTTACTTGATTGAGAAAATCAATGAGAAAAGTCGAAGCAAAGGTATCCCAAAATCCAAAAGTCAGAAGCATCACAAAAGACCAGTAGACGATCAGATATTTATCCGAAGCATACTGCAGAGTTTTATATATTTCTATAAAACTTTCTTTTGTTTTTTGCTTCATTTCAGCAAAAGTAATCATATCTGGATCTATTTTTATCGGTTTTATAAATACATACTTTGTCTGACTCAAAGTAGATCGTATATCGAGATGTGATACGATTTGTGTAATATTTTCTTTTGTTTTACTCAAAGATCATTTTTTAAGATAGACTTGAAACTTTTTTACTTCTGACATATCAAGCGTTTTTTGAGCATTATCAAAATAATAGTACGTGATAAAAAATATAAGTACTATCGTGAGAGCTATCTGAAAAATAATAAGCTTTGGGGAAAATGTAAGGATAAATCACGCGACAATCAGTCCAAGAAAAGATCAAACTCCAAAAAATATATTATTTTTTGCAAAAATATCTTTGTATTGATCAGGAGTTGCATTACTCAGAACATAAGAAATACTGGTAATATCATTTACTTCTTTACTAAACCCATAGCACATCGCAGCGATAAGGAGTAAAATAAGGTTGAGTACATTTCCAAGAAAAAATCGAACAATCCCATCAAATGCTCCGACGTTTTCAGCGATATTTTCGCTAATAAAGTCGGTTGCTTGAAAAATAAAGTTTCCAAAAATAACAATAGCGATGAGTTGTGCTACGACCCCTAAAATATACAGAGTTTTTGATTTCATATAGTATTGCAAGATACCTATCGGAACATCAAAAAGAAAAGCAAAAAGATTTCAAAGTCCTAAAAATACTCCTACGAGAGCCAGAGATTTGAGTTGAAGCGTAAAAAAATAGACACTCGTAAAGTGAAACATCATCGTTGAAAAACTCAAAAGTCACACCGTAAGATGCAGGTTCATCTTACGTTTTCCATCGAGTCATCCTTCAGGAGAAACAAATATTTGTTTTTCTGTTGGCATAGTAAAAAATATTTTTCAAAAGTAATACGAGAAGTATAGCATATCCCTTTCTTTTTTTCAAAAAAAATCACTTGCATTTTTCAGGAAAGAAAGACAAAAAAAAGTTCTTCTTGGTTTTTGCATTTTTCTGAAAAGTATAGTATTTTTAGTACATATATCTTTTGAAATCCACTCAGACATGTCTGCAAAAAAAGCAAAAGCCATCACCAGTGAAGAACTCAAACAAGTGATACTCGAACAAGAGCCTGTTCAAGAGTATCAGTCTGATCGTTTTGCAAAGATAGAACATCAGGTAAAAGATGCGCTTGGAAGACAAGCGACGCAAGAAGTACTCTATGATATCACGATTGGGGCACTTGTTCTCGGAGCAAGTGATATCCATTATGAAGTATTTGAAGACTATGTTTTAGTACGTTTTCGAATCGATGGAGTGCTCGTTGATATTTTTCGACTCAGCTATGCAGAATATAAAAAAATAGTAGAACGTCTCAAATATGCTGCAAATCTCAAACTCAATATTTCAAATATTCCTCAAGATGGGAAATATTCTCTCAAACTTGAAGATGGAAAAAAAATAGATATCCGAGTTTCTACTCTTCCGATACATTTTGGAGAAAATATCGTATGTCGTATTTTGGATTCTCAGTGAGTGGTCATAGATTTTGAAGAACTTGGTTTTTACTGGACTTCGAAACGAATGCTCGAAAAAGCACTTTCAAAAAAATGAGGTCTCCTTCTCGTAACTGGTCCAACAGGATCAGGAAAAACGACTTCTCTCTATACGATGCTCGCGAGACTCAATAGTCGAGAAAAAAAGATTATTACCCTGGAAGATCCAATAGAATACCAACTTGATGGAATAGTCCAATCTGAAATAGATGATAAAAACGGAGTAACTTTTGCTTCTGGACTCAAGGCTTGTCTCCGTCAAGATCCTAATATTATCATGGTCGGAGAAATACGAGATTTTGAAACTCTCCAAACGGCAACTTCAGCTTCTCTTACAGGGCATCTCGTCCTCTCAACCTTGCATACGAAGTCTGCAGCCGATACGCTCGATCGTATTATCAATATGGGACTTCCTCCCTATATCCTTGCTTCTGCTCTCGATACTATCATTGCTCAACGACTCGTTCGACGAATATGTACTCATTGCAAAATAGAAAAAGAAAAAACTCCTCAAGATATCGGGATTATCGAAGCGATGATGCAAGAAACAGGGATGAGTAAACTTCCAACAGAAAATATGAAACTCTACCGAGGAACAGGCTGTCCTGCATGTAATAATTCTGGATACAAAGGTCGTATCGGAATCTATGAAATCATTACCCTCAATGAGAAAATACGCGATATTATACGAAATGGAGGTTCGGTAGAAGCAGTAATCAAAGAAGCTCGAAACGGAGATCTCATCACCATGAAAGAAGATGGGATTCTCAAAGCTATCAAAGGGTTTACCACGATAGAAGAGATACTACGAGTAATATAATTTTGTAGATATGGATACTCAAAAATTTCAAAAAAATACGTTTAATGCTGAGAGCTTAGAACAGGTTCGGAATATATCAGAACAACTGTACGAATCTGAAGCAGGACTTTCAGATATTT
>JAYTJZ010000024.1:0-16008 GCA_043730605.1 Candidatus Altimarinota bacterium
AAAACCTTTCAATATTGCATTTTCAATAGAATCAAATGATTGATTAAATTCTTGAGAATATTTTAAAATACTTCAAAAAAGATTTAATGAATTAATCAACACAGAAGAATTAATTAATATTATCAAAGTTAAGGACTTTTCTGATATTATAAAATTTAAAACACATGAAGAAGCAGAAAATTTTAAACAATCTAAAGAAATAGATTTAATAGTTTGGTGAGATTTTTCTAGTGATTTTTTACAAGAAAAATGAAAATGAAAGCTTAATACACTAAATTTAAAATTTACATATTGATTTATAGATGATAAAAATTGAAGTATTTGAAAAGTAATAAAAGATGATTTATCTACAAAATTTGCCGAGAAAAATTATTGGACAATCTATGAGGAAAATTCATCTGAAGATATTAAAATCGTGTTTTATAATCTTTTTGATATGGCACTTTATATTTTAGCAGTTTCATTAAAGATGAGAGGAGAAATATTTAAAAGTACACAAATACTTGAAAAATATTTTAAAAATCTCTTAAAGAGAGATGATAAATTTATTGATAATATTAAAACTCATTTGAGTCATAACTATTCATTACTTATAGCAGATATACTTTATGATACAAACAAATACAACAGGGAAAGAAAATATGTTCTTTGAAAAGAATATTGTGAAAAGATATTAGAACTATTTCCCGATGATTTTTTTGCATTAACTAATCTAGCTTTTTTCAATTATAAAATTTGAAAGAAATATGAAGTTAAAATGATAATTGAAAAAATCGAAAAAAAATATAGTAAATTTCCTTCTGCAATTATTAATATTGGATTTATTAACCTTTTAAATGAAAAATATAAAGAATCATATAATTGGTATAAAAAATTAGATTTAATTAAAATATCAGATTTAGATTTTAACCCAATTGCGGTTATAGATTTTTTATGAATTGAATATTCTGTTACTAAAAATACACAATTATTATTTGTAAGTTGATACTTATCTTATAGATATTGAGATAAAAAATTAGCAAAAAAAGATTTGTATGAATTTATAAATAATTGTGATAAGGATAAAACTAAAAGGATGTATTCTAAGGCTGAAAAAATATTACAATATTTATAAACAACAAAACCTCAGCTAAGCTGAGGTTTTTATTTTCTCTAAAATTTTTCCCAGAATCAAAAATATCTGTTATAATACTCATAAGGTATTTTATTATATTTTTGTGTATGCCTCAAATATCCCAAACTCCACAAAATACTCTTTGAGATGATGAAGAACTTGAGCAAATCAAAGAACATCTTCAAATCTTTGCAAATGGATTTTCTGCTGACTATAAAAATAAAATCCAGCTTCTGTATCTCAGATTAGGTGGAAAATATAATCCTATGAAAGATTTCATCCTTCCAACATATGAGCAATATATCGAGGAGAAAATTTCTATTTTTCAACCATATAATCCTGATATATCGATCAAAGATATTCTTTATAGTGGAGTTACTGAAGATGCTTTGAGAGATTTTAATATGCGAGTTTCAGAAATAAATGATCTTGTGAGAATGTGAGAAAGTGAAGCTGTGGTAAAAATAAGATGTGAAGATTTGATACGAGAGTTTTTAGAGGAAAAAATTAGGTTAATAATGGAGGATACACTCGTCGCTCTCGGAAAAGCTTTCTAAAGAAAAAACTCGAGCTATAGCTCAAGTTTTTTCACCATATACGTTCCCTCCAAACTATATCCTCTCTTTTCATAATACCCTCGCACTCCCACTCCTGCTATCACCGCAACTTTTGAAATCCCGTGTGAAACAGTAATCCTTTCTGCTTCTTCCATAAGCCTTTTCCCAAATCCTATATGTTGCCCAAACTTAGACCCTCGTTCTCCGATAGAGAGCTGGTCTCCGAACGTGTGAAGTTCTCGGATAAGACTGGCTCCTGCAAGTTCTGGAAGATAGTCGGGAATAGTTTTTGCAGTTCTTACTCACACAAAACCTCTATCCTGAATCCTTTCTCCTCAATGAGAAAGGGGCTGCAATTTTGTAGTTTCATCCTCTCCTTGAGGAGAGGAATTGTGGTGAGGTTTTGTGTGAGGAAGAGAAGCTTCTGTCGTCATCTCAAAAGTCTGCTGCGACTCTGGAGCTACTATACTACTTGGGATACGGAGTCGTAAGAGTGAAAATATGGTTCGGTCGTCTGGATCTTCATAGGTGAGAAAATACTCTATTCCATCGGAAGCTTCGTATTTTTTCGTATGAAGCACAGCTTTGGTAGGATCATTTTTCTTTTCTTTGATTTCTCGACTTCGGATATCGAGGAGAATCCTTCCTTTTCGTAAGAGTTTATCTTCTACGAGTTGACGGAGATTGGAGAGGGTAGAACCGTGAAGTATCTCGCTTGCAGGGATATCTCGATACGTTCGGTTGATACGTACGTATTCTGGGATGAGCATCTCCAGCTCACACATGAGATCGATGAGGGTTTCATCATCATAGGCTGTAAATCCTCCTGCCCTCCAGATATCCGTAAGCTCGGCTTTATCGGTCACCATCATCGGATATATCTTGAGTTCGTCAGGACGAAAGAGTTGGTTTTCGAAACATTCTTTCATCGAAGCGATGTCTCAATCTGGAGTTGCTCCCATGAGATTGGGCATCATATGAGCCACGACTTTGAATCCTGCATCTTTGAGCATTTTTGTCGCTCCGATAGATTCAAAATTTCCATGTCCTCGTTTATTGAGTTCGTTGATGACATCATCAGTTGTTTGATATCCTATCTCGACACGAGTGACTCCGAAGTTTCGCAGGCGAATGATTTCTTCCGGAGTGATCCAGTCTGGACGTGTCTCGATAGCCATCCCTATCACACGACACTTTGCAGTTTGGTTTCGTTCTATTGCTTCTTCGAGAGTTTTTGACTCGTACATCTTAAAACCTTCTTTGAGTTTGAAACTTGCAAATCTATCATGGTCAAAATCTGTTTTTTCGATATGAGGCTTCATATCATAGTAGCTATTAAATGCATCATAAATCCCTTTGATAAAATCGGCTTGATAGGCTTTCGGATAAAAACTCCATGTTCCTCCGATGATACGCACATCATTTTTTTCTATCTTGTGTCCCGTAACTTCGAGAGCTCGCAGACGATTATGGATCTGAAGAACAGGATCAAACTTATTGAGTTCAGCACGCATTACCGCAGGTTCATTGGGGATGTAGGATTTTGGAAGTCCTTCGAAAGTAGGGCAATACACACATTTTCCAGGACAACCCCAAAACTTGGTGAGCAGGGAAACAACCGTGACTCCAGAGAGACTTCTCACTCCACGTTTGCGTAAAAGTTTTCGAAAATGTTCGTCAGCCTCAAACTCTCACGCAGAAACTCTTTCATCATATCGTTCTAAGATACGGATAGAGGGAAATGGTTTTGGGATATCAAAATGGCTATATACATCATTTTTTATTTTATGAAACTGATCTTTGGTGAGTTCATGATTTGCCGTGAGTTCACGAACTCCTACATCTATGACAGCATCGAGTATATGTTGCGTCTGGTCTTGCATTTTTGAAGAAAAAACTAAATTATTTTAAGACCTAGATTATAGAGAAAATTTGCATTTTTCAAAAAGTTATTATAGTATTTAATATAGAATTGTAAACAATACTCATCAAAGTATGAAACATCTCCAATGACTTCGTGATAGAATAATAAGCTCTGAGGTACATACTCCTCAAGCTCCATTTTTAAAAAGTGTTCAAAAAGTTTCTCAAAATATCGGAGATCTCATATCTTTGGGGGCTCAGTTAGAAGCTCTTGTGTATAGACCAGAAGTAACTCTCAATGTTGTTGATTTTGATGATACTTTGTATTCTCGATATTCTCAACTGCAACTTCCTGAGTTTCAAGATAACAGGGGAGAAGCAGGAAATACTTTGATACGAGAACAAATAAGATTTCGAAATTTCATAGAACGCTTTTATACTCGTTCTTGAGCGGTTCAGCGGATTTTATGAGTGGTAGAATCTCAAACTACAAAACATAAGTCTTTAATCCTCACAGCTGGAGTAAAAGAGTTACAAGATATGAAAGTAGATTCTATCCAGATTTCTCGCAAAGATGTTCCAGTGGTATCGGTTTCGGATTCAAAGGCAAAACCTCGAATGATGGTATTTCATATTATTCATCGCTTATGATATAAACCAGGAAAAATAATCATCTATGAAGATAGACCAGAATGTTTTGAAAAAGAAATGCCTGCTTTGCGACAACTTTTTCCCCATACTGAAATAGTTATCGACAAAGTAACCCTCAATCCTCCAGGAAACGTCAGACAAATTGCTGCTATTGAGCAAAGTATTTATCCTAAAGTGATTCAAAAAGCTGCATAAAAATATAAAAAAACACCTCGGCTAGCCGAGGTGTTTTTTTATTTCTTGTAGGAGTTTTTCTAGTATTACTTCTTCAGCTTCAAAACTCTGAAATCCAGAGGCAAGGATATGACCTCCTCCTCAAAACGTTTCACAAATCTCGGCAACATTATTTCCTGGAAGTGCTCGCATAGAAACCTTGTTTTCTGTAGCATCCAGAGGATAGAGGAGAAAGGCTATATGAGTCCCTTCGATATTTATCAGCAGTTCATTTATAGCCCCTTTGAGATGTCATCCTATCTCTTCTTTTGAAATCCCAAGTTCTCGGATATTATCTTTTGTTATGTAGGAGTATGAAAGCTTTCCTTCAAAATCTTGTCCCAAATTCTCAAGGAGATATTTCCAGAGTTTCATTTGCATAAATGATTTTTTTTGAAACATTTCATAGATTACTTTTCGAAAATCTGCTCCTACATCTATAAGTTTTGCTCACACTCGTAAGGTATTTCCTGTTACGTCATTATTAAAATACATATTGGTATCCGTTTGAAGCCCAAGATAGAGAAAAGTTGCGATTTCAGAATCAACCAGACTTTCGAGCCCAAGAGTTTCGATGACACTATATAACAGTTCACAGGTAGAAGTGAGTTTACTATCTATGATATTTACCGTTCCAAAGTGAGGATTTGAGTGATGATGATCTATCACAATAAGAGGAGTTGCCTCAAAAATATCTTTCCATACTTCATAACTTTTTCCCAGTCGTGAAGTATCACTCGCATCGAGAGAGATGATGATATCTGGAGCAAAAGTAGCCACATCAAGAGCTGGTTCTATAAGCTCTGTCTTTCAAAAAACATCCAGTCCAGGAGGAACAGTACAGTCATTGATAGCTTTGACCTCTTTGCCCATTTTCCTCACAAGCAGAGTAAGCGCAGCAAGACTTCCCCAAGCATCACCATCCATACGGATATGATTGATGAGTAGGATTTTTTGTGAGTTTCCTAAAAGTTCTCAAAATTTTTGGATTTCAGTTAGCATAAGATTTTTTAGGGGATATGAGGAAGATAGTATACAAAAATACTTAAAAATCCAGACAAAAAAAAGACTTGAGTATTTTGGGTAAAATTGACTCAAGTCGTTAAGTGTCCAGATTCACTTCCTAGAAGATTATAAAAGTTTATGTGTTATCTAGGGGAATAAGGATCGGTTTTGAAAAACTAATCCTTGTTTTTCGTGTAGCATCAATGAGATTCTTTCGAACTTATAGATGTACCAGAATGCTAACTTCTCTTGGGTGATTTTTTGAGAGCAAATTCACCTGGCTCTTTTTGTTTGTGTATTATTGTCTGTAAAAGACATTTTTGTGGGTGGTTGTGAGTTTTTTGTGATATTCCTCGTATCTCAACATACTTTCTATAAAATATACTGGGAAACGAGGGATATCTTTCTCACGTTTTTGTTTTTATTTTTGTTCAACTTACGTTGAAATTTTTTTGTGGTCGGGTTACTTGTTGGATTCTACAAGACCCATGCTCGAGAAGTAAGATTCTGTTTTTTTTAATGTGCGGTACACTTACAGATGTAAGGTACTCAACTATTATATCTCATTTTTTTATTTGCCACAAAAAATCGTTATACTTTTCTTTTAAAATCTTTTATATTATCTTAAAAATAGCTATTTTAAAAGAACAAAGTAGGTTTATAAAAAATATAAAAAAGAGAATTTCGTGACAAAAATTCACACAAAATTCACACAAAAAAGAGGAGTAAAACAGAGCTCTTGTTCAAAAAAATGACACAATAAAAATGTATTTGTATCAGTGTTAAAAACTCGTCGAAAAAGTGAAAAAAAGCTCAGCCCTTTGGAAAAAACATTTTGAAAACAGGGAAGCTTCTTTATACTAGATACAAGACTTTTTAACTTTTTTTCTCTCAAAAAATGGAGCAAAAACAAGCACTTCTCCTCTCGAAAACATTTCTTGATACAAAAAGTGGAGATATTTCCCAAAAAGATATTTTTCTTTTTCAGGAACTGATGAAATATCATAGTGAACTCTATTATGAGCAAGAAGCTCCTCTTATCTCAGATAGAGAGTATGATACTCTTTTTGTAAAACTTCGAGAAGCAGAAGAACACCTCTGAATAGAAAAAAAAACCTCCTTGAGTGTTTGAAGTACTGGAATTCAATCAAGTTTCGAAAAAGTAGCGCACTCTCGTCCGATGATCAGTCTTGATAATACCTATAATGCTGAGGATTTACGGGACTTTGATACTCGTGTTCAAAAACTTTCTGGAAAACAAGAACTAGAATATATGCTAGAGTTCAAATTTGATGGACTAGGAATAGAACTCGTATATGAAGAATGAGAACTGATACGAGCTATCACGAGGGGAAATGGATTAGTGGGAGAAGATGTGACAGAAAATATAAAACAAATACGAAATATCCCTCAAAAAATATCAAAAAAAGGAAGATTTGAAGTTCGAGGAGAGGTTGTTATGCCGATATCAAGTTTTGAAAAACTCAATAGACAAGCACTCCAAGAAGGAGGAAAAATATTTTCAAACCCTCGAAATGCAGCATCTGGAAGTCTCCGTGTACTAGATATAGAAGTTACCAAAAAACGAGATCTCAAGTTTTTTGCATATGACGTTAGCGATTTTTGAGATTTTGAAACGGGAGAATATTTTAAGATGATACATTTTTTAGAACAGCTTGGTTTTGAGATATCATCCTACTTCAAAAAATGCCAATCTATCGAAGAAGTAATTTATGAGATAGAGCATTTTTGAGATGTGAAAAAACAGATAGATTTCGAGATAGATGGACTCGTACTCAAGCTCAATACTATGAAAGTCTGGAAAGAAATCGGTTTTACAGAACACCATCCTCGCTACGCTATAGCCTATAAATTTCCTGCTGAAATCGTTACTACGACCCTAGTATCTGTAGAACATAGTGTAGGACGAACAGGAACTATCACTCCAGTTGCAAATCTTGAAGCTGTAAATATAGGAGGTGCGGTGATCCGTCGAGCAACTCTGCATAACTATGAAGAAGTAGAAAAACTTGGAGTGAAGGTAGGGGATAGAGTATTTTTAAAGCGAGCAGGGGAAGTAATTCCAAAAATTATTTCCGTTGCTTTATCTGGAGAGGGAGACACTATTTTGCCTCCTCCTGTTTGTCCAAGTTGTGGAACTCTCGTAGTAAAAGATGAAGATAAAGTTCGATATTATTGCCCGAATAGTTTTGCTTGTCCTGCTCAGATGTGAGAAAAACTCGCATTTGCAGTCGGAAAACAAGGTTTTGATATCGATAATTTTGGAGTGAAGCAAGCAGAACTTTTTCTCGAACTGGGTTTTCTAAAAAACCTGGGAGATATTTTCCGACTCAAAAACTATAGAGAACAAATACGAGAACTTGATGGTTTTAAGGAAAAATCAGTGAATAATCTGCTTGATTCTATTGAGCAGATTCGAAAAATGGATATCGTAACTTTTCTCAAAGCTCTCGGAATTCCTTGAGTTGGGAAAAAAACAGCAAAAACACTTTCAAAGTATATTTTATCTTTGGAAACTCTCTCTTGAATTCTCTCCCTTGAAAAAGGGAAAGAAGCTACAGAGCTTCTTCAAACAGAGCTCGAAGCTCTTCCAGATATTGGACCAGAAGTAGCATGAAGTGTGATAGATTTTTTTACTGAACAAAGAGCGATGATAGAAGATGTATTCGGAGAAGTGGAAATAGAATTTTTACCAAAAATCTCTCCATTCTCCCTTGAAAAGGGAGATGAAGTTCACACAGGGAAGTGGCAGTGAAAAAAAATGTGTATTACAGGAAGTTTTGAAGGATATAGTCGGGATCAACTCACAGAAATACTCGAGAAACAGGGCTGAGAGTTTATGAGCTCAGTTTCTATGAAAACAGATTTTCTTCTCGCAGGAGAAAAAGCTGGAAGTAAACTGAGTAAAGCTCAAGAGCTCGGAGTAAAAGTATTGAGTTTAAGCGACTTTTTGTGATAATTCTGGAAATTTGAGCTGTGTATAACGATTTCCTATTTCTTCAAGTTCTTTTCGTGTAAATACGATATCTGGATAATCTCGAACATGATACGAAACTCCAACATCACTCTCAAGTGCAATATCATCTTGAATATCTACGAGTAAGAGAAGCTTTTTGTAGTAGGAAGCACCGGTATCATATGCATATATTCGTTGACTTGATACTATATCTATCAAAATATTTTCAAATATTTCTAGGGGTCGTCCATTTACACTTTCATCCAAAAATCGCAGCACTTTTTGAACGATATCTCAAACCTTTTTTTGAACAGCTGTGGCTCAAGTTTTTTCTGAGATTGAGGGATTTTCATCGAGCATACAATAGGTATTAGAAATATACTATATATAACAATATACTATATGTAACGTCAAGTTGCAAAAATATGAGCTTTTTTCAAAAAAAGTAAAAGTATGCTAGTATTTTCTCATATATTCTAGAAATCATACTATGCTCTCAAAAGACTTTGAAAACTATGAACTGCGTCTCAAAAAACTCTCGGAAGAAGCGAGAGATTTTTTTGAAAAATCTCAGAAGATTTTTGAAGAATTATATATAGAAAAGCTCAATTTTTTTCTTCCTCAAGATATTATGGGAGCAAGTAAAAGGATACGAGCTTTTTTTTGTATCACAGCAACAGAGCTTTTACGTGAAGGAAAAATACTTAATACCGAAGAAATATTTGCTTCAAGTGTCAAAAAAGTGTGCTGAGAACTTCCCCTGATGCAAGATATGAAGCAACTTTTGAGCAGCACTCTGATCTGAATTTCTCAAAATAAAAATATCAAAACAGAACATCTCATACTCGAACATGATTTTTCAAGAGATCCTTTTTTCCCGATGCTCGAAGATATTTTTGCAGATGGACGTATGTCTCAAGAAGAGTTTTTATTGCTCCAACAACACTATAAAACGACTCCTTCTCTCCAAAAAAATCTCGAACATATTTCTCCTACTTCAAAGAAAAATATTTCTCAAGAAATATCTCGGATGCATCTTTCGAGTCTCGCAGAACGAAAAAATCTTTTTTTGTGAGAATATGCTGGAGATATAGCATCTCTCGAACAACGTGGATATCAAACGAACTCAGTAGTAGACTTTGTTTCACGCACGTACTATAAACCAAACAAACGTTTTGAAACTCCAGAAAAGAGACTGCGTCGAACCTGGAAGATGGCACTTCTCAAGCTCCTTCGTCTGAAGTTTGGATCTGTAAATATAGAACTTCTTCTCAAACGTTTTGAAAGCTGTACAAGTTTCGAAGACTTCTTTTTGCTGCTGTATAAACTTTTTGAAATAGTAGAAGAAGAGCAAGAAACACAGGAAAGTTTTTATATCCAAGAAAAAAAAGACATCGTAGAAGATATTTTTTTGCAAGCAGAAGAGCGAAAGGATAAAATCCTTGCAGGAGAAAAAGTTACAGCACATATTTCTCATATCATTTCTGAAGCAGATACGACACTCGAACAAGGAGTTTTAGAAAAGATTTTAGATAGCGATACTCACTTTCTCGGGGAAAATATACATTTTTCTCACGGAGTTGAGTCAGCTGGTATCTATGCACAAATACAAAAAGAAAGAGAAGAAAAAGAACTGGAAGATGAAGAAATCCAAGAAATCATAGAATCCGATGATACCTTGCAAGGAAAATATGAAGCACTCAAAACATATTTTTTTGAACTCGATGAAGTGAAGCGAAAAGCTTTTTTACTGGGAGAATATGAAGAAATAGATCATATCAACGATAAACTCATACGACTTGATTCTCAGATACAAAAACTCTCCCTGTTATTGGGAGAGGAGTTTTTATAATTCACCGATATATTCTCGAGCACATCCAGAGAAGCTTCGAGTATCTTTTTGAAGCAAGACTTTGTAGGCATAGAGATTTTCACTCATTCCATCACTACAGGTAACATCTGGTATCAGAGTTGCGAGGAAATCTCCAGCTACGATAGAGATATTTTGATTGGTCTCGTCGAGAGTCGCACTTCCACTTGCAGTATAACTGAGAGTTTCTGTTTCTCCTGGTTCTTGCCAGTTGAGACTTCCTCCCGTAAATCGAAATGCCCAAAAAGGTTCTGTCCCAGCTCCTTCAAAGCCAAGCGATACTTCCTCGGTCACTTCCTCTTCTGGAAGAGCAGGAAGTTCAGCAGGAGATGAGCTACATGAGATGAGAAAAAAACTGAAACAGAGGAAAATTCCAAAAGTGTATTTCATACAAAAAAGGTTAAGAAATAGATAGTAAGAGTATAATGAGATTTTTCCGAGAAAGAAAAGATATTAGTATTTTTTACTGAGTTCGAGATAGTTTATGTGTATGTCTTTTCCTCGATATAAGCCCTCAAACTCGGTGATCTTTTCCATAGAAAATATATCTCCTTCGGCATAATCATAAGAAACAGAGTCTATATGCCATAATCCTTGTTGTTGGATAACTTCAAGAGTTGAGTCAAAATATTCTCTATGGTCTGTTTTAAAAAATACTCTTCCTTCTTTTTTTGTTCTTTCAAAAAGATGTTTGAGAAAAGGAGCTTGTAAGAGTCGGTTTATTTTTTGTTTTTCTTTGTTTGCCCAAGGATCAGGGAAAAATATATAGGTCTGTGAGATTTCTTCGTTTGTAAAAATCTGGTCTATGTGTTCTGCAAAGTCTTTGAGAACCACAAAGTTTGTTGTTTGGCTTTTTCGTGCTTTTTCTGCAGTTTGAAAGAGTCTTTTATAGCGAAGCTCCATCCCGATACAGTTTTTGTCTGGATTTTTTTCTACGAGATATCCAAAAAAGTTCCCCATCCCAGTACCTATTTCGAGGATGATATCATGAGAGTTTCAAAAATACTCAGCCCATTTTCCATTTTTAGAGTAGATATCTTCGCTTTGCGAAAGGATATGAGGATGCTCAAGTACTTTTTTGATATAAGGATTTTCGTATGGCATAGGGAAGTTTAAAATAATAGCTAGGGGAGAGTATAAAAAAATCCAGAAGAACTGGATTTTTTATTCAATGAAACTTTGCTTACTCTTGCTCGAAAAGTTCATCGATAAGCTCTTGAGCATCATCATTGAGCATTTCAGACTCTACTCGGTATTTGATATCGTAGAGGAGATTTGATCGAGCCATGATTTTCCCGTAAGAAGTCACTACTTTTTCAAAATCTGCTTCACTTGAAATATCTTTTACCATAGAAGCTTGGTCTGCAGTATATTTTTCTGTATATGCATCTACTTTGAGTGCTACTTTTTTGAGAGAAGCGACATAGCTTTCTGTATCTGTACTCGCTGTTCGAAGTTTCATAAATGCTACTTTGAGAAGTCCATCAAGATCAGGATATCCATATCCTGGATTGAGAGTATAGTAGTAGTTTGAAAGATGAGCTATTTTTCCTGCTTCATCATCTGCTTGAACATAGATATAGCTTGCATTTGAGAAAGGAATCACTGTTCCATTACTCATAGTAAGTTCTACTTGTGCTGTAAAAGAACCACCGTAGATATCTGTTACCAGAGCTCGAAGCATTGCTGGATCAAACTCTACTCCCGTATCAAGTGCTGCGAGGTCGAGATCTATAGAAATAGTTTCTGCTGTTTCTGGAGCATCTGTTCCCATATCTTTACTCATACTATCGTACATGATAGGTCCTCCATCCTCTTTTTTGAAAGTGATATGTGCTTTTTGGATATATCGAGAAAGTCCTTCTGGAATATACACATTAAGAGACATTTTTTTTGAATAATAATGAGTACTGTTGTATTCATAATCTTCGCTCACACTATTTCCAGAAATCATATCCCAATCAGATACGATAACATCATTTCCATTTCGACCATTGAGTTTTTCCTCTATATATTTGAGGTTAAAGTCAGAAGTAGGGTAGTAGTATGACATATCATCATACATCATTTTTTCATCAACCGTAGCTTCAGCAACTCCTTCATCTGCATAGGTTGCAGGAAGTCCCATTCCCATAAGAGACAAAACACATATTCCCCCAAGGATTTTTTTCATAGTGCAAAGGATAAAAATATAAACACTTCTATTATATATGTTTCTCTTTTCTGTAAAGAGGATTTTAGATATATATGAGAATTACTCTCTCAAACGAGGACTCCGATAAAAAGTGACAAAATCATTCTCTTTTTTTTGAAAAAAACGATTTGATTTTTTAGCAAGTATTTATACACTATCAAAGCTTTGAAATATGGATCGATAGCTCAGTTGGTAGAGCGCAGGACTCTTAATCCTTAGGTCGCGGGTTCGAGCCCCGCTCGGTCCACCATTGACATTTTATAAAATACTTATATATTACAAATATATAAGTATTTTTTTATATCTTTCTATGAGTCATCATCCATGAGCAAAGGTTCACTATCTCGTACATCCTGGTTTTGATGCAGGAGAACATCCGGAGTTTGAGTCATACCTACATGCATATATAGAGCATATCGCACAAGAAACAAACGATATACTTCTCATCGTTTCTGATGGAGAGTCTTTTGATCTGGAGCAAATCCGAAAGTTTGCACACCTCGATATCATCGAGGGAATCTCTCTCTATCTCTCACTTCATGATGGAGGAGCATGAGATATCATACAAAAAATAAATCCAAGCATAAGCTATCAATACCTCTTTCAAAAAGAATGATTTGATGCACGTTTCTATAGATGGTGCGAAGAACATATAGATATGTCAGAACTTCATATCCTTGCTGATACTTGGAGAATACTCCGAGAAGATTATATCACAGGAAAATATAGAGAAAATGGGAAACTTCACGATGATACGGCAGCTCGTCTGAGAATCGAGGAAGAACAAGCTAGAATGAAACTCGATATCGCAACACTTTCG
This sequence comes from Candidatus Altimarinota bacterium, assembly GCA_043730605.1. Classification (GTDB taxonomy): domain Bacteria; phylum Patescibacteriota; class Gracilibacteria; order BD1-5; family UBA6164; genus JAACSU01. The sequence goes on from JAYTJZ010000024.1 coordinate 13,265, forward strand.
CTCCAAGCTCTCGAAGAGCTTTGAGCTGTGAAACAAAGAAAACAGACTCAAAGAAATATAAAAAATCCAGCTCGCTTTCATCGTCTCTACCAACATGCGATGGAGGCATTAGGAAAAAATCGAATGAGGGAAATATTTATCGCTGACCAAGAAGAGCCTGATATGCTTCCTATAAATCCAGTATCACATTTTCAAGACACAGAAGGAAATCTTGCTCCAACTCCTATAGCTCAACTCTATCCTGATTTTGAAGCCCAAGTATTTAATGCTTCGGAAAATTTTATTTATGGAAATGCAGCGAGAGTAAAAGATAGGATTACCTATGAACTTTCACTCAGTCGACATCAAAAACTCAGAGACAGACAAGCAAAAAATGTTCTCAAAGATATGGATTTTGAAGCTAATTCTGAAACAGAAATGATTTTCTTAGGAGAATACAGACACAGATGTGTCAATAATGTACTGAGAATCCTCACTTACCGTTTGAGTCCTCTCACAGGGGATAACTTTTTTATCGCAAACGATACATTTACTTTAGAGAGACCAGATAATTATATTGGGACTGATTGGGAGTAGGGGAGAAATAATACAAAAAAATCCAGAAAACTTTCTGGATTTTTTTGTACATTAAATTTATATTAAATTTTCGCTTTGATTCAATTTCATCAAGTTTTTTGTCATAACAATTTCCTTTCCCTATTTCATTACTGAAATGATGGTTCTCCAAATTTGGTATGTCTGGATTGTGATTTCAGCATCTAATATTTTCATAGTTATAATTTCCTATATTTGGAATTTAAGAGTGTTGAAGAGATTATAAATTATATGTAATAGAAATTTGTTAATTATTTTTTTTACATATAGTTAAATTAATAATATTTAATAATTTTTTTTATGTCTGAAAATGAACCAATTGAGGATAAATTATCTGACGAAGATTTATGAATGGAAAAAGAGGAACACTCAATTTATCCAATAAACAGAGATAGAATTCAAGTTACTGTAAATTCTGAAAGAATTTTTTCGATAATAGAGTATATTAAAAGATGACATATAGAATTGCAACCTAATTTTCAAAGATCTTATGTATGGGACGATGAAAAAGCTGAAAAGTTAGTTGATTCTGTATGGAATTGACTGCCGATACCTCAATTATTTTTATTAACAAAAAAAGACTGAACTAGTTTGGTTATTGATTGACAGCAAAGATTAACTTCTTTAATTAGATTTATACTGTCTGAAGATGATTTAAAAGAAGTTTTACCTGACACTACATTTTGAAATTCTCATACAATTTGAGACTTAAAATTAAAAGTCAGTAAAGCTATTTTTACTTGAAAAAAAGAAGATTTATATACAAAAATTTGCTTTGAGGATTTAGAGAAAGAAATACAAAGAAAATTTGAAGGGGAATCATTAATTATGGCTCAAATTAAACCGACTTATTCTTTATTTGAGGAAAAAGAAGATGAACTTGAGGAATTATCTAAAGAAATATTTTATAGACTAAATACATGATGAACAAAATTAACTTCTCAAGAAATAAGGCATAGTTTATATCACAAAGATTTCATGAAGAAATTAAAAGAAATTTCATTTAGTGATAAATGGAAAAAATTATTACCTACTTGAACTCAGAAATTTAAAAATGATCCTTCTCTACTTTGAGAAATGCTATTGAGAGCTTTTTCAATGTTAGATGCATACGCAAATGAAAATGAAATAGATTCGATTTGAAAATTAAGAAATAAAAATTGAGAAAAATTTGAATACTTTAAACCATTAAATAAATTTTTAGATAAATATGCTAGCCTATCTGATAAATTTAACTCAGATTATGTTAATGATAGAATAAATATATTAAATAAATTACTTGATAGACTTTGAGTAATAATAAAAGACGAAACACTATTTAAACATCAAAATATTATAAACACTAAAACAAATGAACCAAGATCAAACTCATTTAATATCAAATATATTGATACATTATTTGTATGATTATTAAATTTATTTAGATTTGATATTGATATCAATGATAAAGACTTATTATTAGAAATTCATAAATTTAAAAGTGACTCAATATTTATTGAAAATCATGTTAGTAAAGGTTGATCTTCTGACCCAAAATATGTAATGGATAGAGTATATTCATCAATAACTTTTTTTGAACATTTAACAAAGTAATGAATGAAAAGTTATTTAGCAGAAATTGAAAATGTAATTAATGAAAAATTCAGTGCTATTTTAACGTGGAGCAAAGAAATTAGTACTATATCCTCTTTAGATACAACTTTTTTAATAACAAAAAAGAATTTCATAATAGTTTGATTGAATTCAATTAATGAATCTTTATTGGAAGAAATAATTAGAAAATTTTATGTAAAATATTTTGAAAAATTGTCTTCAGAAACTGGTTACATAAATTATATAAATTATGAGAATATAAAAATTGAGAAAATAATATGATGAAATCATGATTGATCTTATAATTGATTTTCAAAAATGATTAATTTCACAATTTGAAATATAATTTGAGAATGAAAAATTGAAAAATTTATTGAAACATATTTTGATGAGAATAGTTATAATCTGTCACTTTTTAAAGAAAAATTAACAAAAATTAATAAATTAAGAAATAAACTAGGTCACAATTCTGAATATTATTTTAAGAACAATTCAAGTATTGACTTTGACATATATGATTTAGAATCTTATGTTAATATACTCAGAGATTGATTTAT
>JAYTJZ010000025.1:0-15851 GCA_043730605.1 Candidatus Altimarinota bacterium
TTTCCAAGAGAAGCATCAGCTCCCAAATCGAGCATATGAGAAAATGATCCATACTCGCTTATTTTTACATCTTGCTGTAACACCTCTGTTCCTTGAGGATTGGTGATACTGAGTTTCAAAACTTTTCCAACAGGAAGAGAAAGATCTTTTGAGTTTCGTAAAATACCTTTGAGATACACACTTTCTCCAGGAAGATAGAGTTTTCTTTCACTAAACACATGACTATAAAGTTCTGGTTCTTCTTCTTGCCATCTTTCGAGACTTATCTCGTCCATATTTTCACTATTTCCATACCACCATCCATCTCCGAGTGTATATCAAAAATTCCAACCTGAAATACCTCCATTCCATTGAGATGACACATAGGTAAGATTGGTATCGCTCGACGCAGAAACAAAAAATCCGTTATAATTTCCATCCCAATCATAGTTCCATGACTCAAATGTTTTTTCAAATATATCTCAAAGTGCTGTTTTCATATTGACTTGCAGAGTTCCATCTGCAGCAGTTTTTCCAAGGACGATTTCTTTCCCAAAAATACTATTTTCTAGTGGAGAATTATAGCTTATGTTTGCTTCTCCTTTTTCATTATAACTCGTATTTTTTGCGATAAAATCATTGGCAAACACTCGTATTGTTTGTCATGCAAGTGGTTTTCAAGCAAAGTCATTGACAAAGAAAAATGCTTCTCCATTTTTTGAAACTTTCATCGTGATATGAGAATCAACAATTCCAAAAAATATCGCATCTTGTATTTTTCCAAAATTTTCTCTGTCTCCTGCATTTGCAAAAGTTACGACGTAAAGTCCACTTCGTGCTGGATCTCACAACAGATCTTTAAAATCAAAACTTTTCTTTTTTAGAAGAGTAGTAACAACATCAAAATCAACTTGTTTCTCTTTACAGTCATAACTTGCAAGTGCATCAACTCCTGACTTAAAAAATTGTTTTCTGATATCTGAAAGTCCCGTTTGTTCCTTGAGTGTTTCTACTTTTGCATAGGATTCGTTCGGGATACGACAAATTTTTATTTTCGCTCCTGTTTTTTGAGTATTGTAACTTTGAAGTTCGAGATGTGGAGTACGAGTATCTTGAAAAAGTGTCATTTTTTCTTGTATTCTGAGTCCAAAATATTGAAATTTTGAAAGTACTAGAGTAAATGGTTCTGTTTTCATTACTTCCCCCTGTATGCTTGAATCATATTGTTTAAGTGCAAAAGTTGTTTTTGATTCAGGATCAAGTGGAAGCGTGACAATAGCTCTTTCAGGATAGAGAACGATATCATCTACCGTGATATCTTGTTTTGGAGTGATTTGCAAAAGTTCTATGAGTCGTTTTTTCGCTTCGATACGATGGGCGAGAAATGCTTCATTATCATTTTCCTCATCGAGATCTTGATAAAATGGAAGTCCAAATGTGAGAGTTACAGAAGATTTAAAATCATTTTCTGAATCAAATAATGTTCCCGTTGCAAAAGTTGCGCTCAAGAACTTCATACTACAGTTTTTTTGTACTTCAGAAAACCCATCAAGGAGTAAAAAACGAGTTTTAAAATCTTTGGCTCGCCCGAGCATCACTTGCTGACAAAAATCATAAGAAAGCTCAGCTTTAAGTATATTGTACTGACTATCACACAGAGAAAGTTTTGTTTGGAACAGGTCTTTTTGAAATACAATCCCTTCTTTTTCTGCTTTTTGAGTATCAAAAGTCATAATCTGACTACAAACATCCCGCGAAAGTTCTGGACTTTGCAACAGAGTATGCAGTACATCTACTTCTTTTTGGAGCCGTATAAGCTCGTATTTTTGATATCCCCAAACTCCTCCAGCAGAGATAAGAAGAAGTCATACTACCACAAGAGCTATAAAAATATTTTTTTTGGAAGTAAAAAATGCATTCATACTATATTTTTAAGTGAAATAGATATTTCTATTATAGAGGATTCACAAGAAAGTGAAATGATTGTGTAAGAAAATTGTAAGAATTTTCTTACAAAGAAATATTCTTACATTAAAAACTAAATAATATATTTGACAAGTATTATTTTTTAATTATGTTGTGATAGTAATTTACATTTTTAAGTTTTTATATGTATAAAATATCTGATATACGTTCATTAGAAGATTTACAAGATTACATAAAAAGAAATCCTCTTTCTTCTGCTATTACAGGTTTTTGAGGATCTATTGGTCTTGTACTTCTTCTTAATAGCTGTAATCCTAAAAATGAAGAAAGAGTAGATCCAACCACCCCGGAAGAAAGTATCTCTCAAACTCAAACGACTATATTAAATCCTAATATTTGTGAAGTACAAAAGGGAGTGAATAATTGAGCAAGTGCAATTCTAGTTTGAGATGCACTTTCACCAAACTCAATTACTCTTACTCCCAATATAGAGGATTACTCTGTAATTTGATGAGAAAGAATTCCATATAGGCTCCAAAACACACTTAATACTCAAAATAATTCTTTAGAAGTTTATTTTGTGACAAATCAAGTAACTCTCGATGAATCTGATAAGTCAGACCTCACAATTTTAGCTGAACAACTCAATAAGGTCATTACAGGAACAACGACTCTTATTATTGAATGATTTGCAGATACAAGATGAACTGATGAAAGAAATAATTATCTTTCACAAAGAAGAGCAGAAAATGTACGAGACTTTCTCCTTCCTCTTCTCAAAGATGGGATTTCTATTCAAGTAGCTTCATACGGAGAAACTCGTTCTCAGGCACTTCCAAGTTCAACTTTAGAAGAAAAACTTGCACTGAGACCACTGAGAAAAGTAACTATTATTCCAACTGAAAATATTGTTACAAGAGCACTTGAAAATAGTCCTGCGGATATTTATGTTTTAGATGCCTCATGATCTATGCAATGAGCTCCTTGGAATGCAGTAGAAAGTTATAACTATCCTAACAATGCTCAAATATTTACATTTACCACTGAAAATCAAGCTGGTTGTGCTATAAATATAGATTCTCAAATGGTTGATGGAGCAACTCCACTTTATACCAGTTTACAAGCAATTGCTTCAAATGCTTGAAATCTGAACAAAACTATAACATTACTTTCTGATGGTGCGGATACTGAAGGATGAAGTATTGATGAAATAATAAGAATTGCTCAGGAAAATTGAATCAAAATAAATGTCATCGGAATAGGTTCATACGAAGAAGCATCTCTCAAAATGATTGCTGAAGGAACGCAATGAACTATATATTTTCAGAGATAAATCCAAACATATCATTCAAAAATATCTCACTTTCGTGAGATATTTTTGAATTTTATTTACTAATTTCTTTAAATTTCCCTCTTCCTCGAAGTTCCACGGTGATAGGAGTTCCATGAAATCCAAAGTTGTCTCGGATTTTATTTTCGATATATCGTTGGTACGAGAAGTGAAAATGATTCGGATTATTTACTGTAACCAAGAATTTAGGAGGATTCGTATCTACTTGAGAAGAATAATATATTTTTGGTTTATGTGATTTTTTATTTCCCGTTGGTGGATGTTTATAGATAAGTTGTTCCATAAATTCATTGAGAATCGCAGTTTTTACTCGTTTTTTTCGCTCGATATCTATTTCTATCGCTTGATCAAGGATTTTTGTGAGTCGTTTTTTCTCAGTTGCAGAGGTAAAAATAACAGAAACCCAAGGAAGAAACTCTATTTTTTCTTGAAGGTAGGCTATATATCGATCCATCATCCTGCTTTTTTCTTCCTCAGCTGTTTCTTCTTTTCGATCTTTTTTACTCACTTTACTCATCGTTTTTTCGAGAACTAAGTCCCACTTATTTACAATAATGATGAGTCCTTTTTTTTCTTCTACTACCTGAGAAATAAGCGAAAGATCTTGTTGTACAATTCCTTCAAATCCATCGATAATAACAGCGATAATATCCGCTCGCTTGAGAGCTCGCTCTGTTCGCATAATAGACCAGTTTTCTATATTGCGTGTTCCTACTTTTGAAAGTCGTCTTATCCCTGCTGTATCTATCAGAGTAAAATCAGTTTCTCCATAATGAAACTTCATATCTATAGCATCTCGTGTCGTTCCTGGCATATCTTTTACCATTACACGGTCACTTCATACCAAGGTATTCACAATACTTGATTTTCCTACATTTGGTCGTCCTATGAATGCAAGTTTGAGAGTAGTATCTTCTTCATTTACATCCTTTTTATAGTTCAACCCCTTTGATCTGAGATATTTTGCGATATATTTTCTCACTTCTTCGAGTCCTGAGTTATGAGAAGAAGATACTGGGAAAAATTCCATTTCTCCTTTTCCTGCAACAGAGTATGCTTCTAAGATTTGAGTTGGATTATCTGCTTTATTAGCAAGAATAATAAATTTTTCAGCTTTATGTTTTCGCAGTACTTTCAAGATTTGTTCATCAAGTTCACTGAAATTACTATACTCTATAACCCATACCAATAAATCACTTTCATCTATGGATCGTTCTGTTCTTTCTGCGATATCTATCGCAACTTCGTCATGGTTTGAGCTATAATCCAGTCCTCCAGAATCTGAAATAATGTACGTAAGATCATAAATATCGTCAGTATATTCAAACTCTGAAATATCTCGCGTCGTTCCTGCCTCATCGGCAACAATCGCAATTTTATGACCCGTAATCATATTAAAAAGGCTAGACTTCCCTACATTTGGACGTCCAATAATCGTAATCTTTGCAAGCATGTTGAAAAAGGTAACATCATTTCATAATTCTTCCCTCTTGGCATCGCTCTGGAGGTTCTCTCTATATTCGAGAGGGCTGAAGAATACTCATGAAAAATAAAAGTAGCGTGATTATACGGTATTTTTTGAAAAAGCAAGAAACTATATTTTTCTCTTTCTTTGCACAAATATAAATATCACACCGAGCAGTAAAATACTTACAATCATGGCAATATACGCTATATGAGGAGTATCTTGATACGGAAGCTTAATATTCATTCCATAAAAACTCGTAATAAGAGTAAGAGGAAGCATAAATGCTGAAAAGATCGTGAGAAATTTAATAATACTATTACTTTGAATATCAATCATAGATTTAAACGCGTCTTCGATAGACTCTATTTGTTCTTCAAGGATAAGTATATCAGTCACTATTTTTTGCATCTTATCTTCCAAATCTTCAAAGTAGGCTTCTATTTCTACATCGAAAAGTTTCTTCATATGGTTTTCGAGCGCTATGAGTACCCCCATTTGTGGCTGAAACATATGTTTAAGTACGATGATATTTCTCTTTTTTATAAGAATATCTCGTACGAGAGGACTCGTAGTTTTTTGAAATACTTGTTGCTCAATCATACGTATATCTTTTCGAATATTGAGTGCTACTTGAAACATTTTTTCAAGCATAGCTTGGATAATCTCATACAATACTAATCCCGGAGAAATATCAAGATCATACTCTGCTTCTCGTTTCTTTTGATAGTTTTCAAATATATCATCTATATATTTTCCTTCAAAATCACGAAGGGTAATAATAAAATCTTTTCCTACAAAAACATGAAATTCATTAAGATTATAAGTTTTTTGAAGTTGATTATATTTTGGAAAATGGAGAGTAATAAAAATATAATCATCATAACTATCTATTCTTGCTCGCTGGTTTGGTTCAAGAGCTGCTTCAATATCAAGCTCATGAAAATCATAACTTTCGAGTATTTCTTCTATTTTTTTTTCGGGAAGATCTATTCCATCTATCCAGGTAAGTCATTTAATAGAAATCTGTCTGAGCATAAGAAAAAAGTTAATAATTTTTTCTATTATAGGCTTTTAAAAAAAAATTCAAAAAAATAGATTTTTCTTGCAGAAAATAGGAAAGTATGAGATAATCAAAATATATATTCTTAATAAAAAGATATGTCTCCTGAAACAATAACTTCTCCTTGAGAAAATGAGAATCTTCGAGCAAAATATGAGGCTATGTCTCCTCAAGAACAAGCTCGAATTGATAATTTAACACAAATTATGCGAGAAGCTCGAGCAAAAAATGCTCAAAATGAAGCTCTCTCTCGTGAAGAAGAAGGAAATCCTGATGATATATTAAAAAACTTCGAAGAAAGTGAAGATGCTCCAACACAAGTTGATATAGCAAAACTCGCGTTATCTCTCAATAATTGAGAAATAAAACTAGAAGATTTACAAAGTGAAAGAAATCAATCTATTATAGCACTTATGACAGAGTTTCCAGACAGTGCTGCTACTTTTTGACTTCAAGCTGCTTTAAAAAAAGCGAATTAAAAAAACTCTCAAGCAAAAACTTGAGAGTTTTTGTTTAATCCAACTCTACCACATCGATCCAGAGTTCTTTGAGTTGTGGAGCTTCTGCTCGCATCGGAGAGTTCATCATCGTATCTTGAGCTTTTCCAGATTTTGGAAATGCGTAGATATCTCGGATATTTGACTCATCGAGGTAGATCATCATGAGCCGATCCATCCCGATTGCAAATCCTCCATGTGGAGGCACTCCATACTGAAAGGCTTCGTACATCGCTCCAAACTTCTCTTTCACTTCTGCTTCATTTCGTCCAACGATTTTAAATGCGTTTACGAGATTTTGAGTAGAGTGATTTCGAATAGAACCTGAGAGGATTTCATATCCATTACATGCAAGATCATATTGAAAGGCTTTGATTTTGAGCAAGTCATCTTCAGCCACTCCTTCAAGAGTACTTTGAGGCATAGAAAAAGGATTGTGTGAAAAATCTATCTTTCCTGTTGCCTCATCTCGTTCAAACATCGGAAAATCTGTGATCCAGCAAAATGCGAGTTGTGTCATATCTCGAAGTCCGATGAGATCCGCAAGGTGATTTCGAAATTTCCCCATATAGGAAAGAGTGATATCTTTTTCTCCTGCTCCAAAAAATACTGCGTCTCATACTTGAAGCTGCGTTCGTGAAATGATTTCTTGCAAATCTGCTTCTGTGAAAAATTTATTGAGTGGACCTTTGAGTCATTCTTCGGTCATTTGAAAATACCCAAGTCATTTTGCTCCATGTTTAAGAACAAAGTCCTCAAACCCCTTCATTTGTGTTTTCGAAAAAATATTGTCTCCATTTGGGACTCTGAGTGCTTTCACTCTATTTTTTATTGTATCTGATGCAATACCTGAAAATATCTCATTTGAGCTTCGAGCAAAGATATCTGCTACATCTACGAGATTGAGTCCAAAGCGAAGATCTGGTTTATCGGTTCCGTATTTTTCAAGGGAATCATCATAACTGAGTATGAAAAATTTCCCATTTTCACGTATCACGTCTTTTCATGGATTTTGCGTAATGATTTTTTTATCTGAAAGTTCTTTGCTTGCTGCAAAAATATAGTCTTCCACCAGGTTAAAAACATCATGTTGTTCGATAAAACTCATCTCACAATCTATCTGGTAAAAATCCCCAGCGTGTCTGTCTGCTCGTGGATCTTCGTCTCTAAAACAAGGAGCGATTTGAAAATATTTATCGATTCCTCCTACCATAAGCAGTTGCTTAAACTGTTGTGGAGCTTGAGGAAGTGCATAGAATTTTCCAGGATGGAGTCTTGATGGCACCAAAAAATCTCGAGCTCCTTCCGGAGAAGAATTCGCAAGTATTGGAGTTTGTACATCAAGAAAATCTCGTGTGGTAAACCAGTTTCGAGTAAAGGTCGTCATATGAGATCGAAACTTGATAAAGTCTCTGATTTTTGTACGACGAATATCGAGATATCGATATTTAAATCGTGTCTCTTCATTCACCTCTGTTCCATGTTCATCGAGTTCAAAGGGAGGAGTTTTTGATGCAGATAGAAGTTTTACTGAAGTGATAATCACTTCTATTTCTCCAGTTACAAGATTTGGATTTGCTTGTCCTTCAGGACGATTTCGCACCGTTCCTGTTGCCTGTATTACATATTCACTTCGAAAGTCATTTGCTATTTCCCAAGCTTCTTTATTGTCTGCTGGATCAAATACGATTTGTGTCAAACCATATCTGTCTCGCAAATCTATAAATATAATCCCTCCATGATCTCGACGATTACTCACCCAACCAGCAAGTATAACTTCTTGTTTGTTATCGCTCAATGTAAGTTCTCCACAGGTATGACTTCGATGCATAATAGAAAAATGTTAATAGTAAAAAATCTTATCTCTAAACTTCTTCCCTCACCTCTGAATCTCCTCTCCTTTGAAGGAGAGGAGGGCTACAAAAATATCATTCTATGATGTCTCTTTCTCCTCCAAAGGAGAAAGAATTCAAGATAGAGGGGTGTAGCTAAAACAAAGACACACGAAAACGAGTTTCATGTGTCTTGGTTCGTAGTGTACGAAAGGTGCCACCAAAGACTATACTTGATTGTATTTTGTTCACGGAGAGTTTCAAACTCCGAAAGGTTCTACTTAAGATTTCTCTTTTTCTTCCTCTAGCTTGCAGTTGTTTGCTGCTCAAATGCTTTTAATATGTGATTTTATTATAGTAAGAATAGGAAAAAGGCAAGTTAAATTATTCTAAACTCTCAAAAAAATCAAAAGCAAAGCTACTTCCTCCTTTGGGCCAACTATGTGGATCATTTCCGTAGGTGGTAAAATCACTTCCGAATACCACAGGATTTTCCCAAGAGCAGTTATACTGGGATTGCGATATATTTCCATACTCTTGCTTTTGTGATTCTGAAGTACAGCGATTCACTTTTTGAAACTGTGAAAGCATTTGTTCTCATTGATTATAGGAAACGAGCTGATCATCGGGTCGATGGAAGATTTGTGTTGCGACTGGATACTCGCACTTCCCTGCATAGCTCGCTCCTCCTACTACGGATATCGCTCGTATGATATCTCCTCGAAGACATCCAAGTTTATAGGTCATATATCCTCAGAGCGAGTGTCCTACGACAAATATCTCGTCTCGTTTTACACAATAATTCTCAGTAATTTTCGTAACAAGTGCATCAAAATAGTCTATGTTTTCAGATTCATGCCAGGTAAATGGACCTGATCCTAGTCCTGCTGGATAAACAACTATAGCTCCTTCTGGATATCGTTCCAATCTCATATAGTCTTGAACCATTTCATTACTATTGGTTCGACCATGAATTCCAAAAATCAGAGGATAACTCTTGTTTGGAGTATATCCTGAAGGAAGAGAAAAAATATATTTTCGTGTTTTTCAAGCTATTTCAAGAGTTTGTGTCTCATTTGGAAGTGATGTGAGGCTACATCCGAGAGAATTTCTTGAAAGAGTTTCATCTTTTGTATATTTTTTCATTGCTAGTAAGAGCTCTGCAGCCTGTCATCGGTTTATAAAGGTATCTCGCGTATAACTATGTTTTGGAAAAATATCTTTTTCATCGATGAAGTCTCGGTACCTTTCAAACCATTCTCCCGATGTAGTTTCTGGAATCTCCAGTTTGAAGGCTCGTGATCCAAAAGCAAGAGCTTCGAGAAACGTGACTTTTTCAAAAGGTTTAAAACTTCCATCTTCAAAACCTTTTACGATTCATAGAGTATTTCCTGTACAAATATATTTTTGAGACCACATAGCGGAAGTTACGTCTCAAAAACAATTTTGCTCTGCTTCATCGAGTGGAGTTTGAGTGAGTTGAAAGATAATTTTGAGGATTTCTTCTCTACTTATTGTTTCTCGTGGACGATACGATCCATCGCTATATCCACTTACGAGTTCTTGTGCTTCAAGTTCCTGTATCGCTGGTTTATGAAATGAGTTTTGTACATCTGAAAATGCAAAACTTTGAGAGAATGTTATGAAAAAAAAGAGAAATCCTGTGATTATTTTGTGCATAAAAAACGAAAAATTAAAAAATCCTGCATAGTATATGCAAGATTTTTCGAAAACCAAGTTTTGTCTCCGTAGGGAACACAGGCATGTGTTCCTAGTTTTGGAACGTTCCGTATTTGAGAAAGAACACAGGCATGTGTTCCAAAATACATAAGGAATGCTTATTTATTTCTTGAATACACAAGGAATGCATGCCTGCATTCCCTACGTTTCTTTCTTAAAAATGAAAGACATCCACGACTTTTCCATTTGGATAGACTTCGTCTGACTCAGAGAGAACTATCGGAGTATGATGTTCGTCTGAAGACTTTGGAAGCAAGTAAATATTATTCCCTTGTTTTTTAAAATGTTTCAGAGTCGCTCCTCCGTTTACTACAAACAGAAATGGATCTTTTTCATTGAGCTGTTGTTCGTCTTTTTTGATGAGAACATAGCTCCCATTATCAAGAGTTTTTCCTTGCACTTGAGACTGATTCATACTCGTTCCAGAAACTCGAAGGACGAAATAAGACTCTGGATTTCCTGTAAGAATACTTTTTGAAATCGGAAGCGTTCCATAGTCATTTGCTTCAGCTACAGCCAAAGGAGTTCCTGCATTTGCATATCCAAGAATAGGGATATTCATCGTCGTTTGCATCCCGATATTATTCCCAAGACGAATACCACGATATCCATCTCCACGAGTAATAAATCCTTTCTTTTCAAGTACTTCAAGATATTGAGTTACTCCTCGTTTTGATTTTTGATGTAAGAGATTTTTAAGCTCTTCTATCGTTGGAGATTTTCCATAACGACTGGTAAAATCTGTCATTATATCCAGCACATGTTGTTGTTTTTCGGTAAGCATTTTTAAGAAAAGATTAGTATATAAATACAAAATATACCTTGAGTATATAGCTTTCATCTATCCTGTCAAGAAATATTTTGAAAAATAATATTTTTTACTACTCTAGTCTCGTACTATCTTATAAGAAAAATAATATGAAACATCTTGACATCCGTCCTGAGCTTGTCGCTTTTAGTTCTGGGGCATTGGTGATGATATTTGAAATCCTTGGATCTCGAGTCGTAGGACCATATATTGGAACTTCGCTTTTTGTATGGACGAGTCTTATTGCCCTCATACTTGGAGCACTCAGTATATGACACTACATCTGATGAGTTCTTGCTGATAGAGGAGCTTGATTTCAAGAAATTTCAAAATTTTTCCTCTGGAGTTCGCTCAGTATTTCTCTCCTTATTCTGTCAAAAGATATTATTTTACTTATCACGACTCAAGCTGTTTCTGATATACGATTTTCTTCTATACTGCTTGCTTTTATCCTTTTTTCTCCTGCAAGTTTTTTACTTGGACTCCTATCTCCTATCGTAACAAAGATACGAATGCATGATATAGAAACAGGAGGAAGAGTCATAGGACGTATCGGAAGTATTGGGACGATTTGAAGTATTATAGGAACACTTGCTGCTGGTTTTTTTCTCATCCCTTTTTTTGGAGTAACTCTACTTCTTATACTTCTTGCAGGATCATGTCTCATACTTTCGTACATCTGTGAATCTAAAAAATATAAAATCTTTCAAATCGTTATGCTTGCTGTTCTGATCTTGCAATATACAGGTATACACTTTCAAAAAGTCGAAGCTGAAAAACTCGGTCAATATACATATGATACTCCTTACTCTCATATTTCTATTTCCCAGAGAGTCGATGAAGCAACTCAAAAAAATGTAAAAGATTTACATATAGATAACGTCACACATGCTGGTATGTTTCTCGAGGATACAAGTCTGGTTTATGACTATACAAAATACTATCATTTACATGATGTTCTTCTTCCAAGTTCTAAAAATATTTTGATGTTTGGAGGAGCTGCATATAGCTACCCAAAAAGTTTTTTAGAAAACTACCCAGATAAAACTCTTGATGTGGTAGAAATAGATAGCACTATTACTGATATTGCAAAGAAACACTTCAAACTTGTAGATGACCCAAGACTCAATATATATCACCAAGATGCTCGTGTATTTCTTAATACGACGCAAGAAAAATACGACGCTATACTGTGAGATGCTTTTGGATCATATTACTCAATCCCTTATCAACTTACGACTCGAGAAGTCGCACAAAAAAAATATGATATACTGAGTGAAAATGGGATTGTTCTTCTCAATATCATCGGTTCTCTGGAAGGAGAAAGCGCTGCTTTTTTGCAGGCAGAATATAAAACCTACAAAGAAATCTTTCCTGAAGTATTTATCATCCCTGTGTACTATATGGATGGCTATCATATACAAAATATCATGCTCGTGGCTACGAAAAATCCTGAGAGTCTCAATTTTGAAACTCCCTCCCAAGAATATAGCTCCTATCTTGCAAAACGTCAGTATTTGCAAATCCCAGAGGAAACAAAAATACTCACAGATGATTTTGCTCCAGTAGATTATTATATCGGAAAGATGATACAGTAAATTTTTAAATTATGCCTTTCGATATCAATACATCTTATCCACTTGAAACCTACTCTCCTGAAAGAATTCAAGAAGCATATCTTATCATTCATCCAAAAATACTAGATCGCTATAACATAACTCGAGATGCTTTTTTTTGAGTATTTGAACGCGGTTCAAACTTTAGCCAGCTCAAATATCCTATCGCTGATGATCATTGAAATATATTTTATGATAGCGAGTGATACTATATGGCAGAGCGATTTAATGATCCTGAAATTAAAAAAGCTATCGCGCAGGCCAGTCAAACCAAATGACTTTCCAAAAAAGTAGCCTACAAGTATAAAGAATTTATAAACCAAAATGACGAAGATAGAGTTCAATTTATGCGTGAAAGTATCCAGAAAAAATATGATGGAAGTACTTGGAGAAGAGAACACCTTCAAGAAACTTGAAATCGAGAAATTATAGAATTCACCTATTGGGAAGACCGATTTTTCGGGATTGATAGTACTGATAGAACAGGAAGAAATATACTTTGAAAGCTTCATATGGAATATAGGGATTCCTCAAACTAAAAATCTCTCGAAATATTTCGAGAGATTTTTTTATAAAATCTTTTCTATTACCCCCTCCCTTCTACGTCCTCCTATTTTAATAATTCGAACTTCTATGGTATCACCTGTTTTTGCGTCTGCTTTTCGTGATCCTGCGATAAAGATATCATCACTTTTATCATCTGTTTTTACAAATCCAAACCCCTCCATATCACTATATATCCCGGTCACTTGTCCGAGATTTACAGCCTCTAAAATTTCTATCACGATAGCTTCATCTTTTCCATTATATTTCTTGATTTCTGCTCTCACTCGGTCTCCATCTTTTGCTCCCCCAAACTTTGCTTTATGACAAAAATATCCTTCTTCTCTGCCTGGAACATCGACAAATCCAAAATCTCCAGATCCTCCACTAAACACTCACTCTACGACTTTTGCTATATGTTTTTTGTCTTCTTCTTGTTTTTTGCTTCCAAAAAGTTCGATGATCTTTGCTTCTGGTTTTCGACCAGAGTCTCTATCCATGATTTCTGCAGCAACTCTCTGTCCATCTACAGCTCCAAAAAAGTTTTTTTGATGTACAAAAAAATCTCATCCCCAATCTGCTCGATCATCAGGAATTACAAATCCAAAATCTCCTTTTTTACACTGAAATTTTCACAAGATTCGTATTGGGGCTTTCTTTTTCACGAGTTTTTATTTTTTATAAAATGTAATAGATTCTCATAGTATTATTTTTTTAAAAAAAAGCTAGATTTCTTGAGTTTCTGTCTTATATTTTAAAATTTCATTTTTTATATCTTGCAACTTTTTATCCTGAGTTTTTAAAATTCTTCTTATATTTCTCAACATCGCGTTCACTGCTGTTTTTAAATCGATATTTTCAGCATGAGTAGCATTTAAAAGCTTATTTTTTATAAGATTACTTGTCAGATTTTTTGTTCGAATCCACACTCTAAATCTTCATTTTGACTCTTGAAATCAAAAATTTGAGAAATGAAAATATTCCCCCTCTATACTCGCGTTCAATGAATGAACTTTTTCATCTGATTCGAGTCATGAAAAGATAGTATATTTTATACCGAGTTCTGGTATTTCTACGGTTGCTTGTTCTTCTTTCTCAGTCTTTATATCCGGAAGTTTATAATCTTCGGGATATTTTTTTGACAGTTCCTTGAGAAGCCATGCTTTTATATCTGCTTCCATATGAGACCAGTTTGAGTTTTCAAATTTTTTTTGCACTCCATACCATCCAATTTCATCCATTCCTGTGAATGTTGCATTATATCTTGTAGGAGATACTATATTTGCTTTGATAGTTCCTATTTTCTGACTTTTTCCTTGTATATGTATATACATATTAAATTCCAAGTTAAGAAGTCCTATATCACTTTGAAAAAAAATTTCTCCAGGCTTTACAGAAATCGTAGGACCTTGTAGTAGACTTTTTACAGCTTCTTTCTCTTTTCATTGTATATCAGCAATTGCTTCATCCCATCGAGAAAAAAAATTATGTATACCACTTAGATCGCTTGTATCGACTATACTATATTGTTCTTGTTCTCATTTATCTAGCATAGATTCTGCTTATAAGTAATAATATTTATATATAATAACTAAATTATTATATATGGCAACTAAATTACCTCAAAAGTTTTACCGTGATATCTACTGCTCCTGACCAAGGATCACCTGACATCATATTTTCTCGGAAAAGAAGTTGGTATCCACCAAATTGATTTAAAGGATAATCCGTATCTTGTCCAAATGGACCATCCATCGTTCCATCAGGCATCACAATCTGTGCCAAGCGAAGATTTCCTTGCTCTGATCCTGAAAAAGCAAGAGAAACATTCATCGATCCTGTTTGCGTATTTATAAAATATACTTTTGTTTCTTTTCAAACAGTGTGAAAAGCTGAAACTGTTTCTTGCATTACTCCGTTTTCAAATAAGAGCGTATATTCGTTAATCACTCCCGTTCCAGTTTGCGATAAGGGTGGTTGAATCTCTTCTTCTATAACTGCACCAGTCTGAGTAGGACTTGGAGGTACTTGTATCACTGAGCCCGTAGTGCTCACAGGGAAAACTTTTCCCATACAACTGGTCATGAGAAAAAGAAACGTTACAAGAACAAATATATGTTTCATAGCAAAAAAGATTAAAGAAATAAAGCAATCAGTGTATCTCTTCCTGACGAAAAAGCAATTCACTTATCAAACGAGAATATTTTTCCTTTTTTCATTTTTTTATATAATGAATCTATTATCTTTTTCAGATTTGATTTATGGAATATCTCCCTCTCATACTCTCTGTCACTGCGATACACCTGCTAGCTGTGGTCTCTCCTGGACCTGACTTTATAGTTGCTATCAAAAATGCTCTCACCTATTCTCGAAAAACAGGTTTCTTCACTGCTCTTGGTTTTGCTCTCGGGATATCGGTGCATCTGCTCTATTGTGTATTTGGACTTGCGATACTCATATCACAGTCTCTCCTGCTTTTTAGTATTATCAAGTTTCTCGGAGCTGGATATCTCATATATATTGGAGTGTTGTCTTTTCTCGCGAAAGGTTCAAAGATAGAGGTTTGAGCCCCTACTCTCAAAAAAGATATTTCTTGGTATCAGGCCCTCAAAATCGGTTTCTTCACCAATGTGCTCAATCCAAAAGCTACTCTTTTTTTCTTGAGTCTTTTCACGATGGTTATCTCTCCCGAAACTCCAAATCTGATACTTGGGATTATTAGTGCTATCATGATTTTCAACACAGCACTTTGGTTCTCACTCGTTGCATTTTTCTTTACTCAAACTCGTATACGAACTGCTTTTTATCGCTTTGAAACGGTCTTTAACAAGATTTTCTGAACCTTACTTATAGGACTTGGGTTAAAAGTTGCGATGATGGAAAGGTAAAATCAATTTTTCTCTTTCCAAAAAATCTTTATAATCAAAATATATTACTTTTTTACTTTCTTTGTATGCTCCTCTACATCGACTATAATAAATCTATGATTTCCGTGGACCAGATAGAACGCTATGCTCGAGGGCTCGAAAAA
>JAYTJZ010000026.1:0-5046 GCA_043730605.1 Candidatus Altimarinota bacterium
GTGAAAGAATGATTAGCTACGGTGAAATCTTTACAATGTTGTTAACAACATTGTAAAGATTTCACCGTAGCTAATCATTCTTTCACTATTCTTCCCACTCATACATCTCAAAGTAACTCTGTTTTGAATGCCTTAAGCTTTACTTTCTTAAAAAAATAATAAATAAAAAATCCCTCAAGCGAGGGAAAAAGAGTCTCAAAATGCATATTTACGACAAGATTGCTTGCACTTTTGCCCCTGTATCTGGAGTGATTCAAGTTTCTTGTCTATATCTTTGTTCTTCCCTATGGATGATCCCTATCTTTTCTCGGATCGCAGGAAAGCTTTCGATGATGTTGGATAAAGACTCTACTGCATAGTTCTCACGGAGTTCTTCTGGGATATCATCCTCGTGATAGAGGATGAGGACAGGCATTTGTCCCACACGATGTAGGATATAGGCTCTTTTTTCCTCAGGGTTTCCCTTACTCTGCTGACTGTGTACTTTTTCAAAAAAATCCCAGCTTTCGACCTTTCCCTCGGGAGTGATGATGGCTCGTTCGATACCTTCCAGTTTTCCAATGTTCATGATATCTGCGATGTCATCGAGTGCCTGCAGGATAGTCTCTTTTCGAGTATCGGGGGTGGGAGATGTGTGAGCTGCTGAATTCATGGAGCTATGATTTATATACTATCATATTGAGTATAAACTATTTCATATATTTTGGCGAATTTTAGGATAAAGCTAATTTTAAAAATCAAAAAAACTCTCAGAAAATTCTCTGAGAGTTTTTTGTGATATTTTATTTTTTTGATTCTCGTATTGCTTCTTTGAAAAATTTTATGGACTTCGCTGAGCTCATAAATACTTGTACCTGTTTTTCTCCAGACCCTTTTATTCCTTTTTCTATTATTTTTTTTATATTTCGTAAATCCATATTCATTTATTTTAGGTTATAAAGTCTTTTTATAAACCACATTTTTATGTTCATAAACATTGATCATTTTTTTCAAAAATGCTTAGAAAGTGTATCGTTAAATGATTCTATGTCAAGTTTCACTTTGTATCTATTTGTAAATATTCCCTTGTTATAGGCTATATGATAGTTTTTACAAAACTCGACAATATTTGAGACAGCATAATCAACATTGTAAGTAAATTTATCTTTATTGGCAAAGTTATATTTCTTATTTGCAATAATTATATCCACATTTTTAAAGTGTTTCTTTACCAAGAATACACTTTCTATAGAACCATAAAACCCATCTACAAAAACATCTATTGGAACATTTCTTTTCTTTTTGAGTTTTCTCAGAAATGTATAATAAAAAGATACTCTCGGATCTTGAAAAACTAAAGCAACCAAACATTTTCTCTCATATTTTTCACATTGTTTGAAATTTTGTTTTACTTTGTTATAGTTTCGAAATGTCCCATCAAATATAAAATTGAGTTCATTTTTGAAGCAAAATTTCAAAACTTTATCAGCAACTCGTACTGAAGTTTTTTGATATTCACTGGAGTTCTCTCCATTATATCATTTAAAACTCTTTCGATACATATCTATATCGATAACGATAAAATTTTCACGTAAATCATTTAAAACTGTTTCAAGAAATTCTGTTTTTCATGCTCCTGGAGCTCCAGCGAGAAAAATAGAAGAGATATTTTCTTGTTCGTGTATTTTATATTTATCTATATTTCATAGAGTTTGAATAAAATACTTTGCAGCATTTTCAATTCATTTTTGGGATACTTCAAATTCTTGTATCATACTTTATTTTAATATTTAAGATTTCATTTTTATACTCATAATATATACAGTATATTATTTACTCTTATATTTTTTGCAAATAAAAAATCCCCCGAAGGAATGGGGATTATATATATCATAAAATGATTAAAAATTTTTCTTAGAAATATCAAAAAATCTCTCAAAAAATCGAGTAAGTCGTTCTATCACTGTTTTCTTCTTTTCCCATCTCTTCCCATCTGGAGTAAAAGCAGAAATACGAGGTAAAATTTTTGTTATTCCTGTACCTGTTGTGGAAACTCATCCATCTCTAAAAGAATTTTCAATAAATTTATATGTTTCTTCATGATTCAAATTTTCTTCAGTGATAATCTTTTCTAGTTCTTCAATCTTCTTTTTTTCAACAAATTCAATCCAATCCCCATCAACGGATGAAGAAATATCAAGAGACTCGATGAATTGCTCAATAAGGTCTTTTTTATTGCGAAGCTCTATACTTGATTCAATTGCTCTATTGATATCAAGAAGAATTTCTTTGTTTTTCGTATGGTCGAGATGATATTTTTTGATAAGTTCGATAATATAATCAATATTGATTTCAATTTGCTTAATCAGCTCCATTTCAAAAACCAAATCATCATTAATATTTTCTTTTTCTTCTTCTTTCCCTTTTCTGAAATCATTATACAAATCGATATACATACTATGATAATCTTGGATATCTCGCGGTGAGAGTATCTCAAGTCATACAAAATCATCAAAAGTCGTAAGTATATTTCGAACTCTCAAAATACCACCATAGAGTTTTATAAATTCTTTTTGTGCTTTTTCAGAATCAATTCGCACTCAAAGTGGAAATTTTTCAGTAAGTTCAGAAACCAAAGTTTTGTATCATTTTATTTCTTTTCCATTATCAGAGTATCAATTATAGTACTCATTAAATGTTTTCAACAACACAATACCTCATGCTTCTTTATTTCAAAACAAAGAAATAGCCTTATTCACTTTTTCCTCAAGATTACGAAAACAAACAATATTTCCAAAGGTTTTGATACTATTGAGAATACGATTCGTTCTCGAAAATGCTTGTATAAGCCCGTGTGATTGAAGATTTTTATCTACCCATAATGTATTGAGAGTCGTTGCATCAAATCAAGTCAAAAACATATTTACAACGATAAGAATATCGATTTCCCTATCTTTTACTCGTTGGCTTACATCTTTATAATAATTTTGAAATTTATCTGCAGAAGTATCATACGAAGTTCCAAACATTACATTATAATCCACAATAGCATTCTCTAAAAAGTCTCTTGAAGTTGCATCAAGTCCAGTGGTATCTTCAGAATTTTCATCAATCGTTCCATCTGGTTCTTCTTCATTTGGAGAATAACTAAAAATTGTTGCTACTTTGAGTTTTTGGTCACTTGGTACATCAAGCATTTGCTTTTGAAACTCAGTGTAATAGAGTTTTGCCATATCAATCGATGATACTGCAAAGAGAGAATTAAATCCTTTGAGTCGTCTTTCTTTGAGTTCATAGAAACTATTTCGTTTCGTTTTTTGGTCAAAGTGTTCACGAATATAACCTACAATATTTCTAATTCTTTTTGGTTCTGCAAGAGCTTTTTCTCTATCGATATTTTTTACCTTTTCATCTTCTATATTTTCTGCTTCTTTAATCGTTGAGATATAATCCACTCGAAATGGAAGTACATTTTTATCAGCTATAGCATTAACAATCGTATAGGTATGGAGTTGTTCTCCAAATGCTTGAGCTGTTGTTCTCAGATCAAAATGCCCACTTGATGAAGAATTAACTGCAAAAATAGGAGTTCCCGTAAAACCAAAAATATAGTACTTTTTAAATGACTGCGTAATTGCTTTGTGCATGTCCCCAAATTGGCTGCGGTGACACTCGTCAAATATCAAAACGATTTCTCCGTCAAAAATACCATGACCTTTATTTTTTTTGATAAATTTATCGAGTTTTTGAATGGTCGTGATAATGATGTTTGCATTTGGATTTTCGAGTTGTTGTTGGAGCTTTGCAGTACTCGTATTACTATTTGCAGCTCATTTTTCGAACTTATCATATTCTTTCATCGTTTGATAGTCCAAGTCTTTTCTATCAACGATAAAGAGTACTTTTTTTATAAATATGAGTTTGCTTGCTATCTGAGCTGTTTTAAAACTTGTCAGAGTTTTTCCTGAACCTGTAGTATGCCATACGTATCATCCAGCCTCAATCGTTCCATATTTTTTATAATTTGAACTTGTCTCAATCCTATTGATAATCTTTTCAGTTGCGACAATCTGATACGGTCTCATCACAAGAAGCTGTTTATCAGCAGTGAAAACACAATATTTTGTCAGGATATTTAAAATCGTATGTTTCGCAAAAAAAGTCTTCGAAAAATCTATCAAATCACTAATTGGTTTATTAGTATAATCTGCCCACCAACTCGTAAATTCAAAGCTATTGCTTGATTTTTTTCATTTTTTTGCGTTATTACTACTTTGCTCTCGGATATGTGAAAAACGAGTCGTATTACTATAGTATTTTGTATGTGTTCCGTTTGAGATTACGAAAAGTTGTACATACTCAAAAAGTCCACTTGAAGCCCAAAAACTTTCTCTTTGATAGCGATTAATCTGATTAAAAGCTTCTTGTATCGCAACTCATCTTCTTTTGAGTTCTATGTGTACGAGAGGGAGACCATTCACCAAAACCGTGACATCATAACGATTGGATCTCGCTCCGTCTTCTGTTGCATATTGATTAATAACCTGTAAAAAATTATTATGAATATTTGTTTTATCGAGCAAATAGATATTTTTCTCTTTTCCATCATCACACTTCAGTATCTTGATATAGTCTTCTTGTATTGTCGTTGTTTTTTCCTCTATTCCTTGTTTGGTATTTGTGATTTCACTCTCAAAAAAATAATTCCATTCAGTATCGCTAAATTGATAATTATTGAGTCTTTCAAGCTGTGTTTTGAGATTATTTTTCAAATCATCCTCACTCTGAATCTTGAGATATTCATAGGCTTGGGTTTGCAGTTGTGCAATAAACTCTTTTTCAAGAGCATCTTCACTTTGGTATTGCTCGGATCTTCGAGGAGATGGAACAAATTCTGCAACTACCGTGCTTTCTGTATTTTGTACGACGAGGTTTATATCTTTGTTTGGCATAAGTTAAGTATATTTATAATGGGTCTTCCCCAGTTAACTGTTAAATTTTATGAGTAATTGTTGTATAATTAAGTTTAGATTTCATCATTTTATTCTTACATTATACCGAAACTCG
>JAYTJZ010000027.1:0-5046 GCA_043730605.1 Candidatus Altimarinota bacterium
TGAGCATTGTCAAATCGTGCTCATTTTCTATATCTGTTTTTTGCTTTCATACTGCCAGTATAACGAGATTAAAGTTTCGTCAACTGGGGAAGACCCTAACAAAAAGCCTTAAGAAAAACTTAATCTCCGTCTCAAAGCGTGTATCCCACTGATTTTATCGTTTTTATGATATTTTTTCCAAGCTTTGCTCTGATATTTGAGATATAAACATCCAGTTTATTATCTCCTCCTTCAAATAAACCATTTTCTCCCCAGAGATACTCTATGATATCTCCTCGTGTCACAACACGTTCTTTTTCGAGTAAAAGTTTTTCAAAAATAAGAAACTCTTTTTGAGTCAGATGTATTTCCTGAGCTTCCTTAAAAAAAGTATGTTTTGCAAGATCAATATCTATATTTCCTATATGTATAAGAGTGGAGTTTTCTTCTCAGCTACTGAGTGGTTGTTTTTTTCCTATGTGAACGAGGATACGAGCATAAAGCTCCTTGAGATGAAAAGGTTTTACGAGGTAGTCTACAGCCCCTACTTCAAATCATTCCAAACGATCCGAGAGACTTTCTCGAGCCGTGATCATGATGATAGGAGTTCCTTTTTTGAGTCGAACTCGTCTCGCGATACTCACTCCATCTACCCCAGGAAGCATCAAATCTAAAAGTATCATATCATAATCTTCGCGTGTCGCTCGCTCTATACCTGTCTCACCATCAAAAGCTTGGGTCACATGAAAGTGTTCAAGTTCTAAATACTCTTTGATATTTTGAGATATTTCACGATTATCTTCTATAAGGAGGATTTTTTTCATGGGTGTAAAAAAAGAGTAAAAGTGCTTCATTTTCATTTTTGTGATATTACATCGATATAAAATCCTGAAATATCAGCAATACGTTTTACGAGATAGAGACCTATACCAAAACCTTCTATACTGGTATCTTTTCTATAAAACTTTTCCCATATGTGTTTCATATCTCACGGTTCTATTCCTTTTCACTGATCTCTGATAGAGTATTTTTGCATATCAGCTTCAATAAAAATTTCTGCTGCTTCCTGAGAAAACTTGAAAGCATTGGTGAGAAGATTTTCTAAAATAATAGCAAAAGTATTTTCTTCTACTTCATAGTATAAACTTGGAGAAATAGTATAGTGTACTTTAATATTTTTTAAGAGAAAGTTTTTTTGCACTTCTTCTACCTTAGATTTTATAAAGGTATATACGTCTATTTTTTGTTTTTTCAGAGGAGTATTTTTTTCTTCTAGTCGAGTAAGAAAAAAGAGAGTTTGTAAGAGTTTGTTGAGTTTTTCAATATGTTTATGAATATCTCAAAAAAAGTCTTGTATTTCTATCTCAGAGATTTTTTGAGATTCTGACTTTTTTTCTAAAACATCGAGTCTGGAACTCAGTATCATCAGTGGAGTCTTGAACTCATGACTCACATCCGTAAGAAACTGTTTGAGTTTTTGTGTTTGTATATCGATAGTATCATAAGAAAGATTGAGGGCTTCAGCTAAGATTCGTATCTCATCATGTTTTGGAAGATTGCAAAAAATATGCTTTTTGTCTGAGTTAATATCAACAAATTCTAATTTTCTTGCGATTACTTGAAGATCACGGAGTAAAAACTTTGTAATTATTTTTCCAAATAAAAACTGGAAAACGAGTACGAGAAACATAAATAAGACTCAGATTTTGAGAATAATCATCTGAGAATGAATATAGGGAGTGGTATCGAAAAATACTTTTACTTCTCCAATATTTTCAAAATATTTGGAGTATATAAAATATACGATATCTCCATCTTTATAAAAATACTTGTTTTGTATCTCTGAAATATCTTCTGTCACTTTTTTTGCAACCCCAGGAGAACATATAAGTGCTCCTTCAAGTGGAATAATCAGAGTATCTTTGCTGAGAAGATAGGTTTTAAATGCTTCTACTTCTTCCATTTTTCCATTTGCAGAGAGATAGTTTTGATAGGTTTGGTTCATCGTCGAAAAGCTCTTTTCTTCTTGCTCTGAATACCAAATAAAGAAATAGGAAATATTGATAAGTATCAGAAATACAAAAATCGAAAAAAAGCTCATAAGTGTAAAACTCAGAGATATCTTTTCAGAAGTTTTTAAGTGAGAAAAAAGTTTCATAAATTATTTTATTCTTAATACTTTCCTTTTACAAAAAAGAAAGAAACTTCAAAAAAATACAAAAATACTGTTTTTCAGTATATGAAAAACAGTATAAAAAGAAAGCTTAAGGAAAGGTGAAGTTATGAAACTTTTTGAGCTTCCGTTTGAGAAACGTGAAATATATATTCAAAAATACTTCTTTCAATTCCATTTATATTCATTCTTCTATGAAGTTGAGTTACGATACGAGTTCATGAAGAGAGTTGTATCTCAATATCGATCAAAACAAGATTTCTTATCATTTCTTCTGTAATATCTGATAGAGCAAGACTTTCTTTTCCAGCAAGTTTCTTCGCATATATATCTGCAGTTCTTAAATATTTTGGTATAACGATACGACTCGACTCATCTATTTGTATTTTTTCTAGTGTAGATGACTCAAGAGGAGGGATTCAATTTGGTATTTTTTCAGCTCACATTTGAGAAAGAATTCTCTCTACAACATATGCTGTATCATCACGTGAAAATTCTACAACGGATGATAGTTCCCCTGTCGTTTTTCAAATTTCTTCTCACTGCAAAAATTCTTGTTCATCAGGAGAGAGTGGTTCTCCTGTTCTCACTCTTTCTGCAAGCTTTTTCGCTTTTTTTCTTTCAAGTGCATGCATAAAAGCATTTTTGTCATCATACAAATTTGAAGGTTCCTCCTTTCATTTCCCAACAAATGTTTCTATAAATCTTGGAAGTCGCATAAATAAAAATAAAAAACTACTATATCTCTATAATAGCCTTTCTTTCATTTTTTCGCAAATATTATATCTCTCCTCTATCTTTCATCGCATCAAAAATACGTTTCATAGCGATGATATAGGCTGCTGCTCGATAGCTCGTTTGATATTCTGAAGCAGTATGAAATACAGACTCTGCTGCTGCAGTGATTTTTTTATGAAGTTTTGCATCTACTTCCTCTTCTTCCCAATAATAGTTCATATTATTTTGCACTTGTTCAAAATAGCTCACCATAACCCCTCCTGAATTTGCAAGAATATCTGGAATAATAGCCACTCCTTTTGCTTCTAAAATAGCATCAGCATCTGGAGTGGTTGGACCATTTGCGAGTTCAAGGATGATTTTTGCTTGGATATATGAAGAATTTTCTTTCGTGATTTGATTTTCAAGAGCAGCTGGGATGAGGATATCACAAGCTTGAGTCAATACTTCTGCTTCTCCCATTTTGAGAGCATCTTCATAATCGTGAACGGTTCCTTTTGCTTCTTTGATTGCTGTTATTTTTGCGATATCAAGACCTTTTGGGTTATAAATCCCTCCTCGTGAATCAGATATCCCTATGATACTTGCTCCAAGTCCAATAATGATTTCTGCCATCGTAAGTCCCGCATTTCCTGCTCCTTGCAAGATAACTGTTTTTCAAGTGAGGGTTTCTCCTCGAAGTTCCATAATCTTTTGAAGTACATACACTCCTCCCTGCGCTGTAGCTCTTCCTCGACCTTTTGAACCTCCACTCGTGAGTGGTTTTCCCGTAAAACTTCCAGGAGAATACACTCCTACGAGTTTTGAGTATTCATCCATCATCCAAGCCATAATTTGTGGAGTCGTATTGACGTCTGGAGCAGGAACGTCTGTTTCTGGACCGATATATTTGTAAAGTTCTCGAACATATCCTCGTGAAAGCCTCTCAAGTTCTCAGAGAGAAAGTTCCTTAGGATTTACTATCACTCCTCCCTTTCCTCCTCCAAGTGGAATATCTATCACCGCACACTTGAAGCTCATCCACATCGAAAGTGCTTTTACTTCGTTTCGATTGACATCTTGGTGAAATCGTATTCCTCCTTTAAAAGGTCCTCGTGCATCGTTATGCTGACTACGAAAGCCTGTAAACATACGAATATTTCCATTATCCATTTTTACGGGAATATTTACTTCTATGATTCTTCGAGGATGAGAAATCACTTCGTATTTATTTTGATCCAGTCGACACTCTCCATAGAGGTCACAAGCTTTTCGTATTTGTTTCTGTGCGTGTTCAAATGCATCATAGACAGAGTTTTCCATAATTTTTTAGTTTTTTAGAAAATAACAATAATTTTATAGGTGAGTCTTAAGAAATGCTTAAAATATTCCAAAAAACTTTTTCTTTTTTACTCCTTTTGGATTCAAGTTTGCAAAGATTTCTGCAAGAGCTTCTTCGAGAATAGCAAGTCCTCTATCGATTTCCTCATAACTCACAACTATCGGTGGTTCTATACGAATCGTTTGTGCTGAGTTGAGGGTTCCTGCCATCAAAAGTCCTTTCTGAAAGGCAAGAGCTGAAACTTTATACCCTATATCTTTCGAGACAAAGTGTTGTCCGATGAGAAGTCATTTTCCAGTGATACTTTCATAAATTCCTGGATATTTTTTATGAAGTTTTTGGAGTATTTTCATGATATAGTCTCCTTTTTGCTGTGCTTGTTTAGGAAAATCTTCTCGAAGAGCAACTTCAATCGCTGCAAGAGCTGCACTACATGCAAGAGGATTTCCTCAAGTAGTGGTCGTATGGATAAAAGGATTTGGATGCATCATCACTTCCCATATCTCTTTCGTGGATGAAAATGCTGAAATGGGCATCACCCCTCCTCCGAGAGCTTTGGCTGTGGTGATGATATCTGGAACAACGTTCCAATGATCGACTCCCCACATCTTCCCTGTTCGTCCGAGTCCCGTTTGCACTTCATCTGCGATAAGCAACGCTCCATACTTCTTGGTGAGTTCTCTCGCTCGTGGCCAAAAATCATCTGGAGGAACTATCCCTCCTGCTTCTCACTGAATCGGTTCAAACATCGCAGCAGCAACAGGAACTCCTATTTTTTCGCAGATTTCAAACTGTTTTTCTAAAGCATCAGCATCTCCAAAAGGGATAAAAAATA
>JAYTJZ010000028.1:0-5028 GCA_043730605.1 Candidatus Altimarinota bacterium
CAAAAAAGATGGAATAAAAGCTCCAAAAGAAAGCCAAAGTATAAAACTATCAAGTACCACCAACCAATGTTGATGAAATACGGCTTCGATTTTTTGATCTTCTGGAATATGTTTTTGGTAAAAGTTCATACTAGAAAATAATTTTTATTCCTACGGGACAGTGGTCACTTCAAAGGGTATCGCTATATATCTTTGCTTCCTGAAGTTTTGGAAGGATACTCTGCGATATCAAGAAATAATCTATCCTCCATCATACATTTCGAGCTCTTGCTCCAGCTCTATAGCTCCACCAAGAATAAGCATCCTGAGTATCAGGATAGAGATGTCGAAATGTATCTATGAGTCAAGCTTCTATGAAGTTTGTCATGCCTTCTCGTTCTTCGTTCGTAAAACCAGCACTCATCGTATTTTGTTTTGGACGTGCAAGATCTATTTCTTGATGTGCCGCATTGAGATCTCCACACACGATGACAGGTTTACTCATTTCGAGCCATTTGAGATACTGTAAAAAAGCTTTATCCCACACCGTATATCTATATCCAAGCCGTGATAGATCATCTTTTGAGTTTGGAGTATAAACGGTAACAAAATAATGATCAGCAAACTCAAGTGTTGCGACTCGTCCTTCATGATTTTCCAGAAGAGTTTCATCTACATACTCCACACTTGCAGTATCAAAACTCTCAGGATTTATCCCATAGTATACGCTCTCTGCTTCCTGTTTTGAGAGTACTGCTGTTCCAGAGTATCCTGGTCTTTGTGCAGCATTCCAGTAGATATGATATCCTAGCTCTGTAAGTGCTTCTTGGTCTTTTTTCGTAAGTTGTTCAAAACTTCCTTTTACTTCCTGGAGTCCTATCGCATCTGGACTTTCTGTTTCTAGAAATTCTAAAAAGTTTTTTTGCAGCACGGCTCGTATACCGTTTACATTCCAAGAGATATATTTCATAGAAGATATTTAGATAATATATGAAAAATATATGAAAATATTAGGGAAAGTCTAGTGATATAAAAAAACTCCTCGAAAGAGGAGTTTTTGAGAGAAGAGAAAGACTATTTATTGAGTTCTAAAAAATATTTTCTCATGAGAAATCATATTCATAGAAGATATACTCCAGTAAGTATTACCTCATAAATTCCTGTTTGTAAAGGAATAGTATCTCAATATATAAATCCAAAACTTATAATATATATAATAACTGCGATTGGAAATACAAAAACGATACTTCGAATTCCCGCTACAAAAGAAATCGCAAGATATCTACTTAAGAAATCTTTTTTATTAATACTATAGAGATAATACGTAATAAATAAAAGAAATATGGAGATTAAGATAGTATTAACAACATCATAGTACCCATAATTTATACCAAGTCGAGCATCAAGAAAGGGTGTAAATAATAGTATTATAATGCTCGCTTCGGATAATAAAAGATACATAAAATTTTCTTTTTCACTTAGTCTATCTTTTGATTTTTTGATGAGCTCTTTCTTATTCCAAAGTATCATATCACATTTTTATAATATAAAGTAAATATATTATACATTACCTAACATAAAGTCAAAAAAAAATAACTTTCGTCATTGAGCTAAATTCTACTATTGATATAACTATATTTTCTTTCTTAATATATTTTATTATAATCAAAAATATTAGATATTTAAAAAATATATCATGGGAGAACACATCTCTGAAATACACGATCCTCTTCTGGTACTCTACAATTTTCTTCAAACTCTGTGAGATGATTCGATTTCGACATCAGAAAAACGAGAAGCTTTAAAAGGTATTATTCCTGTATGGGAAGATTTTTGTAGATATCATCATCTGCAAGCAGAAGTAGGGAGATGTACGGTTGAAAATATCCAGGCTGCTCTCGTGCTTTGAGAAAATAAACTTATACAATCTTGAATCATATTCTGAGAAGAAGAAAAAGAAAAAGTAAAAGCAACCGTTCGTCGTATTATTGACTGAATTAAAAGTAAAAAAACTGAAAATAACGATGAAGTAGAAAAAAGTTTTAGTATTTCTGAAGATTTGAAAACATATTTACAAACAGGAAAAAGTGATAAAAATTATCCCACAGAACTTCTCATTCAGTATATTAACTCAGATACTCTTTGAGGTATAGATGAAAAAGTTCTTGTGAAACTTATTGCTGATAAGACTCTCGGATGCTCCCATGTTATAAACTCTATTACTCCTGAAAATATTTTGAGCATGCAAGGGGAAAATGGAAGAGTATTGATGAAAGGGATTCTAGCTTGATATACCGCAATTCTCGTTACATCCATCACTCGAAATAATATTTATGGAATTGATTGGTCTTTTTTTCAAAAACTCAAAGATAATAATGATATAGAACATTTAGATATCCTTCTTTCCTGTATTTCAGAAGAAAACAGCCAAAAAATGCATTGGTCTGTACTGGATATATTGTGATATGGATGAGAGTGGTGAAAATTTCTACGTACCTATGGGCCTGTAGAACAAGAAAGATGGAAGAAAATAGAAAAGAAAACAAGAAACATACGTTTGCTTACTCGTAACTTTTTTACTCAAGAAAATTAGAAAAAGAGACTTGATTTTTTCGATATTTTTCATACACTTTTTGCGTAAAAATATTTATGTAAAAAAGAAAAATATGTCGCAACCACACGATGAAGAAGAAATAGAACAAGAAATAGAAGTCGAAAGTCCAGCACAAGAAGAACTAGAAACACAGCAAAGCGAGAATGGAGAAATCGCTCGACTTAAAGAGCTTCTGGCTCGTACACAGGCTGATTATGAAAATTTCACGAAACGTACAGAACGTGACAAATCTGATATGCTTGGATTTTTACGAGCTGATATCCTCAAAAAGATAGTTCCACGACTCGATGACCTTGAGCGTATGATATCTGGAACTCCAGAAGATATGAGAACAGGAGTACTCTATGATGGTGTACTTGCACTCCAAAAATCTCTTTTAAAAGACTTGGAAAAAATGGGAGTGCAGAGTTTTACCTCAAAAGGAAACACCGTAAATCCAGAACTTCATGAGGTTATGACTCAAGTTCCGGGAAAAGAAGGCATTATCATCGATGAATTTGAAAAAGGCTATATGCTCGGAGATAAAGTACTACGAGTTGCAAAAGTAGTAGTAGGAAATGGGATGTAGATGTTATGAAAATAAAAAAATCAGCGTAAGCTGGTTTTTTTATATGAGATTTTTATATTTTTGTACTGATATCTGAAAGACTTACTTTTGGAGTTTCTTCACTTGAAATGATATTTTCAGATTCATAATATTTTTTATACTGTTCTGTGAGTTTTTCTTTTTCTAATATTTCTCTAAAATATATTTCTGCAAGATCCTTCGTGAACTGTGCTCGTGTCTGTGGACCAAATGTTCCTGCTCCGAGATCACTTGGAGTGGATATAAGTTCTTTTTTACTTTGATATTCGAGAAGGGCATTTTGTGTTTTTACTCCAAAGATAGCTGTATCTTTATGTGGGAAATATCCGAGTTTTTCAAGAGTTTTTTGAAGTTCTCGAACCCGAGGAGATATTTCTCCAAACTCTGGTTTTTCAAGACTGCTCACGTGCTTTTCTGCCTGTGAAAATGATGTTTCTCGAAGAGGAGCTATTTGAGCTTCAAAGTTTTCTTTTTCTTGTTTTTCTTTGTTATATACGGTATAGAGTTTCTCGAGTTCTTTTCGAGTTTTTGGACCATAGACTCCAGCTCCGATATCTTTTTCGGAAACGAGGATAGATGCTTTGATTTGAAAATCATATATTGCACTTATCGTGTGAGCATCATATACCCCACTTACTAAGTCACTTTTGAGATATCCAAGCTCCACGAGGATATTTTGAAGCTCGGTGATACGAGTACTCTCACTTCCTTCCATAAGTGAAATATCAAAAATATCCGAAACGGGAATACTTTTCTCTCAAACTTTGAGTCCTTGTGTTGCCCAACTAGGAGAAGGAATGCTATCATAATTGAGAGTTGGAGTATTTCCAGAATCTACGATATATCCATACACTTCTCGTTTTCCCCAAAATATAGCTCTTTTGAGACCTTCATCTCCAAAACCCATCCATACATCGATCCGATCATGAGAATATCCTCTTTGTCATGCAGGAACAATCGCTCCACCTCGATCCGATACCTCACCGATTCCCAATCCATCTAAGTATATCTTTGTTCCAAAACTATACTTTCCTGGAGCAGCGAGCATCCCTGAAAATACTTTTTTCCCAGAAGCTCCTGCGATTCATTTTCCATTGAGGATGATTTCATCTTCATAGTTTCCAGTGAGATAGTGTTCCTGCTTTGGAAGAGGAGAGTAATAGGCTGTCACTACAAAATAGGTGTTTTCATCTTCGCTTGATTCGTGAGCAAAAGTAGAACTCAGAGGAACTATATTTCCGAAAATAAAAAGAAGTATCAAAAAGAGTGTAAAAAATCGTTTCATAAAAGTTCATAAAAATAATATATAAGTATGCTAGCATATTTTCCTGAATATTTCTTCATAAAACATAAAAAAAGCTGAGATTCTTGATTGACAAGCCTCAGCTTTTTCTGCTACATATATATTTTTAGAGAAGTTCTTGGAGATAGGAAAGTTTTGCTTTCATTTGAACTTCTTGTATTTGAGGAAGAGCTGTTTCTATTTGTTTTTTGAGACTCGCAAGCCGAGCTTCTGTTGTTTTTCCTGTTCGAAGCTCTTGTTTTTTGAGTTGTATTTTTATAGACTCAAGAGCACTTGCAAGTTTTTGCTTTTCAGAAACAGAGAGAGTATAGTTTTGAGAAGGAAGAGTTACGGTATGCGTCTCATAGTAACTCCACAAAGCTGTACGAGTTTTATTTCCAAAGTATCCTGCTTCCCAGTGATCCGTTCTATCTATAATACCGAGTTTCATCTGAAGTGCGATAAGTTGAGGTTTGAGAGTCTCATAAGAGCCATCTATAGCTCCAGTATACTCTCATATCTCTGTCAGAAGTTTCTGGAGCTGAGTTATCGTATCACTTTCTGACT
>JAYTJZ010000029.1:0-15566 GCA_043730605.1 Candidatus Altimarinota bacterium
CTTGTAGGACATTCAAACGGAGGATGATTTATTGGAAGATATGCCCTACTTTCCGAACGTATAAAACAAATAACGGCTCTTCAATATTCGAACTCGTCAGGAATAGCACCAGCTATAAGTTATAAAGACTATACCTTTCCCTCTGTATTTATGTATTCCAGATGTGATGCTACGGTTCCATATGCCGATGTAGAAAAAAACATTTCTTTAGCAAGATCAGAGCTCTGAGAAAAAAATGTACTCGCTCAAAAACTCGATACAGATTATCAAGTCTATAATAAACAAGAAAGTTGTCATGAATTTCTCGATACTTCAGAATATATAATCCCATTTTTTGAAAAGTATTTACAAAAGTAGTTTTTGTAAAAAAGTATCAAAAATCTTTTGACAAGCAGAAACTATTTCATACAATACCCGAGCTTTAAGAAAGTTTCCCCTCAAATAGTGGGAAAAGAAGAGGTTATGTTAAACTACTTCCAGTATAGGAAATAAGTTTAACCTCTAGCTTTATTTTTATAAAAAATACGAAAATGTCTGGAATACTTGCTCGAAAAATCGAGATGACACGAGTTATTAAAGGTGATAAATTTATCCCTGTAACTCTTCTAGAAATACCACAAATGCAAGTAGTTGGATACAAAACGTTTGAAAAAGACGGGTACTCTGCTATTATTGTGGGTATTGTAAAAAAAGAAGCAACAGAGCTTCAAAAAGATAAATCAACACTCAATATCAAGGCATTCTCAGAAGTTCGAGAATTTCCTGTAGAACGAAGTGAAGAAGGAAAAAAAGAAATCGGATCTGAGGCAGGGTTTATAGATCTTGAAGGAGTAGAAAAAGTTACTCTTTCTTCTATTTCGAAAGGAAAAGGGTTCGCTGGTGCTATGAAAAGACATAACTTTGCGGGAGGTCCTGCAAGTCATGGTTCTAAATTTCACCGAGCTCTTGGATCTATCGGAAACAGAAAACCGGTACGAACCCATAAAGGAAAAAAGATGCACGGTCATATGGGGGTTGATAAACTCACTCTTCGAGATGTGCCTCTAGAGATTGTAAACCAGCAAGCTGGGATTATCGGAGTACGAGGTCCAGTTCCAGGAGCAAGAAATTCGCTTGTTCATATCTATCTTTAATATTAAGCAGTTAAGAAAAAATGGAAACGAAAGTATACGATCAAACATGAAAGGAAGTAGGATCAGCAACTCTTAATGAAAATGTTTTTGGTTTAGAGATGAATGAAGGTCTCGTACACCGAGCACTTGTTTTGCAACACGCAAACGCAAGACTGAATATCGCTCATACAAAAACACGAGGAGAACGAAGAGGGTCAACTCGAAAAATCTATCGACAAAAAGGAACAGGACGTGCTCGTATGGGTGCAAATAGATCTCCAGTACGAAGAGGAGGTGGTATTGTTTTTGGTCCACGAAATAACCGAAATTTTACTCTTCAGATGAATAGAAAAGAAAGACAAAGAGCTCTCTTCTGTGTTCTCTCTGCAAAAGTACAGGCAAATGCACTCGTAGTAGTGAGAACTCTTGATATGAAAGAGATGAAAACACAGGCAATGAACGCAGTAATGCAAGCTCTTCCACTTGGAAAAACAGCACTTATCGCTCTTGCTACAAGAAATGAGAATGTAGAAAAATCTTCTGCAAATCTCAAAACAATAAAAACAATACATGCAAGTTACCTTAATATGGCTGATTTGCTTAAATATGAGACTCTTATCCTTCCAGAGGATGCACTTGCGCAACTCAATGCGCTTACTGCATAGTTTCCTTACTTATTATAAATTTACTCCTCGATTATGAGACTGTATACAATACTACGAAAACCGATTGTTACTGAAAAAACAGCAAACATGCAAATCGGACAAGCACGATATGCATTTGAAGTATCTCCAGATGCAACAAAGATAGACGTGAAAATGGCTATTAAACAAATCTATGGATTAGAAGTTGCGAGTGTAAATATCGTAAATGTGATTGCAAAATTTAAATTTGGAAAAAAGAAAAATTTGCAAACAAGAAGAACTTCTGGGAAAAAAGCATATGTTACTTTAAAAAATGCAAAAGACGTGCTTGATGTAACTCTTGTAAAATAATTTTCAATAGAGAAGCTTATATTTAAACTATATACCAATGGGACTCAAGAAATTTAAACCAACAACTCCAGGTCGAAGAGGAATGACAGGAATTGATTATTCAGAAATCACTACTTCTATTCGAAGCCGAAGTCTTACTGTGACTCTTAAAAAGCATGCGGGGAGAAATAACACAGGTCGTATCACTATACGACACCAAGGTGGAGGACATGCTCAAAAATACCGATTGGTAGACTTTTTCATGACTGATAAAAAAGGAATCCCAGCTCGTGTAGAAACAGTAGAATACGATCCATATCGATCAGCATTCATTTCTCTTGTATGTTATGCAGATGGAGAAAGACGATATGTTCTTGCTCATACAACGGTTCAAGTAGGTGATAAAATTGTTACAGAAGAAAAAGCAAGTCTTATCAGTGGAAATAGACTTGAAATCGGAAATATTCCAGTAGGACTTACGGTCTATAACCTTGAACTTATTGTAGGACAAGGAGCATCAAGTATTCGAGCTGCAGGTTCTTCAGGACTGGTAATATCACAAGAAGGAGAATATTCTCAAGTAAAAATGCCTTCAGGAGAAGTTCGACTCATACATAAGAAATGTTATGCAACTCTTGGTCAAGTTTCAAACCCTGATCATAACCAAGTAACTATCGGAAAAGCAGGACGAACTCGATGGATGGGGAAAAGACCTACGGTTCGAGGGAAAGCTATGAATCCAGTTGATCATCCACATGGAGGTTGAGAAGGACGAGCTCCTATCGGTATGAAGGCTCCAAAAACTCCTTGGGGACTTCCAGCTCTTGGAAAGAAAACACGAAGCAGAAAGAAGACAACAGGGAAATGGATACTCAAGACTCGAAAAGGAAAACTCATGATGTAATTGTAACTTTTATTTTATAGAAATCATTGTATGACAAGAAGTTTAAAAAAATGACCATATGTATATGACCGACTCGTTAAAAAAGTTGAAAAACTCAACGAAGCAGGGAAAAAGACAGTTATCAAGACTTGGTCTCGAGACTGTACTATTATTCCAGAATTTGTAGGACATACATTTGGAGTACATAACGGAAAAGCTCATACTCCAGTTTTTGTAACAGAAGATATGGTAGGGCACAAACTTGGAGAATTTTCTCATACAAGAGTTTTCCGAGGACATTCAGGAAACAGAAAATAATTTTTACTTACAATTTATATAATTGTCATGAAAGCAAACGCAAATAACATCAGAATCTCTCCAAAAAAACTCGCAGTAGTTGCGGAAGTAGTTCGAGGTATGAATGCACAAGAAGCGCTTAAGTTTCTGAAATTCGCACCAAAGAAAGGAGCAGACATTCTTTATAAAGTAGTCCATTCAGCAGTTCACAATGCACAACATAATGATAATCAAGATAGCGCAAATCTTTACTTGAATACACTCATTATTACGAAAGGTATTGTGTATAAAAGAGGAAGACCAGTTTCACGAGGAAGAATGCATCCTATCTTGAAAAGAACGTCAAATATACGTTTAGAACTCCAAGTGAAATAGTAACGCAAATAAATATAGCCCAGAGTTATCCGGAGAAAATATTTTTTTCTAGACCTCTTAAAAGAATTTATAAACTATAATTTACACCCTATGTGACATAAAGTTAGTCCAATAGCATTTAGACTTCCATACATCGTAAACTGGAAATCTTCATGGTTTGGAGATACAAAAAGTTATAAAGATGCCATTACTCTTGATATTAAAATTCGAGAAATGATGAAGAAGGAACTCACAGGGATTCCTGTAGGAGATCTCCTCATCTCAAAAGACCAAGAAAATATCATTATCGATATCTTTACTGCAAAAGCTTCACTTATTCTTGGAAAAACAGGAGAAAACGTAGAAGCTATCAAAGTAAAACTTCATAATAAACTTTGAGGAAAATACGTTATCAATGTAAAAGAAGTAAAACAACCAGATACGAATGCAAAAATAGTTGCCTTTGGTATCGCAAACCAAATAGAAAAAAGAATGCCTTACAAACGAGCTATTAAACAAGCTCTTGCAAAAGCAATGGAAAAAGGAGCTCAAGGAATGAAAGTAAAAGTTGGAGGAAGACTCAATGGTGCAGAAATTGCACGAAAAGAAACCTTTAAAGAAGGAAATATTCCAACTCAAACTATTAGAGCAAATATCGACTATTCTACTATGAGAGCAGAGACAGTGTATGGAACTATAGGATTGAAAGTTTGGATATATAAAGGAGACATATACAAAAAGTCAAAAAAACTTGACTCATAAAAAATATTTATATACTAACTCAAGCTTACAATGTTGCAACCAAAGAAAACAAAATATAGAAAAACCCATAGAGGGAGACTCAAAGGCCTCGCAATCCGAGGTTCTGAAGTTGCTTTTGGGGAATTTGCTATGAAGGCTACGACACGAGGGTATATCACTTCTCGACAAATAGAAGCTGCTCGAAGAGCGATGGTTCGATTTGTAAAACGAGGTGGAAAGATTTGGATACGAATTTTCCCAGATAAAGCATATACGACAAAACCTCTTGAAGTACCGATGGGATGAGGAAAATGATCTGTAGAAATGTATAGAGCTCCTGTAAAACCTGGAAGAATCTTGTTCGAAATGACAGGAGTTACTCCAGAAGTTGCAAGAGAAGCTTTTTCGCTGGCATCTCATAAACTTCCAGTAAAGACAAAAATTATACTTGATTAATCATCCAGATTAAAAAAATGAAAGCACTAAAAGATTTGAACATAAAAACGACAGATGTTGTGAGAAAACTTACAGCAGAAAAACTCGTAGAAGAGCTTAAAACAGCTCAAAAAGGTCTCTATACTATGAAGATGAAACTCGTAGCAGGAGAACAAAAACAAACTCATGTGATCAAAGCTATGAGAAGATATATTGCATCTCTCAAAACACTTCAATCACAGATTCAAAACTAGTATTTTATAGGTAAATATTTCATACAATGAGAACGATAACAGGAAAAGTAGTCAGTGATAAAATGGATAAAACTATTGTAGTATCGGTAGATACTTATAAGAGTCATGCAAAATATCATAAAAAGTATAAAGTTACGAGTAAATTTTATGCTCATGATGAAGCAAATACACATCACGTAGGAGATGTTGTCACTATAAGTGAATCACGACCTCTTTCAAAATTGAAACGATGGACCGTAGTCGCAGCATAAATATTTCAAAAAATTAAAGTTAAACCATTATGATACAAACAGAATCAAGACTCGTTGTAACAGATAACTCTGGAGCAAAAGAAGTTCTTTGCATAAAAGTTCTTGGAGGATCACATAGAAGATATGCTTCTATCGGAGATGTTATAGTATGTTCTGTAAAAAAAGCAGCACCAGATGGAACGATTAAAAAGAAAAAAGTAGTAAAAGCTGTGATCGTTCGAACTTCTAAAGAAATTAAAAGACCAGATGGAAGTTACCTTCGATTTGATGATAACGCATGTGTTATTATTGGAGAAGATGGAAATCCAAAAGGAACTCGTATATTTGGACCAGTAGCAAGAGAACTCAAAGCAAAAGGATACAATAAAATTGTATCACTTGCCCCAGAAGTTTTATAATTATTTTTTACTTACCTAGGAGAGCTTATGAAAATTAGATCAGGAGATAGTGTTGTTGTAATGTCAGGAACACGAAAAAATAAAGGAAAAGTAGGAAAAGTACTTAAAGTATTTCCGAAAACTGGAAGAGTCCTTGTAGAAGGAGTGAATATCGCAACGAAACATATTAAAAAACAAGGAACCAATCCAGGACAAATCGTGAAAATGGAAAAATCAATAGATGCTTCCAATGTAATGCTTGAATGTCCTATCATAAAAAAACCTACGAGAATAGGATACGTAATGATAGAAGAAAAAGGAGTTCAGAAAAAATTCCGATATTCAAAAAGAGCTGTAAAAGAAACAAACAAGCCAGCAAAAGACTGTATTATTAAATAATAACTTCCTGTCAGATGACCTTAAAAGAAACCTACACAAAAGAGATAGCTCCAAAACTAAAGGAAACTCTTCAATGTGCAAATGTTATGGAAATTCCAAAAATTGAAAAAGTAGTACTTAATATGGGAATAGGAACCTATATTCGTATGGGAAATAAAGATTATGGAGTCCTTCAAGAACATTTAGCTCTTATCGCAGGACAAGCTCCTGTAGTGAAAC
The DNA here is from genome assembly GCA_043730605.1 of Candidatus Altimarinota bacterium. Lineage (GTDB taxonomy): Bacteria > Patescibacteriota > Gracilibacteria > BD1-5 > UBA6164 > JAACSU01. Next base: position 6,297 of record JAYTJZ010000029.1, read on the forward strand.
TTGCAAAGAAAGCAATCTCAAACTTTAAGCTTCGAGCTGGTATGCCAGTAGGACTTACGGTAACTCTCCGATGAGATAATATGTATGATTTTCTTGAAAAACTTATACATGTAGTACTTCCAAGAGTTCGAGATTTTCGAGGAATTAGTATACGGTCGTTTGATACAGAAGGAAATTATAACTTCGGAATTAAGGAACATACTATATTTCCAGAAGTTCCACAAGATGACGTTGTAAAAAACCATGGAATACAAATAACAGTAAAAACAACAGCAAAAACCAAAGAAGCAGGAAGAGAACTCCTCACTCAAATGGGATTCCCATTTGCGAAGTAAAATAATACTTTTTAAAAAATTACAAGTGGCTAGAAAATCAAAGATTGCAAAATCTCAAAAATTGAAAAAAATATTCCTGCAGGCTATTGCAGATGGACGACATCCAAAAAATGCTACAAAAGTTTTTAACTGCTGTAGTAATTGTGGAAGAACTCGAGGATATCTTGGAAATTTCGGTATTTGTAGAATTTGTTTTAGAGAAAAGGCAAACGCTGGAGAACTTCCAGGTGTTCGAAAATCAAGTTGGTAAAAAAGGACTGACACACGCTTTAGTTTCATAATTAATTTCATATGATATTGGATCCGATAGGAGATTTACTCACACGAATAAGAAATGCATATCTTGCAAGAAAGGAAGATACGTCTGTTCCGTATTCAAAAATGAAGCAAGATATACTTACTATTTTGAAAAAAAATAAATATATTGTTGATTTTGAACTCGTTGAACTTGAAGCAGGAAAAAAAGACCTCAATATTACTCTCAATAATATTCGAAAGACTCTTGTTATGCCAACATTTCGAAGAATTTCGAGACCAGGACAAAGAATTTATCTTGGATCAAAAGATATTCGAAAATCAAGAAATGGGAAAGGAATATTTATCGTTTCCACTCCAAAAGGAGTAGTTACTGGATATGAAGCACGAACTCTTAATGTATGAGGAGAACTTATCTGCGAAATATACTAAGCAACATACAAAATGCAGACAGGGATACTCCCTGATCGTAATTTACTTAAAAATATTATATTATGTCAAGAATCTGAAAACTTCCTATTGTTCTTCCTGCAAAAGTTGAAGCAAAAATTACAGGAAATACAGTTGAAATGAAAGGAGAGAAAGGAGCACTTCGTTTTGATTTTTCATCAAAAGTTGCGGTACAAATGGAAGAAAATACTATCACTGTTACTCCTCTTGGAGATGACGCAAAAGCTCTTTGGGGTACAACACGTTCGGTGATAGCAAACATGGTTATCGGAGTTTCAAGTGGGTATACAAAATCTCTTGAAATAAATGGAGTAGGGTATAAATTTGATATCCAAGGACAGAAGCTCGTACTCTCTATCTGATTTTCTCATAAAGTAGAAATTGATATTTCTTCAGATTTGAAAGTAACTCCAGATGAAAAATTAAAAAACGTCATTCATATTTCATGAATTGATAAACAAAAAGTAGGTCAATTTGCTTCAAAAATCAAGGCACAAAAGAAACCAGAACCATATAAAGGCAAGGGAATCAAATATCTTGGTGAAAAAGTAAGAAGAAAAGCAGGGAAAACAGGTTCTAAATAGACATAAATAGAAATCATTATTTTATAAGTACAAGAGAGTATGTTACAAAAACAAGTAAATAGACTTCGAAGAAAAGTTCGAGTGAGATCTCAAATCTCAGGAACTGCAGCACGTCCTCGACTTAATATTTTTCGAACGAGTACGCATATTTATGCTCAAATGATAGATGATGAAGCTGGTACAACTCTTTGTTCTGCTTCTGACTTAAAAATCACAACAAAGGCAACAAAAACAGAGCTTGCAAAACTTGTTGGAACACAAATAGCAAAAGTAGCACAAGAACTGAAAATACAAGAAGTAGTATTTGATAGAGGAGGATTTCGATATCACGGAAGAGTAAAAGCTCTTGCTGATGCTGCTCGAGAAGCTGGATTACAATTTTAATTATTCTTAATTATTGCAGATATGGCACTTGAAGGAAAAAGAAACCCAAAAAAAGGGGACCAAGATAACTCAAAACCAAAAAAAGATTTTCGAGAAGAACTTCTTGCGATTGATCGAGTAACTCGAGTAACAGCAGGATGACGACAGCTTCGATTTAGAGCTGTTATGGTTCTTGGAGACGGAAAAGGTCGAGTAGGTCTTGGAACTGGAAAAAGCTGGGAAGTGGTAGACGCTATAGCAAAAGCTATTGCTTCTGCAAAAAAAAATATGATACATGTAAAAATGGAAGAAGGAACTGTTCCATATAACGTAACTGCAAAATTTAAAGCAGCAAAAATTATGGTTCATCCTGCATCTAAAGGAACTGGAATCATTGCTGGAGGATCAGCTCGAAAAGTTCTTTCTGTTGCTGGATATACAGATATTCTTGCAAAAAGATATGGTTCTACGAATCTTATCAATAATGCAAAAGCAACACTCAAGGCACTCACTTCATTTAAATAAATTATTTTTCTCTCTTTTTTGAGAGATACTACCTATATATTATGCTTACACTACATACAATTAAGCCAACAGCAGGGGCAAGAAGAAAATCCAAGAAACTTGGAAGAGGAAATGCTTCTGGAAAAGGATCTTTCTGTGGAAGAGGAATGAATGGTCAAAATTCACGAGCAGGTGGAGGTGTTCCAGATTGGTTTGAAGGAGGTCAAACTCCTCTTTTCCGAAGAATGCCAAAACTACGAGGATTTTCAAATTCAAAATTTAAAAAACACTATAATGTAGTAAATCTTTCAAGTATTGAAATACTTGCTACAGCAGGAGTAGTTGATATTACGAAAGATGTTCTCTTTCATCATAATATTATTACAAAAAAATCACTCCCAGTGAAACTTCTTGGAGCTGGTGAACTTACTTTGAAAGTAACTCTTACGGTTGATGCTGCTTCTCTCACAGCAAAAGCTGCTATAGAAAAAGCTGGAGGGACACTTCATATCATAACACAAGTTGCAGAATAAAAAAAAGTCCAACTTCGTTTGGACTTTTTTTCTCTTCAATGTATAATTCTTTCTAGAATATTCTTTACCCTTTATTATTACTGTATGATACTTGATACTTTAAAATCTATATTTACGATTCAGGATCTTCGTAAAAAGATTATTGCAACTTTGCTTCTTGTCCTTGTATATAAATTTCTTTCGGTGATTCCTATTCCTGGAGTAAATACATCGTGAGTTACTGCTATGATGGAAGGACAGCAGGGGCTTTCTTTCTTCTCAGCTCTTATGGGAGGAGGTCTTGAAAACTTTTCTATTATTCTTATGGGGCTTTCCCCTTATATTAATGCGGTGATTATTATTCAACTTCTTGGAGTTATTGTTCCAAGAATAGGTGATATGCAAAAAGAAGGAGAACAAGGACAAAAGAAAATAACTAAAATTACAAGATGGCTTACTCTTCCTATAGCTTTTCTTCAAAGTTATGGAATGATCATTCTTCTGAACTCTCTCGCAGGAGGGACTATTATAGATGTAAGCAATATGCAAACAGTTCTTACAGCTATGGTCATAGCAACGGCTGGTACAATATTTTTGATGTGGCTTGGAGAAGTCATGACAGAGTACGGGATATCAAATGGTATTTCTATCATTATCATGGCTTGAGTTCTTTCAGCAGTTCCAGGAACGATTCTCCAGTATATTTCTACTCAACAATACCCGCTTTTTGCAGCTCTTTTTATAGCGACTCTTGTAATTATTTATGTGATTATTAAATTTACTGAAGGGCACCGAAGAATTCCTATTATTTATGCAAAAACAGGAGGAGAAGAAAAATCATATTTTCCTATCAAAGTGAATCAAGCAGGGATGATTCCTATTATTTTCTCTATCTCTATTGTTACTTTTCCAGCTATATTAGGACAAATTCTTGCAAATACGAGTGCAGGAAATTCAAAAGTAGTAGGAGAATTACTCTTGAAATATTTTAGTATGCAAAATCCTTCTTGGATATTTATCGCTGTATATTTTGCGCTGGTTCTTGCATTTTCATTTTTCTATATTTCTATTACTTTCAATACAGAACAAGTTGCTGAAAGTATTCAAAAACGAGGAGGGTATATTCCAGGAGTACGACCAGGAGAAGAAACAGCAAATTATTTAGGGCGAGTTTCCAATCATCTCAATCTTTTTGGAGGAGGATTTCTTGCTACTATTGCAGTTATGCCGTATATTCTTGGAAAAGTGATGGGACAATCTATAGATTTCATTATCTCAGCAGCAGGACTTATTATCATCGTTTCTGTGATACTTGATATTATTCGAAAGGTAGATGGAGAACTCAAACAATTTGATTATAGTAAATATAAATAAACATCTTAAAACTTCATAAAAATCCTTCTTTGATTATACTTCAAGAAGGATTTTATTTTTAAATTTCATTTTTATATGTTTCCTATCATTTTTAAAACTATAAAGCTCCTCTCAAGAAATAAAAAACTTGCCTATAGTCTAGGATTTGCGAACGGATTATTTGCTTTTCTTATACTTCTTGAGCCTATTTTTTTTAAGAAAGTGATAGATATTTTAATTACCCTCTGAGATACAACATCGAAATCATTTACTCTCCTTTTTTCGACTCTTTGAGTCTGGGTAGGGATAGGACTTTGTACTATTTTTATTCGTCTCTATGTTTCTATTTATTCAGATAGACAAGCACACTTTTATGTTCAAGAGTCTATTTCTTGATTTTTCAATCATACTTTAGATCTTTCACTTCGTTTTCATCTCAATGCAAATTCTGGACAACTGGTAAAAAAAATTACCAGAGGAGTAGATGGTATTTTTAGAATACAGCTTGAAATTTTTAGAAAAGCTCTTCCGAGTATTTTTATTGTGCTCATAATGATACCTCTCGTTCTATATTTGCATATGATGATGGGACTTATCGTTATTATTATTTGAATACTTTCAGCATTTGTGACCTATTTCGTATCTTCTTCTACCTTTAAAAAACAAGAAAATATAGAAGATATTTACTCACAACTTTCAACACATTATGGAGATACTTTTTCAAATATTCCGATTGTTAAAAGTTTTGTCCTCTCAGATCTCAAAAAACAACAACTTAAAAAATTAACCGATCAAAGACTCAAAAAACAACTCCCAATTTTGGTTTGGTGGGGAGCTATTGTTTGCTTTTCACAAATTCTAAAAATTATTGTTTCTATCGTAGTGATATCCTTTGGAAGTTACCTCTATATTATGGGAGAGATATCCCTTGGTTCTATTGTTATGTTTCTGAGCTTTTCGAGTATTTTCTTATCTGCGATAGAAGATCTTACCTGGACTTTAGAAGGATTCTTTTGGAACCTTGCATCTATAAAAGAATATTTCCATATCCTTGAGACTCCTATAGAAGTACAGGATAAAACGGGAGCAAAAAAACTGAGAAATGTTCAGGGAAATATAACATTTGAACATGTATACTTTTCTTATGATGGGAAAAGAAATATACTTTCAGATATTCACTTTGAAATTCAGGCTGGAGAGAAAATAGCATTTGTTGGGCATACGGGTTCTGGAAAAACTACTATGACTCATATGCTTCTGAGGTTTTTTGAACCACAACAAGGAGACATCAAAATAGATGGGATTTCTATATATGATGTGACACAGGAATCTCTGCGAAAAAATATAGGAATTGTTTTCCAAGATAATTCACTTTTTAATACCACGGTCTGAGAAAATATTTGTCTTGATACGAAAGCATCTCAAGCTGATATAGAACGAGTGGCAAAAAAATCGCATAGTTCCGATTTTATTAAACATCTTTCTGATTGATTCGATACTATCGTTTGAGAAAGATGAGTAAAACTTTCAGGGGGAGAAAAACAAAGACTCGCTATTGCAAGAGCATTTCTCAAAGATGCACCTATACTTATCCTTGATGAAGCTACTTCAGCTCTTGATGCCCAAACAGAGAAGTATCTACAAGGATCTTTTGATGAACTTATGAAGAATAGAACCACTTTTATTATCGCTCATAGACTTTCAACTATTATGAAAGCTGATACCATCTTTGTCTTTGATCAATGAAAGATAGTAGAACGATGAAGCTATGAAGAACTTATGGTGAAGAATGGAATATTTACAAAACTCGTAGAAGCCCAAACCCAAGGTTTTATAAATTAAAAAATATATTTTCAAAAGCTCTCGCATACTTGTCGAGAGCTTTTTATTTGCAAAAATGTATACACTTTTTATACTCATAATATATATTCGAGATATATACATAAGCCTTAGCACCTAACACTTTTTGAGATATGATTTCTTTTGTTCACGCGATTACGGTAAACGGTCTTGATTCTACGATAGTAGATATCGAAGTAGATATTAACCAAGGGCTTCCAGCTTTTACTATAGTTGGTCTTGCAGATCAATGAGTCCAAGAGAGTAAAGAACGCTTAAAAAGTGCCTTAAAATCATCAGGAGCACGTATTCCTCCGACTCGTATCACGGTTAATCTTGCTCCTGCAAATATTAAAAAAACAGGACCAAGTTTTGATCTTGCGATTGCTGTTGGAATTCTTCTTAATCAAGGGTATATTATCTCTGATGAACTGGTGAAAGATAGTATTTTCTTATGAGAGCTCGGTCTCGATGGAAGACTGAGAAGTATTACGAGTGTTTTACCTGCAACGATAGGAGCAAAAGAAAAAGGCTTTACCCGCGTATTTATTCCTGCTGGAAATACGAAGGAAGCTTCTATTATTCCAGGAATTCAAGTTATCAAGGTAGAATGCTTGAAAGATCTTATAGAAATTTTGAATAAAGAAAAGGTTTATACTCCAGAACCAATACTTGATCTTGATTCACTCAATAATGAAAATACTCTTTTCTCAGCACAGCATGATTTTTCTCATATCATAGGACAATCTTTTGCGAAGCGAGCTCTAGAACTCGCAGCTGCAGGAGGACATAATATCATTATGGAAGGACCTCCAGGTTCAGGAAAAACGATGCTTGCAAAAGCTTTTGCAGGAATACTCCCAGATTTGAGTCTTGAAGAAGCCATAGAAATATCAAAAATTTACTCTGTTTCTGGACTTCTTTCCGACGAACAACCTATTATTTCAAAAAGACCATTTCGTGCCGTACACCATACAGCCAGTGGAACTTCTATTATCGGAGGAGGGAGAAATGCACGACCTGGAGAAATTTCTTTGGCTCATAAAGGAGTATTATTTCTGGATGAAATTCTTGAGTTTCCAAAAACGGTTCTAGAAGTCTTGCGACAACCTTTGGAAGATGGAGAAATAACGGTAACACGAGTGAATGCGAGTTATAAATATCCAGCAAAATTTGCACTTCTCGGAGCTATGAATCCCTGTCCCTGTGGATATCTCAGTGATCCAGAAAAGCAATGTATTTGTAGTCCAATGCAAGTAATAAACTATAGAGGAAGACTTTCATGACCACTCGTAGATCGTATCGATATGTTTATCGAAGTTCCAAAAGTTCCTACGCAAGATTTTGGAAAAGCAAAAAAAACTCTCAGTGAAACATCTCAAGAAATTCGTATACGAGTACAAAAAGCAAGAAAAATACAAGTTGGAAGATTTATCTGAACAAGTATAAGCTCTAATGCGGAAATGCATAGTAGTGATATCAAAAAATATTGTCAACTAGATACTGAAGGAGAGGGTATCCTCGCTCAAGCTGTTGCTTCACTTCATCTTTCAGCAAGAAGTTATTATCGTATCCTCAAACTTGCTCGGACTATTGCAGATATCGAAGATTCGGATATGATTCAAACGAGCCATCTTTTAGAAGCACTCAGTTATAGAAAAAAGGAAGAGTAGAAAAAAACCCTAACTTGCCCCACGGGATCACTTCGTAGAAATTCTTTCCCTTTTCAAGGGCAAGAAGCTACAAAACACAGTATGTTCCAAACTCCAAATATATTTTCGCAGTTTCCAGAACTTATTTCCTATGTAGGAACACGAGATTTTTTGTTGCGACCAAAACACCTGCATGCAGAACACCATGAACTTCAAGAAAAAGTAAAAAAATTAGAAGTATCATACTGATTCAAAAAAGCATTTTTTTTGGCTCAATGCCAGAGCTCTGAAGTCATAGAAATTATACAAGAAAATCTGGAAGATACTCTATTTGCAGATTCCTGTATCACGAAACTTCAAAATATTTCACTTAATATTGTGGTAGCAGACTGTATTCCTATCCTTCTGTATGATAAGAAAAAACAAATAATATGAGCCATCCATGCTGGTTGGAGGGGAAGCTCTGAAAAGATATTACAAAAAACGATATCTTTGCTGCAAAAAAAACATGAAAGCTTGCCAGAAGATATACATATATTCATTTGACCCAGTATTTGCGGGAACTGCTATGAAGTAGGACAAGAGGTAACGGAGCATTTTCCAAATTCTATAATGCAAAAATGAGAAACATATTTTCTCGATCTCAAGTGAGAAAATCTCAGACAAGCAATTGAAAAGTGAATTCTCAGAGAAAATATAGAAATATCTGATGAATGTACTTTTGAACTTCTAGAGAAGTATCCTTCCTATAGACGTGAAAAATCAACAGAAAGATTTATAAGCGGTATCTCTCTACTGGAATAAAGTTTTGACAAAGCCACTTATTTCTATATAGTCCAAATATAGTTTCATTTTTTATTTATAGATTTATGCAATATCTTTCTCGAAATATCCATCATACACAAGAATCGAAAACGGTTTTTGCGTATTTTTTTGTGAGATAAACTTTTCAAAAATATAATAAAAAGCTGTTTTCGAAAGAGAGCAGTTTTTTTATTTCTTATTTTTATACACTATGAAACTGAGAACATGAATCGAGATAGGAACTTGTAAACTCAATACAGAGTTACTTCCTACATCACTGTATCAGTGAGTCGCAAAACAATGGTCTGAGCAAACTTTAATGTTTCCTCAAGAAGTCCTGTGAAAACTTCAGGAAATAGTAGAAAATTATCTTCGTATAATGGGGATTATAGGAGAACTCTATCCAGCACGAGTAGATATCGGAATTTCTCAAACAGGATATCCCATTATCTACGAAATCACGACAGGATTTGTAGATCAGATTTGAAGCTGTCTCGCGCTCCAAGAAAGTATCTGAAATATATGAGCACGAGATATCCTGGCTCAAACTCATTTTGATGGAAGCACACTTACCCTCAATCAATACAGAAATGAATATCAATTGATGAGATACTATTTC
>JAYTJZ010000030.1:0-4928 GCA_043730605.1 Candidatus Altimarinota bacterium
CAAAAAATAGAGTATATTATCCAAAACAAAGAAAAATATCTTATAGAAGAAAAACTTGGACAGAAACTCGGGCAAATATATGAAAGTCTTGTTCATATGAAAGGGTCTACTAATATTTCAAAACTCAAAGAAATAGGAGAACTTGCACTTATAAAAATAGCACAAATAGAACTTCAAAGTGTAGAACTTGAAAAAAATCAAGCCTCAAGAGATGTTCTAAAAAATACCAACGAACTTCTTAAAAAGATAGGATCAAAGGAACAATTTATAGAACATGATAAAGATCTTAAAAAAATATTTCAAGAGTTTTTTTATCCTCTTAAAGAAGTTTTTTCTATGAAGGGGGCTTTAAAAGAAAAAACCTTTCATAAAAAATCAAAAAATCTTCTTGATACTGAGTCTTATGGATTTCTCAAAACGATGTTACTTTTAGAAAAATATAAAGAAAAACTTGGTATAAATTCAAAAGAAATGCGTCTTCACAAAACTCTTTTTCTTAATCCTTTTTTAAAGTCAGAATATAAAGAGAAGATACTTCTGAAAAGAAAGGTAATACAGCAAAATATATCTATACTCAAAGCAAAAAAGACGTGATCCTTGAGCTCTTATACAGCTCTAAAAAAATGATATCATAAAATCATAGAGTCTTTTCTCAGATATGTATTTTTCTTTAAGAAAAGTATTTTTCTTTGCATATATATCTACATTATACTCTTTCTCTTACACATTTTAGATATATACTTTCAGCAAAATATATTTTCTTTTTATAGTCCTGGACTTTTTTCTTTCCTTTTACTTTTTCTTTTTTTTATTCACCTCTCTCTTTCTAAAAATATACTTCTTTTTCTTATAAATATTGTATTTTTTGTATTTTTCTCTATATTTTGAGTAGTAAATTTTTAGAGAAACATCACTATGAAATTTCTTCTCTTTCTTTTGGGAGTCTCTTTTTTCTTCATTTTTTTCCTTTTTTCTCAAAACACAGAAATAAAAGGGTCTTTTTTTCCAAATCTTTATTTTGAAGCACATGTCTATATACTCTTTTCACTTCTTTGTATTTCTTTTCTTTTTTTATCCCCTTTAAAAAAAGAAAAGAAACTCCCCCATACATTTTTTTCTACTCTTTCTCTTTCTCGAAAAGATATTTTTACTTCTTTGAAAATATTTTTTGAAAGATATGTGTATTATATAGCAGTATCACTTTTTTACAGCTCTCTTTTTCTTCTCTTTCAGCTCTTTCTTTGAGAAATAGATATTCCACGTATTTTTCTCTTTTTTAATATTCTTGTTGTTATTCTTTACTTTTTAGAAGATAAATTTGTAGTATTTCAAGATTTTTTACGAGTAAATACAGCGATTATATCATTGTATTACATTATATTTCATATATTATACCTTTGAGGATATTCTCTTACTTTCAGTATAATTGATGGGGTAAATATTGTGCTCCTTGCTCTTGTATTTTACCTTATTTTTGTCTCTCAAAGAGGAAAAAATTACAAAGAAGCTTTTCAAAGTTATACTATCAGTTTTCTGTTTTTAGAGTATTGTGTAGTGATGAAATATATATTTCAAGACTTTTTCCTTCCACTGACTTTTGGAAGCTTTCTTGCAGCGATTTCGTTTCTTGTTTTTACAAATATATTTCAACAATATCTCCATATTTCTTTACGACTCCTCCGTATTTGGGGACTTATTTTTTCCTATCTTTTTCTCAGTAGTTGTTTCAAAGAGCTTTTTTGAGAAAGTAATATACATCTTTTACTCGCTTTCTGATCTGGAATCATAGGGTCCATACTTTATTTTTTTCATAAATCTTTCCAAAACTATATTTCACTTGCCTGGAGTACTGTCGCAAGTGGACTCAGTTTCTTTTTTTTCTATCAAGTTCTTCTTTCAGAAGCAACAGAAAAAGCCTATATCTATCTTTTTTTCTTTTTTCTTTCCTGGGTTTTTCTCATCTTTGATAGTATATCTCAAAAGAAACAAAATTATGACACCTACTTTTTTCATATAATATCTCTTATAGTCAATCTTTTTTGAGTGCTTTCTTTCTTCTTTTTGAAAGATATTTCTATACTCAGTATAGCTCTTCTTCTTGCAGGAGAATCAGTCTATTCTTTTTTTTCTTATTATAGTCTTCATACCCAATCTCGTATATGATATCGTACCGAACAAAAATCCAAGAAACACGTCTCAAAAATATAGTATGTTTCCTTACGCAAGCAGAAGATATCGCTCTATTAGACTTCTTGTCTCTTGATGAAGTTTTCTTAGAAAATATGAAAAAAGCACTTACAAGTAAGGAAATGCTGCTTCAAGAATACTTTCTCGGACAAAAAAGATATGAAAAACTTTTTGTTTTTATACTAAAAGATCAAAACGAAGAGGAAAAAACTATATTTTTAGGAAAACATTTTCCAAAACTTCCAGATGATCTCTTTTTGCTTGCTTCAGATATCGAAGAAAAGAAAAATATTCTCAAAGTATGTGAACTTTCTCGTTATCTCTTTCAAATATATAAGACAAAAAAAATAGTTCGAAATACCGAAATACTCTGTACTAAGCTAGAAAAAAATGAACTTTTAGAAACACAAGCTCTTCTTGAAAATATTTTTCTTGCTCGAGATCTTGGTGAAATACCAGCTTGTGAGCTTACTCCAGAGATTTTTGCTCAAAAAGTCAAAAATACGAAGTTTAAAAATGTGAAAGTGAAGGTTTTAACTTTTAAGGAAATACAGAAGAAAAAACTATGATTTATAGAAGCTGTAGGAAAAGGAAGTATCAATAAACCTTGTATGGTAATCCTTGAGCATATACGAAACAAGAAAAAACCAACTCTAGGAATTGTTGGAAAAGGAGTAACGTTTGACACAGGAGGAAACCAAATAAAACCAGGAGATCATATGTATGAAATGAAAGGAGATATGGGCTGAGCCGCAGTAAGTTATGCTCTTATGAAAGAACTAGATAGACACAATATAGACAAAAATATAGTAGTTTGTCTTGTATTGGCTGAAAATGTCATTTCAAGTAACTCCTATAAACCGTCTGATATTATTAGATGATATACAGGAAAAACGGTAGAAGTGATACACACTGATGCCGAGGGACGTCTCGTACTTGCTGATGGGATGAGCTATCTCTGAAAAAACTACAAAACAAGCTCGATGATGACGATTGCAACTTTGACGTGAGCTTGTATTATGGCATTAGGACATCGATATGCTGGAGTGATGGGAACAGATGAAGTTATGATAGAAAACATACTTGAATACTCAAAAAACCATACAGAAAAATATGTACGTCTTCCCCTCGACACACTTTTTATAGAAAAAACAAAATCAGAAATAGCGGACTATAAAAATTTGGATCGGTCAGTATTTGCCGGAAGCTCTATGGGGGCAGCATTTCTTTCAAATTTCTTGGAAAATGAGGAAAGTTATACGCACCTTGATATCGCAGGAACTTATATTAATATGGGAGAAGCCTATGGAAAGATGCCACGATGAATGACAGGATTTTGAGTAGAAAGTCTTTCAGAACTTCTACGAGTCTAACTTGCTGTCTATGAAATACATATGCCTTGTTATTTCCCTGTTTTCAGAAAAAAAATGCTATGCTTGTTGACAAGTGGGGCATTTTTTTTGTTATACATGTCAACAAAAGCTTTATAAGTATAAACCCTATTGTTATGTTTGTAAGCAAGCTTCAGAAAATTTTCAGGTACATCCTCTCTGTCAAGAATGATTTCCTCTGCAACAAGTTATAGTTGCGACTCGGTATAGACAAGATGCTGTTAAAAAAGCACTCAAGCACGCAAAATACTATGGAAAATATATTCTCTATGAAGATATTTTACACCCATATGATAATTTTTTACAACAGTATATTTGAGAAAAAGAAAGAGCAGTACTTATTCCTGTTCCTATGAACTTTTTTCGAAAATGGAAACGAGGCTATAACCAATCTCAAAAAATAGCAGAATATTTGTCTATAATGTTAAATATTCCTATTAATAATAATCTTATATTGCGAAAAAGTATAACGAAGCATCAAAGCCATCTTTCACGGGAAGAGCGTCTGAATAACCTATCATGAGCTTTTCAAATACAGGCACACACTCTTCCATTGTCTACTCCTTTATACCTCATTGACGATGTTATATCGACAGGAGCAACGATAGGAGAAATAGCAAAAGTGCTGAGTCAAGCAGGATTTACAGATATACGAGCTATCGTTATAGCCAGTGATTAGTTGCATTTTTATATAATATTATATATACTAGAGAAAGATTTATATTTTCATTTCAGAAAATATGGCAATTCATCAAGCAGACTTGTTTGAACATGCAGGAATGCTTGTTACACCAGTTGGTGTCATAAATGCTCCTGAAAGAAAAAAACAGGGAGTAAAATGACAGGTTTTAGATATCATACATCACACTGATGGGGTTCATTTCTTTTTTGAAGACGCATTTTTAAAAATAGATGCAGGAAAAGGAGAAGTAATAGTAAGTTTTAAGATAGAAAAAAGAATATTCCAATTTCATGGAAATTTTTCGGTTGTTTTAGATATAGATTCGAAGAAACCAAAAAGAATCATCTCTTTTGAAAAAATTGATTTTACTACAGAATTTTGACAGAGAGTAAATACAGATATACTTCAAGAAAAACAACAAACCATTCTCACACAAGTACAAATATTTATACTTGAGAAGATATGGGAGAAAGAAAATCCTAAAGTTGCATAAAAATATTTTTCAATACAATAGAAAGTTAGTTTTATATCTCACTTTTTTTTCATGTCAGAATTTCTAGAGGTCCGCGGAGCGCGTACGCATAATCTCAAAAATATAGATGTAAAAATACCAAAAAATACTCTTACGGTTATCACTGGACTTTCATGATCGGGAAAATCATCTCTTG
>JAYTJZ010000031.1:0-44905 GCA_043730605.1 Candidatus Altimarinota bacterium
CTTCCTCTCGTAGGAGTTGCGATATTTAAGGCTGAGCTTTTTCTTCACCTCGGAGCGATGGTGAATCGTCTCGAAAATCTCTCAAAATCTCTGGAGATGTTTTTCTACAATCCTATAGGATATGGTCTCGGGATAGCTGGTCCTGCAAGTCAGATAGGTCACGATATAGAATCAGCTGGAAACTGGCAAATCGCAACTTCTACCACACAAGCTGTTCATCGTTTTCTTCCTGAAAACTGGTATGTACAGATACTTCTCGAACAAGGAATCGTAGGATTTTTTATTTTCATGAGTCTTATCCTTTTGATAGGGTTTCGTCTTATGGATCGACTCAAACAACATCGAGATTTTATGACGGTAGGGATTACTACAGCCTACTTTTCCCTCTGTTTTATGTCACTTTTTACTCATGCTTTTGAAGAAGCAGCCACGAGCTATACTCTCTTTCTTATTATCGGTATAGTGCTCTCAGAAAGTATGTCTCACGAACGACATCAAAAAAAGAAGAAATAATAAATCATGAAAAAAAGTTCTTTAATACTCTGACTCATCTGTCTCTGAGGAAGTCTCTTTCAACTCTCTTTTTTTTCACTCAACGAAGTGATGAAGATCGCAGATAGTTTTGCCTATTTGCAGATGAGCTATTTTTTAGAACATCTTTCTGGGCAGTGATTGGGAAGTGGTTGGTTTGGTTTTGTATACTCTCTCCCGATTGCCATTTTCAATATATTTTTGAATGATGGCTTTTTCGCAGGAAAGATTGTAAATATTATTTTATGGAATATTTCAGCTCTCCTTATATGGAAAATTTCACGAAAAATACTTTCTGAAAACTTTTCTCTCCTGGTGGTATTTCTTTCTTTTTTCTCCGCAAGTTTCCTCTCGTTTCATATCCATATCCTTTCTGAAAATATTTATATTCCTCTCTTTCTTTGGCTTTTTCTAAATATATATAGCCTGGTGGAAGAAATTGGTATATTCTCTAGTCCATCACTCCAGTTTGCTCGTCAAAAGAAACAAATTTTTCAAATAGCCTGTATTATGGGGATTCTCTATCTCACACGAGCTGAAGCATTTATCTATATTGGCTCGATTGGAATTCTAGCTTTTGGACTTCTCTTTTTAAGAAAAATATCTTTTCAACGTTTTTTTATGTTGGGAAGTATTTTTTTTCTTACTTTTTTTCTCTTTATATCTCCCTATCTTTGGCATTTACACAGTATCACGTGAGAATGGTCACTCACTAATAAATGAGCTAGTAATCTCAGACAAGCTGAACTGAGAGGAGTTGAAAAAATGGATGATGCTGGATTTGAGCAAGCTGTTGCAGAGTTGACTGCCGACAGAAAACATCTTATCGCAGGATTTGCTGGAGGGATGAGATATGAAAAACCTCAAATAGAGTGAAGTCTGCGTGAAATATTTTCCAAAAATCCTCAGCTTATATTCTCACGTATATGGGAAAATCAAAAAAAACTCTTTCTCAAAAATATTCCTGAAATATTTTTGGGAGACGCAGTCAAACTGTCTCACTCAGATGACTCCCGTTTTGGAAATAATGCTATGTTTTTCATATGGTTGATGCTTCCTTTTTTTATACTGGGATTTGGTTTTTGGAAACTCTTTCGAACAGAAAAAATATTTTTAAGTATGACTCTTGCTTTTTTTCTTCCTGCATGTTTCTTTTTTACACTCTTTTTTACGCTCAATCGATATTTTATCATATTTTATCCGATTTTTCTTATTATTTTTGTATATGGTATTTCAGAAATCTATCGTTTCAAAAAGGTATCTTTTCTCTTTTTTGTAGGAAATATACTTTCGATATATATGCTTTCTTGTCTCGTATACTGGAATAGTGAAAGTCCAAAAGATACTCTGTATCAACTCAAACAAGAAGCAGGAATCTGGCTTTCAAAGCAAAATCTCGACCAAGAACAGCTTGATATTATGGAACGATTTCCTATCGTGACCTACTATGTTGGAAGTAAAACTCGCTTTATCACTCCCTATACTCAAAATCCTCAAGATATACGAACCTATGCTCTCTTTCAAGGAATTGAGTTTCTCGTCGTGGATACTATGGATTTTCTTACCTATCGTCCAGCTCTTGCAAGTATGCTTGAAAATACTCCAGAAGGGTTCATTAAATTTAAAGAATTTTCAAATAATCAATGAGAAAAAGTAATTTTGTATCAGATAAAAAAATAATATACTAGAAAGGTATATTATTTTTTTATTCGTTTTTTATGTTGCGAAAAATACTGTGTTTTCTCGTTATTATAACTCTTACAGGAAGTCTTTTCCCTCTCTCACTTGAAGCAGCAGAACAAAGTTTTATGGAAGTACGTAATGAAATCAAGGCAACTCCTCTCGGAAAAAAGTTCCTTCCACAAATCGATCGTCTGCTTCCAAAACTTTCACAGGAACAACTCGATGATATGTGGTATAAAATAGATGAACTGTACTGGCAAGAAGATATTTCTGCGGAACATGAACTCATTTTTGACTATATGTATGCTGCTATCGAACAAGAGCTCGATGCTCGTTCTATCGTAACTCTTACTTCAACACTCTCCACATCTGAACAAACACAGATAGAAACTTCTTTGCTTCAAGTACAAAAAACTCTCAGCGAAGAAGTGAAAACTCTTCTCCAAGACCTTTCTCTTAACTGGTCAGAACTTACAAGATATGAAGAAAAATGAAATCTTGAGATGAATCTCGATATGGATCTCGGAGCACTCGGATCAGTGAAGTCTGGTCTTGATATAAAAAACTATACGAGTAAACAAGCTCTCTTTGACCAACAACTTACGGCTCAGATAGAAGCTTTTGTAGATGCGACTCTCAGTGGAGAGGATATAAAAGTTCAATGAAGATCTCTCCTTGATTTCATTTCAAAAGATGGAAATATGTATTTACTTGCTGAAAAACTCGAATTTTCTGCTTCGGGAGCAAGTCAAGAACTGGTGGGATACCAAGATATCGTACAACAACTTCAAGAACTTGCGAAAACAAAAACGTATTTGAAATTTTCAGATGAAAACTCAAAAGCAGGACTTGAACTTCTCACTCAACTGACTCCTAAAAATATAGAAGCCGAACTCGAAAAAGCTTCAAGTACTCTTCTCTTCAAACCAATTGGAAAACAAGGAGACAGTTATCTCCTCTCTCCAACCAAGCACTTTTGTGATATCTCTAAACAAGCTCTCGATATCTTTGATCCATTTTCAGGGGATACTTGTAGTAATGGACAATACCAAGATATGCTTGATAGTATGGAAGAAAATGGTATGAGCCTTTTGTATACTCCAGGAAGTCAAAAAGCACTTCGTATCCAAATAGAAAATGAATCTGCTTCTGGAAAAATAGATCTTCTCTGGTCAGATACAGGAATATCTTCTCTTACAGCAAGTATCGTTGATCCTACAAATCCAAAACAAAATAAACTTTCTTTTGCTCTATTTCCTCAAAAATCGCTTGAATTTCTTCTTCAGGTAGAGGGAGATATTGTTCAAAGCTCTCTAAGCTTTACTCAGGCAGGAAATATATCAGCAGGAAGCTTCAAAGCAACAGGGAAAGACATAGGAAATCTCACTATAGATTATAAAAATAATTTACTGACCCTTTCTCTTGTTTCCGTACAAGAAAGTGGAAGCTTGATTTGCAAAGGATCTGGAACTCTCAAAGAAGACTTTGCTGATATTTTTCTCAAGTGTGATGTCGAAAGTCCTGCTCTTGCTTTTGTATTTCCTGGAGAAGAAACTATGACCCTCGATATAAAACTTTCTTCTGATATGCTTGCAGGAAAAAATAACTTTGGTTTTTCCCTTATAGGAAACACTGGAGCAAGAAAAGTATTCTCGTTTGATATAAAAAATACAGGAACTCGAAACGCAAGTCCAAATCTCACTATCACAGCTCCGACTAAAACCGTAGATGCGGAAAAAGTGATGGGTGACCTCTATGATTCTGGATTTTAAATATTCTAAAAAAGTCTCTTATTCTTTATATTTGAAAGTATGTGGTACATAAAATTTCTCATTTGATTCTTTTTACTCGGATGTTTTTCTCATAGTTTTTCATATGATGCCAGCGATATAGAATCTGCTGACTTTTTAGCTCAGAAAGGAATTATAGAAAATTGGGCTTCTTCTCATGAAAACTATAAGCTTGATGATACTATTACGAGAAGAGAGATGCTCAAAGTGATGCTTCTTCTTTCCGAGAAACAAGTTATAAATAGTTGTACTGGCTTATTTCAAGACTTATGAAGCCAAGACTGGGGATGTAAGTATGCTGAAACTGCCGTAAAAGAATGATTTATTACGCAAAATTCTTATTTTCGTCCTGATGACTCTATCACTCAAATAGAAGCGCTCAAGATGATTATGCAAGCTCAAAGTATAGAAAAAGATGCTGGGAAGAGTGATTGGAGAGAAGGCTATGTTTCAAAAGCAGGCGAGCTGGGGCTTATCCGAGATATATACTTTAACTATGATACGATAGCTCTGAGAAAAAATATATTTGAAGTAGGACGAAACTCTCTTGCTTTTGTTTCTGAAATTCTAGATGAAATCTGAGATCCTCTATTCCTCACTGTTCCCTATAAAGTTATAAATTGAGTAGATCCAAATCTTCTCAGTTTAGACCTTCGATACTTTTCTGATACTCAAAATAAAAAACCAGTAGTCATTTATGTACACGGAGGGGGTTGGGCTATAGGTGATAAATCGTATCAACTCGAAAACAAAATTCCCTATTTTGAATCTCTTGGATATATTTTTGTGAGTGTAAATTATAGACTCAGTCCAAACCCTGAAAGTGATAATCCAAATCGAGTGATGTACCCTATCCATAATGAAGACGTGGCAAGTTCTCTCGCTTGGGTCGTCAAAAATATAGACCAATATGGATGAGACGCATCAAAAATAGCTCTTATGGGACATAGTGCTTGAGGTCATCTCGTCGCACTTACCGCAACAAACGAAACATTTTTAGAAGCTGAAGGAATCAACTTGGAGAATCTCAAAGGAGTTGCCATTATTGATACAGAAGGGTACGATATCCAGAAAAAAGTGGTAGAAGAAGAAAATTATATTTATGTAAATGCTTTTGGAGAAACACAAGCAAATCTCCTTGATGCTTCTCCTGTGTATAATCTTTCAAAGGAAAAAAGCTACCCCCCATTTTTTATAGTAAAACGAAGTAGTGGCAGTGAGGGAGAAATAGAAGAAACATTTATCCGAAGCTTAGAAATATATAACAAGGATGTAACTGTTGTAGATGGATCGATGTATACACATAAAGAGGTAAATGGAGTGATAGGAAGTCCTGATGACACTTTTATCACTCCTCCTCTCACAGAGTTCTTTCAGAGTATTTTTAGTGAGTAAGGTACTATCTATTCAAAAAAAGACAGAAATTAATTTCTGTCTTTTTTTATAAATTCTGCTCTTCCCACTCTCCTAATCCCTCCACACTTGCAAGACTCATTTTGGTATCTACTTTTTTGCCTGAGAGGAGGATATATATTGCTATAATTCCTGGTTCTTGAGACGCAAGAAAGTCTTTGAGTGCATGGATTTGTTCTATTTTACTTCCTGCTGGAATCTCCACAATATATTCTTGAAGGAGGTCTTGTTCATTTTTTTCTACTTTTTCCAGTTTATTTTCTTCTATTTTTTCCTCAAGTACTTCTTCAAACTCTTGGACTCTCTCTTCTCCCAAAGCTTCTTCTGGAAGTATATCCTGCATATCATCTGAAGTATCATCTTGCTTTATAGAAGAGACTTGAGAGAAATTTTGTTGTGGAATATCAGGAATAGTTTCTTGTATGATACTCTGTAAAAATACTCTCTTCATCGTATCGAGTAATCCCATATCTCGAGCTTGTTCTCGAACTTGAGTGATACTCGCTACGATAATACTTTTTGGTCTCAAACTTTTTCGACGATACTCGAAATTGATATCGAGATTTCCCTCGATGATGATGATTTTTCACAAAGAAACTATATCTTTATATTTTTCATAATCTCGATCAAAAATAGTAACCTCGAAATCATAATCAAATCCTTCGCAACTGAGAAAAAGCATATTTTTTCCTGTTTTACTCACGATTTTTCTCAAAGTAATAATCACTCCTACAGCCTGAACTTGTTGCTTTTGAAGATCTTGTTTAAACTTTTCTTCATTTTCTTTGAATTTCTTCTGCAGTGTTTCAAAATCTTCTTTGAGAGAAGCTATACTTCGAGATCGTCTTTGACAATAGAGTCTCAGACTATCGAGAGGATGTCCCGAAACCATATATCAGAGCACTTCTTTTTCTCAGAAAAGCTTTTGTTCATAACTCAAGGGACTTGCTATTTTGAGAACTAAGCTATCATCAAAATCCGAAAGTCCAGTGTCAAACATCCCCATTTGAGAAGAAGATTGCTTTTTTTCTTCGTTTTTTGATGCACGATTGATATCATCGATGTTCTGTAAAAGAGTATTTCTTTCTCAAAAAATATCCATCGCTCCTGCATAAATAAGAGACTCCAGAGATTTTTTGTTGAGTGCTTCTTTTCCTGCTCGTTTGATAAAATCTCAAATATCAGAAAAAGGAGCATGTTTCCGAGCTTCCAGTATCGCATCTATCGGACCTTCCCCAAGTCATTTAATTGCTTTCAATCCAAAACGAATATGAGTATCATCGATATAAGTAAAATGTTTCAGAGATTCATTGATATCTGGTCTCATGATTTCGATACCATTTTGTTGCGCTTCTCACACCTCGAGGATGATACGATCCATATTTTCTTCATCTGAAGTCATCATAGAAGTGAGAAACTCCGTTCTATAGTGAGCTTTCAGATAGGCTGTTTGGTATGAAATATAGGCATAACAAGCAGCATGGGATTTATTAAATGAATAGTTTGCTGCTGGTTGTATCATCTCTTCATAAATAAATTGGCTTGTTTCTGGTTTATAGGCCTTATAAGCTGCAGCTTTGGTAATAAACTCTTTCTTAAGATCCTCAATCACCTCTACTTTTTTCTTTCCGACTCATCGTCTCAAAAGATCTGCTTCCCCAAGGGAAAATCCTGCCATATACTGTACAATAAACATCAGTTGTTCTTGATACACTGCGATTCCATAACTGACATTGAGAATAGGTCACAAATCTTCATTGAGTTTTCGTTCTTCTTCTGCGATTTCTTCTGCAGAGTATTTTTTCTCAAGTTTTTCTCGCAGGGCTGGAAGCATATAAATAATCACTTCTCGACCGTGTTTTCGCTCAACATAGCTTGGGATATACGCAAGAGGTCCTGGTCGGTACAGTGATACCATCGCGATAAGGTCTTCGAATCTATCGGGTGCTAAGTCTTTGAGATATTTTCTCATCCCCTCTGACTCAAACTGAAAAATCCCAGTCGTATCTCCATCTGCAAAAACTTTATATACCGCAGTATCATCCATCGGAAGTTCCAGAACATCTACTTTTTTTCCTTTACTGGATTCTATGATTTTTTGAGTACGTTTGATGATCGTGAGATTTCGAAGTCCTAAAAAGTCCATCTTCAAAAGCCCCAGATCTTCGAGGGGGTAGGCTGAGTACTGAGTAACGATAGACTGTGCGTCTTTTGGAGGATGCGCGAGGGCTGTGAAATTTGTGAGTGGTTCTGGAGCGATGATAACGGCACAAGCATGAACTCCAAGTTGTCGTACATTTCCTTCGATTTTGAGTGCGTTGTCTATAATAAGTTTATATTTAGGATTTTCTTCATAGGCTTTTTTAAACTCGGGAGAATCTATCAATGCTCCTGCGAGTTTTGTTCCTGGTTTTTCTGGAATAAGTTTGCCCAGTTCATTCATCTCAGCAAAAGGAATTCCCATTACTCGTCCTACATCTTTTACGGCAGCTCTCGCTGCAAAAGTACCAAAAGTACAGATTTGAGCTACTCGATCTGCTCCATATTTTCCTCGACAATACTCTACCACTCTGTCTCTGTCACTATCAGCAAAGTCCGTGTCTATATCAGGCATCGAGATACGAGCAGGATTCAAAAATCTTTCAAAAAGAAGATCATAGAGAAGAGGATCTATGTCTGTAATACCTGTCAAGTATGCCATGAGACTTCCCGCAGCAGATCATCGACCAGGACCAACAGGGATATCACTCTTTCGAGCCCAGCCTATATAGTCAGCTACGATGAGAAAATAAGCATTAAATCCCATTTCATGCACTACGACGAGCTCATACTCGAGTCGTTCTATTTTATCTTGAAAGTCCTGTGAAAAACTCGCAAGTATTTCTTTTTTTCGCTGAGAATAATACGTAAGAGAAAGAGTTTTGAGCTCTTCTGGAGAAGTTTCAGTGAGGGTTTTAGTCAAACCTGGCATATCTGTTTTTTGTACGAGTTCAAAAAGCAAATGTTTCGAAAGATCTGTTTTATACCTCCAGTTCAGTCCTGCATACGAAAGATAGCGAAGATACCATTCATCGGAAGAAAGTATTTTTTTGGGTGTCTTTCCAGGATATTGTTTTTGAAATGCTTGTGCTTCTTCAAAAAGCTCTTGCATATCTTCTGGGAGCTCAAAAGTTGGGATACGAATCCCTCCTATTTCGATATGAATATCCACCATATCTGCTATTTTTTGGGTATTTTCGAGAGCCTCTGGAAGATAGCCAAATACTTCTTGCATACTCTCTTCACTCAAAAAAGAGTAGTCTCAAGCAAGCAAACTCTTTCTATCTGGATTTTCTATTTCATGCCCTGTACCCAAAGCCATGATGATATCTTGCGTTGTTTTATCATCTACTTCAATGTAATACGTATTTTGACAAGCAACCAGTGGAATATTGTATTTTTGTCCAAGCTTAACTATCTTATCTGTTACAAGTTGTTGTTTTGGTATATCACGATGATACAAAATTTCAAGAAAGTAATTTTCTTGTCCAAAAACTACCTGATATTGACGTATACGATTCAGAATATATTCATCTGATTTTCCCGAAAGAATATAATAGGAAATTTCTCAAGAAATTGGTCCACTCAAACATATGAGATCTTCACTATAGTTTTTAAGCAAACTAAAATCTACTCGAGGAGTTTGACCTGGATGATCCAAAGAAGCATGAGAGATAAGCTGTATGAGATTTTGGTAGCCTTTTGCACTTTTTGCAAGCAAAACGAGTTTATGAAACAGTTTTACATCTGTTTCTGACTGTATAAATATCTCAGCTCATAGAATAGGCTTTATTCCTTCTTCTTTACAGTATTTATAAAACTCGTGGCAGCCATGAAGATTTCCAGTATCCGTGAGTGCGAGTGCTTCCATCCCCAGAGATTTTGCTTTTTTAACATAGTCTTTTGGTTTTGGAAGTCACTCTAAGATAGAGTAGTGCGAGTGAGTATGGAGATGAACAAAAGACATAAAACAGAGTATAAAAAATAGAGCTTCAGTATATCTGTTTTTGCAAAAAATACGAGACTGATTATACTCTTTTCTGTCAAAAATATGTTTAAAAAATCTTCATGAATATTCAACTTGAGACATCTTGGAAAAAAGCCCTGAGTGAGAGCTTTGAAAAAACTTACTTTCAAGATATAAAATCTTTTCTCACGACAGAGATAAGCTCTGGAAAAATCATATATCCTCATCCAAAGAATATTTTTGCAGCTCTCAATGAAACTCCTTTTTCTCAAGTTCGAGTTGTGATTTTGTGACAAGACCCCTATCACTGAACTGGACAAGCTCATGGACTTTCGTTTTCTGTCCAAGATGGAGTGAAGATTCCTCCAAGCTTACAAAATATCTACAAAGAACTCAAGCTGGAATATCCTGATTATACTATCCCTAGCTTTGGAAACCTTACTGCTTGGACAGAACAAGGTGTACTTCTTCTCAATAGTATACTCACCGTTGAAGCAGGAAAACCTGCAAGCCATAGTAAGATAGGTTGGGAAATATTTACCGATACTATTATTTCAAAAATTTCACAAGAACGAGAAGGGATTATCTTCTTACTCTGGGGAAATTTTGCACGATCAAAAAAAGTGTTCATCGATACGACCAAACACTTTATTTTAGAAGCTCCACATCCATCTCCTTTTTCAGCACATTCAGGATTTTTTGGCTGTGGACACTTCAAAAAGGTAAATGAGATTTTAAGGGAGAGAGGAGAGGTAGAGATTCGGTGGTAAATAATTCTACTTCTCCATCATCCTCCATACTCCTTTCCAATCAGATTCTGGAGGGTTTTCAAGAAACATATCACAACGAGTAATATAGGTTTCGGAAGGGATATCTCATAAGAGTCTGAGTTCTTCAAAAAGTGTTTTTGCTTGTTTAAATTTTCTTTGGGTATAGAGGCTTTGTGCTTGTTCAAATTGTGTATACTGCTCTTTTTTTTCCTGAGAAACTTCCGTATTTTTTGCGATGAGTTCATAGATTTTTACAGAATTATCTTTTCATTTTACCTGAATTTCATCGAGAAAACGATAGAAAAATATATTTTTTGTTTCGTTATATATGACTTCACTGACACAGATATACGTTCCATAAAATTTATTCGCTCCTTCCAGTCGAGAAGCAAGGTTTACATGGTCTCCCAGTGCTGTGAAATCCATTTTTTTCCCGAGAGCTCCTATATTTCATACGATAGCTTCTCATCCATGAAGGCCCATACGAACCGATATTTTCTTTCCAAACTTTTCTCCCCATTTTTGATTGAGAAAAATCAGTGCTTCCTGTTGCTTGAGAGCTGATTCACATAAAGAAGTATAACTATGAGCATCAAGAGGAGTAAAAGCTCCCCAAAGAGCCATAATAGCATCTCCTTCGAACTTATCAACATATCCTTGTTGTTCCATAATACAGGAAGTCATAATCGTGAGATATTCTCGTAAAAATCCTACCAGTTCTTTCGGAGAAAGTATCTCACTAAAAGTAGTAAATCCTTCGATATCTGAAAAAAAGTAGAGGAGTAATTTTTCCTCTCCATCAAAATTAAGCTTCCCTTGTTCTGAAAGAATTTCTTCTGCAATGCTTGATCCTACATATTCTGTGAGTGCTTTATTAAGACGTTGTTTATTTTTATCTTCTATAAGGTATTTTACTATATTTGCTGATCACAAAGCAAGGATGAGAGAAAAAATAATTTCTGAGGGATAGTTTAAAATGAGATTCGTACCTAGCAAGATACTCAGAGGAAATAGAAACCAAAATATTAAAATAATCGCAATATTACTTCAAATAAGAACTTTTCGTGAAGAAGAGAGATTGACAGAAACAGAGAGGATGATCAGAAAAAATATTAAAATCCATTCCAGGTTTTTATTAAAATACATCATATACTGCTTTGAGAGCAAAGTATTGAGAATATTTGCATGAATATTGACCCCATATTCTGTTCCATTCGGAGTAAAAAAATCATCTTTGAGTCCTTCTGCTGCTGGACCTATAAGAAATATTTTATCTTGAAAGTCTATTTTTGCATCGAGTAATGTCGTACTTTCTTCGGTGAGAAGATCTCAAAAAGAAATACGTGTAAACTTTTTTGGATCAATAAAATTTATAAGGATCTCTTCTGAATTTTTACTGGAAAGAGGATAAGAAAGAGTCGGAGAAAAAATATACTGTGTTGAAGTAAGCATTCCTGGTTTCTGAAACGTTTCATCACCATAGAGGAGCGTGTAAAAACTTCGGAGAATCTGGAGGGTAAAATGTTCATATATTATATTATTTTTATCTTCAAAAAGAGGAGAAAATGAATATACCGTTTTATTTGATTTTTCGACTTCTGGAAAGAGAAAACCATTTTTTATATTTTTAAAGTATGGGATTTGTACCTCTTTTTCTCCTATATCGGTCGCAGATCAAAGTACGATATTATCTTGGAGTCAAAGGATTTTTTGAAATATAGCATCCTCTTGAGGAAGAGAAGGATCGAGAAATAAAATATCAAAGGCAACGACTGCAGGATGAAATTTTTCTATATTCTCCAGAGCTTGAGCATATACGCTTCGAGGAAATGGAAAGCTTCCTATCATATCAAAAGTTTTATTATCAAGTTCTACGATGATAATATGTGGATTTGCAGAGATTCCAGCAACATCATTTTTTAAACTATAATATTGATTTTGAAGTGTTTTATTGAGGACTCGCAAAAATCAACTACTCGCAAAAAGAACTCAGACAATAAGACATGAGATACCAATAGTCAGAATATTTTTATTTTTAAGGAAAACAAACATATATTTTTATTTTGAAAATTCCTCGAGAAGTGAACCAGCTGTATCATCAAGAAAATCTTGTATCTTTTCTTCTGTTTTTTCTTTTATATCTCCTATCCCTATATCTTTGAAATTTCATACATCAAAATTTATATGAAAGAGATTTTGAATATCTCCAAAAGAACCTTGAAATCTTTGCAATAGGTCTTGAGGAAGAAGATCAAAACTTTTTTCCAAAAATGTAGTATCTATTTTCTGAAGGATATCCTTATGCTCTAAGAGTACTTCCAGTGTCTCGGTCATACCCAGTTGTGTAGGAGATTGTAAAATATTTTCTAAATCATAGGCTGTGAGACGAATGAGTTGCTGTTTTTCAGTTGCTGAAGGGCTTAGAGTAAGAAGAGCTTTCTTATAAAATACTTTTCGTTTATAAAATTCATAGTCATTTGCTCCTACGAAGTTAAAATCTTGGTATCGAGAAAACACCGCATCATAGACCTCTCTCGTCTTTTCTTCTGGAATCTTTTCTAAGAGAAGCTCTATGGAAGTATAGTCTGTTACCGTATCGAGTTCATAGAGAATTCTATACTTTGGAGAAATCCAATCAAGGAGAAAGAGAAGTCGTGTCTTTTTTATGAGAGAATTTTGCAGTTGTTGTTTGAGAGATTCAAAATATACTGCATCATATTCTTGATTGAGTTTCGTCCAGCTTATATCCTGTAACTGAGAAAGAAACTCTTGAATCTCTATAAGAGTCAAACTTGAGATTCGAACAGGTTTTCCTTCTTCTACTAAAAGTGTTTGCCCCTTAGTATCTGTGAGAATAACTTGATGATCCGTCACAGAAATAAAATCTTTCTCAAGATCTATATCAAATACTGTTCCTCGAATTCCTGCTTCCATTCATTGAAAAGTTTGTGTAAAAGAAGATTCTTCTCCAAGAAATGAGACTACATTTGACCAAGTCTTTCCAGCAATCAGCTCAAAAGAAATATTTATTTTCGTATAGTCTCTTGAAACTTGATTTTCTTCTATAGATATTTTTGTATTTTCTCCCAGACGAGTAAGACTTCCATCTCCCCATTCGATGAGAGCGAGACTTTCCTGCCCTACAGAAATTTTATCTCCAGGAGCAAGTATATATTTGCTTTCTTTTTCGAGAAATGTTGCATTTAAAAATACCGATCCCTTTATAAGACTCAAGTAGGAATTTGTATCTCTTTGGCTATTTGAATAGGCAATATAGGATTGAGATCCTACAATAACGACAATAATTCAAATAACTAAAAGAATAAATTTATTTTTTAGCTTTTTCATTATACTAGGAGGATAAAAGGTAATACTTCTATCATATCATAAAAATATCTGTTTTCCAAAAAATATGAAGAAACGCTATACATTTATTGTCCTCTTGTGTATTATGCTCTATCTTCTCTATCTTATACTCAGTTATAAGTATACAGAATATAGAATTTTTCACTATGTACAAGAATTAACCAAACTCAACGAAGTCTATCTGGAAAAAATATCAGATGCACGAGAGGTTTTGGAAAATAAAAATACGAAAGCATATAAAAATAAGGTTCTTAAATCACAGCAATCTCTTCGAAATCCTGGAGAAGAAGTCGTTTCTTTTATTAGTGAAGAAAAATATAATAAATATACTCAGGAAATAGAAAATAATCCAAACCAGATTTCTCAGCCTACCAATCTTTTAGATGAAGAAAGTCTGATACAAACGATGAGTATTTATGAAAAATGGGTGTACTTGATATTTGGAAAAGATATACGTTAAAAAAATCTCGCAAAAGCGAGATTTTTTATGTTATACTTTTAGAGATCTGAGAAATCAGCTGGAAAATCGTCAAGTGATTGAGGATCTGAAGTTGAAATAGTCGAAGTACTGGTTGTTGCTCCAAATACTTTATTTCCTATCTCTTCTATTTTTTCAAAGATTCTTTGTGGTTTTGCATATTTTTCAACATCGAGTCCAAGAAGTCTTCCAAATACCGGAAAGAGAAATATAGTCATAACCGTTACAACTACTCCAATCACTGCAAAACGTATTGTATTGATAGCTGGTTTTATTTTATCATCTTTTCCTCCTGAAAGGATGAGTAAAAGCCCTCCCCAAAGAATAAAAAGAATAGAGAGCATCCCTGCAGCAAGAACAAAAAGAGAAATAACAAGAAGAATAAATTCTCCAAAGTCCATTTTTGCTTCAAAAATAGATCCTGTTTCACTTATTGCGTATACCGTTGAATATAACATAAAATTATTATTATAAATAGATATTCTATCTTTCTGCTTCTAATTGCTTTCTTGTTCGAGGATTTTAAGCGTAATCTTTTTCCCAAGCTTCATTCACTGAAGTCGAAGAATAGATCGAAGTGCATTGACTGTTGTTCCCTTTTTCCCTATAATAATTCCCATATCTTCGCTATGTACTTGAAGCGTGAGTAAAGTTCCAAGCTCATCGTCTTTTTTTTCTATGTTCACATCGGCTGTATGCTCTACAATATTCTCCACAAGATACTTCAAAAATTCGATTTCTTGCATAGTATTGCGATTATATAATAATAAAAAATTACTACTGTCAAAATATTTTTTGAATCAGTAGTAATAATGCTGTTATAAAGAAACTTTATTTACTTCCATAAGTTTGAGAACTCTTGGAGAAAACTGTGCTCCGTGAGAAATGTATGTTTTTACTTTCTCAACATCTTTTATTTTAAATTCCTTTGAAAGTGGATTATAAAATCCAAGAATTTCTTTGTATCCATGCTTTGCTGCAGCTGTATGCTCAGTAAGAACGATACGAAAGAATGGCATATTTCTCTTTCCTGCTCGTGAGAGTCGTATTTTTAACATATGAAGTAGATAGTAATAAGTAAAGTAGAGAGTAGTCTGGTTTGTATTTGAGAAATGGTGCCCAGACCGGGGATTGAACCCGGACTCCCGAGAGAACAGGATTTTAAGTCCTGCGTGTCTACCGATTCCACCATCTGGGCAGAATAAAGGAGACTAAATAATTCCTTTTTTCTTTAGAGTTTTAAGTCCTTTTGCAGAAACACGTATTTTATAAATAAGACCTGTTACTGGATCTTTAATATTCTTATAAAAAAGGTTTGGGTAAAATTTTCTTTTTGTCGCTCTCATAGAATGACTTCGAAGATTTCCAACTCCTGTTTTTTTTCCAGTAACCTCACAAACTCTAGACATAATATAGATATTGAATAATAAATTTAAGCTTTGATTTCTACTCCTACTCCACTTGGAATAGAAATACCTTGGAGAAGTTCTAATGTTTTTGGTGTAGGATCTTGGATCTCAACCAATCTTTTATGTCTTCGTATTTCAAACTGTTCTCGTGCATCTTTATTAACAAAAGTAGATCGATTTACTGTAATTTTTTCTATTTTTGTAGGAAGTGGAATAGGTCCTACTACTACAGCTCCTGAATCTCGAGCAATTCCTACTATTTTTTGTACGGCATCGTCAAGAAGTCGGTGATCAAATGCTTTGATACTAATTCTGATTTTCTGTGTGTCTTTTTTCGCAACCATGTCTGTTCGTAAAAAAATAAGTAAAAGGATTTAAGATATTTCCTAATGAGCTCTCTCAAATTTTTAAAATTTGAGAGAGATATATAAAAAAATATATTTCTAAGATTATTTCAAGATTTTTGCAACCACTCCAGATCCAACAGTTCGTCCTCCTTCTCGGATTGCGAATCGAAGTCCTTCAGTCATGGCAATAGGTACTTGAAGATCAACGGTCATTTGGATATTATCTCCAGGCATAACCATTTCAACTCCAGCTGGAAGTTCGATATCTCCAGTAACATCAGTAGTTCGGAAGTAGAATTGTGGTTTGTATCCTTTGAAGAAAGGAGTATGTCGTCCACCTTCATCTTTTGAAAGTACATATACTTCACATTCAAATTTTGTATGTGGAGTGATAGATTTTGGTTTTGCAAGAACTTGTCCTCGCTCTACGTCTTCTCTTTCAATACCTCGAAGAAGAAGTCCAGCGTTATCTCCAGCTTGACCTTGGTCAAGTTGTTTGTGAAACATTTCAACTCCAGTAACGGTAGTAGTTTGAGTATCTCTTACTCCAACGATTTCAATAGTTTCACCAACTTTTACAACTCCTTGTTCGATTTTTCCTGTAACTACTGTTCCTCGACCTTTGATAGAAAATACATCTTCAACTGGCATAAGAAATGGTTTTTCAAGATCTCTTTTTGGAAGTGGTACAAAAGTTTCAATAGCATCAAACAGTTCAAGAATAGTTTTTGCTCCATATTCCATTTCATAGTCTGTAGGATTTTCAAGAGCCTTCAAACCTGAACCTCGAATAATAGGAGTATCATCTCCAGGGAAGTTATATTTTGAAAGAAGATCTCTGATTTCCATTTCTACAAGGTCGATCATTTCATCATCACCTCCCATCATATCACATTTATTGAGGTATACTACGATGTAAGGAACTCAAACTTGTCGTGCAAGAAGAATATGTTCTCGAGTTTGAGCCATAGGACCATCAGTTGCAGCACATATGAGGATAGCAGCATCCATTTGAGCAGCACCAGTAATCATGTTTTTAACATAATCCGCATGTCCAGGACAATCTACGTGAGCATAATGTCGAGTCGCTGTTTCATATTCTACGTGTGAAGTATTAATAGTGATACCTCGTGCTCTTTCTTCTGGAGCATTATCAATAGAAGCAAAGTCTCGAAGACCTTCTCCTCCTCCATACTTATGAAATAATACAGCTGAGATACCAGCAGTAGTAGTAGTTTTTCCATGATCTACGTGACCAATGGTACCAATGTTCAAATGTGGTTTCGATCTATCAAAAGCCATAATAGGAAAAATAAAAAAATTAAAATATGTTTCTTTAATATAGTAATAATGAGCAAAAAATCAATTTTAACTTCTTGCTTTTTTTACTTTTTTTTCAATGAGCTCCATAGCTCTTCTCAATTTTCTGTGTGCATGTCCTGTAAGTCTTGGCATAATCTATATTTTATTAATATTTATTCCGTATTTTTTCAATTTTATCATAACGATAGTTACAGCATTTTGTAACCATTTTGTTTCTCCTTCAAACGCAAGTCTCTTCACAAGAGTCTTGTAGTGGGAAATAGATTTTGCAACCTTTCCTCCTGTAACAGGACCTTTTTTATTTACTGCGTAATTTAATCTTCGTGGTCTCTTGTTTGATGGCATATAATAAAGAAAAATATATAAAACACCCTTCGGGTATAACTTTCCTTCCGATTTACTTGAAGTGTATCGCAAGGGAAACTTAAAATGGTGGAGGATAGGAGAGTCGAACTCCTTACCTCTCGCGTGCAAGGCGAGCGCTCTAGCCAAATGAGCTAATCCCCCAAATTTGCTTTGTTTAAAATGGCGGGATCGACGGGGCTCGAACCCGCGACCTCCGCAGTGACAGTGCGGCGCTCTAAACCAACTGAGCTACAACCCCATTTTAAGCCAAAATATCGGCTCTTCAAAAATCAAAGCCAGGGCATTATATAAAAAAACTCTTATATTGCAAATTATTTTTATACTTATTTTTTTAAGTATCTGCGTGATGAAAAAAATCCACTCAAACCTCAAACAAAAAGAAACACAAGTGCTTCTAAAAAAAGCACCAATCCTAGATTTCACTGATAGAGTCCTGCAAATGTTTCCATAGCAAAAATATACTTCATATTTTCTAGAAGAAGTAAGAAAAGTATCGTACTTATCATAAAAGCAAATCAAACATACATCATCCCCTGAAGAGAAAATGGACCATAGATAAAAAGCTTGCTTCCTCCTACCAATCTCGTGATATAAATCTCGTCTTTATAGTAATAGATAAAGTTACCAATAATAGAATACACTATGACAGCTATGGAAACTACAAAAGTTACGATAATCACATAGAGTCCTACTTGTAAAATACTCAAAACTGAAGTCACTTTTTCTATTCGTTCAAATTGTTTTGTATAGGTTGAAAAGTATCCTTCCTCTTTCGAATTTTCTCCTTCAGTGAGTACAAAAAGTTTATTTTCTATAAGAGTATTAAGAGTTCCATATTGGGTAAGAGGAATATTTTCAAGCGTAATCGTTTCTGGAAGAGGATTTTGACGTTCGAGAATCTTCACAAGTTCTGGATCAGTGGTTCGCATATCTTCAAGAACTTCTTCCTTTGTTTTATAAGTAATTTGTATCTCAGGAATCGCTTTTTTTATATCCGACTGGAGATCTATAATTTCGATAGAATTTTTATCATATGCTTCATCCAAGTAAAGCGAAATCGTAAGTTTTTCATTAATGGCATCAATTATACGAAAACTTACATCATGAAGCACCAATAATATGTTAATAAAAAACATAAGAAGGGTGAGTATAAGAACCGATGAGGCAGAAAGAAAAGTATTTCGTAAAATATTCTTTGTGGCATATTTGAGAAGTCTTGGAAACATAAAAAAAAGTAGAGATATATTTTTATGAAGTGTAGCTACTTTTAAAGTTTTTGCAAAATTTCTTGAAGTTGAAAATAAGTACATCAAAAGTATTTCTTGTCAAGTGAGAGTTTTTGCTAAAGAAAGAATAAGTGTGCTAGAGTATAAAGGAATTTACTTTCTTTCTAAAAATATATGGTACAAGATCTTCGAAATAACTGATCTGAAAATCTAGAAACTACGCTTCTAGATATGGAAAATATCACGAGAAACCCTCTGACTCGAGAAAGTGCAGATACATTTATACGCTATCTTAATAGTTATCCTTCCCTGAACGAGGACTTCAGAACTCAAGAACTTATCGAGACTTTTACGAGACAACTCGAAAGTATCCAAGCTGCGTGGGCACAGGAAAAAATATCTGCTCTGAGTGAATTTCGTAATACCAGAAGTGCTTTTGCTGGAAATATCGTAAGTGCATGGACCCCCCCTTCAGAAGACCAGGAAGAAGAAACGAATCTTGAAACTCACGCAACTCTTTCAAAATCTGAATATACAAAACTCGCTCAAGATGTGATTCAATTTACTCCCGAGAGTGAAATAAAAAATAATAGAAATATTTTTCTCTTTCAAAAATACTTTGCACAAACAGATCTCGGTTCTGAAATCAGTGTAGATGGAGTGGGTGGACCTCAAACTCTTGCAGCTATAAGTTACGATTCACGAGCTACTTCTATATTTTTGCGAGAACTTGGGTTCAAAGGACTCGATGGAGGAACACTTAATATCCGAAATACTTTTACTGCTGATATTACTGCTGCGATTCAAAGCGCATTTTGAGTAAGGATAACGTCTCAAGTAGAAACTCCAGAAGTTGCAGTAACTCCAAGAGTCGAAGTAGCTCCTGCAGTACAACGTACTCTTGCAGAAGAAATTATAGGAGTTCCTCTGACTGCAGAAAAGATACGAGCTTATCAAGTAGAACACAATATTGGAGCCGATGGAATACTTGGAAATGAAACGTATTTTGAAATGCGAGCTGGAGAACTTGTTGTGGGATTGACTGGAAATATAGAAAACCTTGAAACTCAAGAAGCTTTACTACAAGTATTACAGTATTGAAATCCTGCAGGAATAAATTATGCTAAACTGCTTCCAGAAATAGGACATTTTCGAGAACAAGAAAAAAACAATGCTCAATATGCTGCTTTCTTTCGAAAACTTGATGCGATAATGCAAAATCCTGCATCAAATCCTCATACTCCAGCCTTAGAAGAACAAGCAACTCGTCCAAATAGTGCGGGAGGAAGTCTTTTATGAGATATTCCTAAATTAATTGAGGGAGAAATAACACCACAAGAATATTTGCAAAGAAATAAAGGTACATGAATCCTTATTGGTATTGCTGCCTTTATATTTTTTGGAGATAAAATTCCTGGGATAGATAAAATTCCTGGGATGTGAAGTTGGTTTGGAAGAATCGCTTGGCTTTTTGGTGGGGCTGTGCTATGAGGAGGAGATTTACTTAAATATGGTCTCGAAAAAGCAGGAGAAGGAATAGGAGTTGGGAGGGAATGGCTTGTAGATCAAGCGAATCAAACTTGAAGTAGTCCTGAAGAAAGAATACGAGCTAGTAGAAATGCAGAAGGATCTCCACTACAAAGAATATTTCCAGAAGCTGATTTCTTCGATGCGGTACAAGCAAAATTTCGAGAAGACGAAACTCTTGGGTATATCAGAATATCCGATATCCCCTCTCTTATAGCATCTATCGAATCTGGTACAAATATTCCAGCTTATATCGAAAATCTTCGTATTAATGGGCAAGCTCTCACTAAAGAACAACTTATAGGATATCTTTCATCTCTCAAAAAAGCTGCAACATGAAAAGAAATAACCTATATTAGTGATTTATACAGTATCGATGAAAATTATGGAACTCTAGGAAGTATAGCTCTTGGGACACTTGCAGTAACAGCTTTAATTGCTGGAGCACCAGTAATAGCAACTCTATGAGCAGTATGAGCTGCAGGTGCATATATGGGAAATGATTATATCAATACATTAGTAGAATCTCTCACATCAAGTAAAGAAAATATAGAAATTTCAAATATTATTGCAACTATATGAGATCCTGAACTTGCTGGACGCATTTCAACCCTCTACCAGAGTGATGCTTCTCTTGAAGAAAAAATACAACAACTTTGAATCTTTGCAAACGAAAATGCAAGCTATACAGAGTCTATTAAAAAGATTATCGATAATTTAATTGCTCTTGATACAAAATTTATAGAGATGATAGTAGAAAATCGTTCTATAAATCTTGTATTAGAAGAAACTATAAGACTTTCTGCCACAGAGATTAGTGGAATGAAAGGAGAAATCCAAAATAAGATTTCTTACATTGAAGCACATGTATGAGATGATACCCTCAAACAAGAACTCATACAAAGACTTTCTCTTGTAGCAGACAAAATAGAAGCCCTCCTTGCTACAAGAATCAGTGAAGAAGAAACTCAAAGAAGAGAAGATATACGTGCAAAAGTCTCTACTTTACAGTCAGATATCACTGCTCGTCGAGCAAATATCGATGCCCTTAATAGTGATAGAGAGCGTCTACTTTGAGAACGTTCAACTGCAACTGCTGAAAGAATCTGAGAAATAGAAAGGGAACTTTCTGAGATTCCAACAAAAATAGCTGCTTTAGAAGCTGAAATTTTAACTCTTGAATGAACTCTCTCGACAGCGAAACAAGAAGCAGCTGAAGTGTCTGTACTTGAGTGAAGAGTGTTGACAGAAAATATCTTAGCATATCTTTCTGGAAGTCTCGAAAGCGCAATTCAAATACAATGAGCCATTGAAGCTATTACAAGAAATATAGAAAGTATTAAGAATTTTAAAAATCAAATTCAGATATTAGAAGAAAGTATAGCTCTCGCTCCAACAAGTAGTGAAAAAAATGAAATATCAAGAAATATAGAAAATATCAATGCTCTCTATGCTCAACTTCAGACAAGATTAGATCAAGATATTGCAGCTCGAACAAATATAGCTACTATTTCATGATTCGATTTTGAAAATGTAGAAAGTAAAGCTTCTCTTGAAAGACTCTTGAGTCTTACAGAAAATACTCAAATATGAGAAGTTTTTTCACTTACAAACGGTGATAATATAAATGAGGCTTATAAAAATGAACTTATTTCACAAATTTGAGTGATAGAAAATAGTTTTGTAAATCCTGAAAATAAAAATATTGAAAATTTAAAAAGTATTGTAGCAAAACGAGCACAACTTACCGCAATATATTGAGAATTATTCTGAGAATCATACGATGAAGCTCGTTTCCAAGAAATTATAAATTCAAAAAAAACAAGTCTTTTACTTCTTCCTTATAACCAAATATTCCTTCGAGAAAATATAGGCGTAGAAAATGTAGTCAATAGGTATTTTTCCCAACTTAGTCCAGAAAATAAAAGTGTAATTCAAATAGAATTTTCAACACAAAATACTCTTTGAAATATCCTTACACTTCTTGAAGCTTTTTCACAAGCTCAAGCGTATAGACTAGCAGATAATACTGAAGTAGTAATCGATGAAACTACCAGAACTGAATCCCGAGAGCTTTCTACTGTGTTACAATGAGAAATTAATTTTTTAAGTTAAAAATATGGCATGACTTGATGAATATCTTTCAGATAATCCTCTTCCAGAGGAAACAACAGCTCCTGAAACAAACACTAATCCAGATACAGTAGAAACTCCCTCTGCAGATACTTCAAGGATTATTATACAACAGGAAACTGCAACGGCAGTGACAGAAGAAGCCGCAAGAGTTGAGAGAGAAGCTCTTCAAGAAGAAGTAGAAACTCCTACAACTCCGACTGAATCTCTTCAAAGCCCAGAGTTTCCTCCTGAACTCCAAGAAGCTTTTAATGCACTCATAGAGTCTCATGGAGCACAAATAGAAAGTATGATGTCTGGTTTAGAAGATGATATCTTGGCTTCTGAGAGCTTATCTGAAACAGAACTTTGAGAAAGTATTGCATCTCTTTCTTTAACATGAGAATTTGCAACATTAGGAAATACCATCAAAAATGAAGCTCAAAGGATTCTTTGACTCGCTGAGTGAGAAAAAATCATTCTCAATATTCCTGAGCTCAATCCTGCCCCTCTAGAATTTCCAACAAAAAAAGATGCTCTTTTGTATATTAACTTTCATGCACTTATAGTACAAGCAAGTTCTGATTTTGTAGTACAAAATGTTTCAGCAGAAGATGCTACCAATTATTTGGGATGGGGAATAACTGCTCTAAGTTTACTTAGTGCCTATATGCTTTTTTGTATTGCAGGAAGTACTCGAAGAGGGATTCGTTTAGCCCTTTTTAAAACTCTAGGACTTTGACAAAAAATTACTGCAACTACTAATCCTACTACTACCGGACCAGATGCTGCAAGATACACCGCAGAATTTACAGAATATACAGCAAGGCAAGAAGGACTTCAACTTATGCGAGAAGTATTTAAGGGAAACGATGAAATTTTAAGTCAACTTACATGAGACAACTATCTTATGCTCATAGATGCTCGTCTTGATAATGCTCGAGCAGGTCGCATCACTGAATCTTCTTTTTGGAGAAGGCTTTGAAATATAGAAGCACAAAGAGGAGTAGGATGAAGAGCTTTTGATATATTACTGAAATCGTACTATTTTAACTCTGAATCTTCTTTACTGGAAAGATTAAGAGAAGGAGCAAGAGTCAGACAAGAAGTAATAAACTTTGCATCAGGACCTCAATGACAACAAATAAAGGATAATCTATCTTCATTTTTAGAGATATCGCATGACATACCAAACGATGTCGAACTTTTAAGAAGAGATGATCTTAATAACACCTACCAATCTATTATAGATGGAAAACTCAACTATATTTATGAGCAAGGAATGGATAAAGATGCTGGTATATCAGAGGTAAAAAAACGATTAATATCTGCCTTGTTAGGAACTACTATATCAGATGCGGATGTAGCAAGAATATTAGGAGATGGAACCCTCGCAAATCCTGGAGAAGGAGCTCGTCTTGAAGCTATGGATGTACAAAAAACTCCGATTCTTGATGAAAAACTTTATACTAATACTATTCGAGATAGATTCTTAAATAATCAACTGACTTGAAGCACGTATTCTATCAGTGGAGTAAGTTGAGAACTCAGAACGTTTATTGGAAGTATTGGAAATACTGCTTGAAAACATCGATACAACTTTAAAACAGCTTCTCTTATCATGGAATATATTCTTGAATGAATGGATGACCAAGCTGCTATTTCTCGAGCTTTTTGAGAGCCTTGGGTAAGAGTTGATGCAGATATACAAACTCCTTCATATCTCTCTCAAAAAGAAACAACATTACGTACTCAGCTTGAGAAAGATCTCACTACAAGAGTAGGCAGTATCGCAAATGAAACTGAACTGAGAAACTTTGAACGAGATATTATGAATCATATAAAAGATGGTTCATGAAAATATTTTTCTGGATATGAAGCACTCTGAGCAAATCTTCAATCTTTACTTAATGAACGAGTTGCTTTATGATATCCAAAAGCTAGTGTAGAAGTAACTCTAGACGCACTGGAAAGAAAACGACTTGAGACATATGATATGATGTCTCGTTCTCTAGTTTTAGATCCTTCTATTGATGATGCCGATATACCAGATATGATAAGAACTATAGCTTGAGCTTGAGATGAGGCAACACTAGATATAATTCAAAATGATATTCTAGATTTTTTGAAAGATGGTTGACATCTCGATGTAACACGAACAGCTATTCCTAATTGGGTAGAAATACGAACTCTTCCAAGAGGATTTTCATTCACTCCCGATCAGGAGGCTGCAGTTCGTGAAATAGGTGATATTTCTGCAAGATGAACCTATGATAGTGCTCTTGATATTGTAGCCCTCTTTAAACGAGCTGCTGGAAGGTAATATACATTTATGGCTGAACTAGAATTTCCACATACTCTAGAAAATACTCCGTCCTATTTGAGTGAAACGCAAATAGGACTTCTTGTTGAAGCAAATGTTCGTCCTATTTTTTCTGCTATGAGAAAACCATTTTCATCTGAAGTTTTACAAACTATACCAAAACCTGAGTTTCAAATACTCAATATTTTTCAAGTAGGAACTTGGGTTATTTTTGAAGGAAGTACTCAAACACAAGCTATAAATATTGCTCAAGAGCCTTTTATGCTTCAAGATACGAGTATTGAGGAAAGAGAAAGAGAAAAAACAGAAAATATTACTATATATCAAGAAAAGCTTTTAAGTATTGAAATTTTGATATGAAAAATTTGAGAGTGCTTAGAACAAAATCAAAACGAAGTATGGGAAGTAATTGATGAAAATGATAAAGTAGAAAGTATGACTCTTGTAGAAGCTGTTCTCCTATTACGAAAAAAGCTTCAAGATGCAGGAGATATAAGAAGGTTTCTCATTATTCCTGAATGAGATAGCACCGTACAAGAAACTGATTCCCAGCTTTTTAATTTTCAAGAAGAATATCTTTTACTATCTCTTTGAGTGGGAAAATCGAGAGAAGAACTCGTACATGTGATACCAAAATCTCAAGCTGAAACAAATCAACTCATAGAAGGAATAATTACAAGGAAAACACCTGAAGAAATCCTTGCTTGGATGAAAAATATCCATAGTGAAGTAAATGCAAATAACTTTCAAGATGCTCTGGTAGAAAAAAATATGACTTATTTTATTGAGAGAATGAACGCAGTGGTTCTGACTCGATTTGAACAAGAAGTTTTTGAAAAGAAACAGCAGTGATGGGAATATATCGAAGGACCCTATTATCATAATCCTCAGATACTTTTTGACTTCGCGGGTCTTGTTTCTGGAAGAACAGGATGAGTTTGATCCTCACTTATGAGTTCAGATATGGATAGTCGGCTTTGGAGAGCTGATATAGCAAACGAAGCTCTTGTTCTTGCTATGAAAGTACCGAATAAGGATACAGAAATGTCTCTACTTGATACTATAAGCCCTCAGCTCAATATTGAAGACTCAGAACTGAGAGAAAAAACTCCTTCTCAAATTATAGAATGATTTCAAAGATTTACTCTTCAAAATGTTACTCTTTCCGACGAGAATGGAAATATGGTAGCTATGAATCAGGAAAAACTCAATGAAATAATAAATATTTTATGATACTCTTCTCTTTTTGAAAAGTATAAAAGTGGTGATATATCAACGTATCAAGATGCGACTCTTGAAGAAAAGATTCAGATATCTGCTCTTGCAAGAGTAGTAAATACCCTTTCTCAAGAAACAAGAATTGAAATGTGAAACTTTACTCAATTACAAACCGGAGAAACAAGTCAAATCTTACCTGGGCCTCCTTTTATGACTGAGATATTTAGTCCTGGAGGACAAAAAATAGGATTTGATAGATTTACAGAGATTATTCAAAATGCATGACAAGAAAGTGTATCACATATTGGCTGAGAACTCGATAGAAATTTTGACGATGGTTTTTGGGAAAAAATGGGCGATTTTTTCTTAGGTTCTGTCTTTTACGAAACTCCTGAGGAACGAGCAGAAAGTTTTTGAATCGAAACTCAAAGTCTTGAATTTGAAATATTTAGCCTCTATAATGATATACAATGAAATGGAAATCTTGGGGAAATAGGAGATAGTACTCGAGATACTCTTAAAACAGCAGGATATATGATGGCAATGATTGCTGGATCTATGGTATTATGAGGGGGTGTTCTTCTTGCAGCAAGTAGAGCTGGAGTTATGATATCTACTATGGCAACACAATGAGTTATATATGGAATATCCTGAAGTACTATGTGATATGTTTTGGATGCAACGCTCGGAGATACCAGAGGTTTTTATACACCTGAAGAAGCTTTTATGTCTGTTGGAACAGATTATGCTCTCGGAGCATTTACTGGAGCTCTCGGATGAGCTGTTGCAAATAGATATTGAAATCCAAA
Organism: Candidatus Altimarinota bacterium; assembly: GCA_043730605.1. Lineage (GTDB taxonomy): Bacteria > Patescibacteriota > Gracilibacteria > BD1-5 > UBA6164 > JAACSU01. The sequence goes on from JAYTJZ010000031.1 coordinate 26,698, forward strand.
TGCTGCTCTTTTTTCGCGAGAAAGCATCCCAAATCAGTATATCTTCGCTGGAGATATAACTTTAAATGGAATAGTACCAGAAATGTATCGACTTCGTCTTATGGATCAAGTATGGTGAGAAAATGAAATCTTTACACCTGAAAATGAAAACTGAAATTTTTTAAACACAAGGCTTGAAAGAAAGATACAAGAATACCAAAATAATATTTGACTTGGAAGCTTATTATCTGATGTGTTTTTTGAAACAGGAATACAAAAAGAAAATGTTCCTTCAAATCTTGAAAAACGTTTTCAAAAAGCTTTTGCTATTTATGGAATACTCAATCCAAGAAATGATTGGAATATATTTTCAGAAGAGGAAGAGTTTCATGGTATTTCTGATATTGCTTTTCTTCAAACAGAGCTTTCAAATCCAGAGAACTACTATATATTATACCTCGTACCACAAATAGAAAAATGGTGTGACCGACAAGAAAATAGATGGAATCAACTCAATATTTGACAATAATATTAATATATTATAATGTATAATAAATATTTCTTAAATACTATAAATTATGTGAGTTAATAAAAGTGGGGGAATTTCTAGAATAGCCAAAAGAACAGCTGCAGTTGGAGTTGCCGGAGGAGTAGGAGCTCTGTCTCTTGAAGCACTTTCTGAAGCAGGAGTACAACAAGCAACTCATATTCAAAATATTATTGGAAACGTAGCTCAAAACACAGTAAATGTACTTTCTCAGTCTCATGTACAAATTTGAGATCTCGCTCCTATCTCTGATTTTTGAATTTCACAATTTGCTCAAAATATTGGAAATGGATCTCTCTGATGGACTGATATGTGAGTGTCTGCTCTCGGATGACTTGTAGGAAACTACATATGAAAAAAGTGATCTCAAATCACAGGAAAAATACTTTGAGTTTCAAGTGAATCTGACGATACAGTAAGTGGGATATCTATTGGGGGCGCAAGTTCTCTTGCTCTGGTATGACTTTCTGGTCCTGCGATGATATTAGCAGGTTGAGGAGTAGGCTATGTAATAGGAAGAAAACTTTGAGAAAAAATCCTTGGAGAAAAAAATGCAAAAATGCTTGGAGTTGTTGGTTGAATTGCAGGAGCAGGAACTATGATAGGATTATCTTCATCTATTCTCATTCCACTTTCACTTGCAGGAGCAACTGCATGATTTATATGGAATATAAATAAAAAGTCTGCTTGATCTTCTACAAAGCATGAAAAAAAAGAAGATTCTCATGATTCTCATAAAGCACATCACTAAGATGTGTTTTTTTGATATTATAAAAAATATATGTTATGATTTCTCTATATATTTTATAAATTTCGAATACATATGTTAGAAATACTCAAACAAAATGGTTTTACTGAAGAAGAGGCTCGTACTCTTGAAAGTCGAGATGATTATGAATCTGTAAAATTACAGGTAGAAAGAGTACAAATAGATAATAATCTTGATGCATTGGAAACTAGAAGTACCACAGCTGTAGAAACTCAGAGTCAAACACTAGAAGAAAGATGGCAAGCTTTTAAAGATGCTCTCAGCCAATTAGAACAATCTACATGAACTTCGGAACCTATTGTTGAAACTCTTGAGGCTATGCAAGCTAGATTGGAGCAAGAAGCTATAACAAAAGCAGAAACTGCGATTCGAGAAGAAGTTTGAGATATTCCCCTTATTGGAGAAGGAATTGCAAGTTGGCTTGTATCATCATGAAAAGAAATGATTTCAAGTGCGACGGATACTTCGATGGGATGACAAATTAAAAAATGGTTTGTGATGTTTGTTGCATGAATCTTTGGAGTTGAAAGTATCTATTCTCAGTTACAAGAAAGTATAGATGCTGCAAAAAATACACAACTTCCTGAAGTAGAAATTCCTGAAATCGTTCCAAATATTGAAGTACCAGAGGAGACAAAAGATTTACTAAAATATCAAGCTGGTATAGAACTTATATTAGGACTTTCTGAAAATGATGATGAAAATACAAATATTCAATCTCTTCTTCTTACTCCAAAAATTCAAGAAAGTAAATATAGTGAAATTATAAATGACACCTTTTCTATTGAAGGTACAGATGGCGATGATGTAGCTATAATGAAAGCGACCCTTAGATCTCAGGAATCACTCATCGATTCTATTTTAAAAAATGAAAATCCAAATTGGAGAGAACTTTCACTTTTAGAAATATTTGAAAGTATAGGAGTATATGCTACAAGTTTTGCTGATATCAGAAGTATTACTCCAGATACTATACTCAGTGGAGATTTTAATATTTGAACTATTAGTTTTTGAGAATGATTTACAGCAGGATGAAGTTTAGGAGCGCTTTTTGAACAGTATAGAAATTCTGAATCATCTATATTCCATAATGTCAGTGAAGGTCTCTTTCTTCAGCTTATTCGCGAAAGTGGAAAAAAAATAACTGATAGTGATGTTGAAAATCTTCTCGCACTGAACAGTTTTCAAGAAAAAGAAGAAGACAGAAGGTTTCAAGAAGAATTTGTGAAATTTTGACGAGGTTTTATAGATATTATAATTTCCGAGTTTTATCTCGGTCCAGACGAACATAAAGAAGCATTTGCTCAATATATCAGAGAAAAAAGCCTTACATACAGTGAAGTTTTAGAGCTTATGATACTTACTGGAGGGTCTCTCGAAGTATCAAGTTACAACGATGCAGTAAAAACTATTATCTACGCAAAAATATGGAAAATATTAGGGGAGGAAGATAGTTTTTGGCATGAATTACGAACAAAAACATATAATGCTGTATTTCTTGAATTATTACAAAGTTGAGTAAGTTCTTGATTTGAAAATATTCCTCCAGAAATGAAAATTCTTGTAAATAAAATATTTAGTTATGGTACAGAAACTGCGATTGAAGCTGCTAAAGAAACTGCATGACTCTCTTATGAATTATTTTTTTCTGTATGGGACAAGCTTGATTGGCAAACAAAAGCATCTATTATAGCTGGGTCTTGATTTATGCTCTATATAATAATTCAGTCTCGATACTTCCGAGGATTTGTAGCGTGATGAGCTGTAATTTGAGGAGTCGCTCTTGTATGAGCACTCATTATGATGGCAGACAGTGCTTGGGCAAACCCTAGTTTTAGAGCAGAACATCCTGATATTGGAACAAAAGAAGAGCTCATTAATGGTCTTATAGGAGAAGTATCTGCAACCGGAATAGATGTAAGTGCGGCTGTAGAAGATATACGCGCAGGAAGAACCACTCACGACATTGATAGGAGCCTCATAGCTCCAGTATCAACAGGTGAAGAATCTGTTTGAGCAGTAACTCCAGTGAATCCTGATAGTCCAAGAGATTATCCTTGGATAATGTATAATTGAGAAAAACTTCAAGAAGATGGGATGACTACAATTCCTATGGAGTGAGATATAGTATCACAAGAAAGTGGAGTATTAAAAATTGAGAGAAATAGAGCCACAAAAGAAGTAAAGTTCTATGTAAATGGAGTAGAAAGAAATGTTTATTTCTGAAGTCAATGATGAAGTATGGATCGTATAGCAGATGGAATGCTTTGAGATAGTGGTATATTCGTAAAAAATTCTACTGAATCCGTTTTTCTTGCAATATTGACAGATAGTACTTATTCTTACGTATCGCTTGAAGAACTCGCAAATAAGATTTCTCAACAGGCAAGTGGAGAGTTACTCATTTCTGAAGATTTATATATCTCTTGGGATTTAATGATGCAATGAAATTCTTAGTTCATTATTTTAAAAATATTCAAAGCCCCCGCATTTCTGCAGGGGCTTTTTCGAGGACGAAGGGGAAATTATGGATCAATTCCCATTCGTCCTTTTTCCATTTCGATGAGTTTCGATGCTCCCCCATTCAAGGAGAAAAGGAAGTCGAAAAAAGCGAAGAATGTTGCAGTTGCCAGCATCACGAGAGGCAACCAATAGTCGGTCATCCCAGTCGCGAATGCATAGGTCAGAGCCGATGTTGACAGGGTCCAAATCAGCACATCCCCGATGATATCGGTAACGAAGGATTTCACCCCTTCGATCTCATAAGCTGAGAATATAGTCACTGCGGTTGCCAGCACGAGGATAACTACCTCGGCAAGCAGCACAAGTGACTCACTTCCCGCAGTAAAAGTCCTTGCTTGGGGCCAAAACAGGACCCCCATACCCGCAAAAACTGCGATTACCACCCAAATACGGGTAGATAGAATGAGCCTTAGAAGAGACAGCATGGGATACCTCTTGTGTTTGTGTTTCTGAGTCTTGATTGACTTATATTTAATATTATATAAATATAATAAAAGTCAAATAAATACTTGACTTTATAATATATATTAAGTATAATTATTATTATTAAATTTAATATATAGTATTATGGGAAATCATCCTTGAGTTCAAAATACAAAAGAAGTAGGAAGTATCATATGAAATGGGATAAAAAATATAGGAACCTCATTACGTGCGGGTTCAAATATTTGAATCAAATGATGACTCGTACTTCAAGCATGAATTCTCGACCAATATACCTGAGTTCTTCCAGATATTGTATGAGAAACAGCATCAAATATTGCTGATAAAATTCCTCAAATCTTGAACATAGAAACAGAGATTCCAGGAGTAAGTGACTTTATTTTAAGTTTTCCTCAAATTCAAGAATTTGCACAAGATGTGAATAATGTTTGAAATATATGAGCTTATATGTCCGCATTTGCACTGGTACATCTCTTTTCAAAATACGTTCTCCGATGAGAAAAAGGAAGTTTTGAAGCAACGACAAGTGCTATTGTATGGACTGCTCTTTCAGTTGGTATTTTTAAAGAAATGGTAGATGTTATGAACGGGTATGGTCATGATATTATGTCTTGGCTACCTCATAGATTTTTTGAAGCTCTTCCTGAATTAGTTCGCGAGGATATGATGGATGCTGACAAAAGACAAAATATATACGCGGGAACTCTTTGAACTATTGGAATTGGAACCTCTGTTCTTGCAGGAAAGAATATGATTCGTGCTGTAGTATGAAGAAGAAAATCTATAAAGAAGTAGTTCTATATAGACATTTCTTGCCTCATCCCAAAAAATATGTTACACTTTGAGTAACATATTTTTTTATACTTTTTTATGAGTGCAGAGAATTTAGTACAAATAGATCTTTCGCAAGAAAATAAAACAGCTCATATTGCTGATACGATACTAACTCCTGAAGAAAAAGTACAACTCGAAACGCAACTAGCAGCTGAAAAAGAAGGGATTCTTTCTTTGACACAACAAGAATTAGAAGAACTCAAAAGTATACTAAGTATCGAAAGAAGTATAGGACAAAATCCAAGATGACCTTTAGACTCTGCATTTAGACCATGAGAAACTCTTGGAAATTTTATAGAAACTCAAAAAATAGAAGGGATCTCTACTTCTGATATCATGTCTTGAGTAGAGGGAAATCTTTTCACTCCTGAACTGCTTGATCAGTTTGATACTCTATCTCAAGATATGCTTTTTGGAACAGAAGGAATTTTTTCTGGTCTTGATATTTCTCAAAAGGCACAGGAAAGTGCCAGTGTGAGTTTTTCTCTCGCATTACTCGAAAAAATACAAACATCACCAACGCAAATACAACAATTGATGGATCCAGCTACCCTACAAAATCCAGAAGCAATAGGAGAAATACTTGCATCTTTTGGATGAGAAAATATGACTCAAATAGGAGCTCATTTTCAACAAGCACAGGAGGAAGTACGACCAGCTTACCAAATAGATGGAGCAGGAGAAAAAAACAAAATATTTATGGATACACCGACTGGAGTAGATTTTTTTAGACGTATTCTTTCTGGAGAAATTACTCTTACAAATATTCATGCTGAAATAGACAAACAAGATGCTCCAAGTCCTTTGGAAACGAGTCTAGGTGATATTTCTATTCTTCAAGATATAGGGACATTTACTCCCGAAGAGCTACAAGCTCTCACTGCTCCTGTAGACCCAAGCTCAACAGCAAGTGATACTCCAGTGATTCCAGATCCCGAAGGAGTTTTAGCTCCACTAAATACCGAAGAAGCCCAAACTGCAACCGAGCGACTCGCTGAGATGCAGCCTCTTGGACCTTTTCTTGCTGCGATTCTTGAGTTTCTCAAAGGTTTAGGAGCAGTAGTATCTCCTGAATCTGAAAACTCGGGAGAAGCAACAGAAACTCAAAGTGTCCCAGCAACAGATGAAGATACTCCCTCTTCCACTCCTGAAAATACTTCATCAAGTTTTTTAAGTACTTTTCAAGCGTTGGAACTCAGTGGGGAAGATGCTATTTCACGAGACTCTCTTCTCACAGAAATCCAAGGAAACGAAGTATTACAAAACCAAATTCAAATAACACTTGAATCTATCTCTCCAGATGAAATAGCTATTCAAAGTCTCCAAGATCTCTATGGTCCTGAGAAAAAAATCACTGGAGTAAGTTCTGCTTTTGAAGCTCAATGAATTTTTGCAAATACACCAGAAGGAACGTCAAATGGAGAAAAATTTCTGACTCTCTTACGAGAATATGCTACATATAGAAATACTCCTTGAGTACGAGACGTTACAGAAAATAGAACGACTTGGCTTGCATACGGTGAGTTTCGAAAAGGACAAGGATGGAATTCTGTTGGAAGATAAATTGTGTTTTCTCTATTTTCTATACAATAGTTCAGAAATATTTCTGAACTATTTTTTATGACTGACCTCAAACTTTCTGACTTTGACTATCATCTTCCTTTAGAACGCATCGCTCAAACTCCAGCAGAGCCAAGAGATAGTAGCCGTTTACTTTGTCTTTCTCGACATGATGGACAGATACAAGACAAAGTATTTTCTGATATCGCTGATCTACTTGGAAAAAACGACGTTCTCGTCGTAAACCAAACTCGAGTCATCTCTGCTCGACTCAAGGGAAAAATACTATGAACTGAGAAAACATGTGAAATCTTTCTTCATAAACAGCTTTCTGAGAATACTTGGGAATGTCTTGTATATCCAGGAAAAAAACTTAAAGTCGGAGTTAGGATACTTTTTCCGAGTCCGGACTCGTTTGAGTCCGGAATCAAAGCAACTATCATCTCCATCACTGAACACGGACGTATCGTAGAATTTTCTCAAACAGGACAAGCGTTTCTAGATAGTATTGAAGAACTCGGAGAAATTCCCTTGCCTCCATATATCAAGGGTTCTCAGGCAGATGCAGAACGGTACCAAACAGTATATTCAGATAAAACAAAATCTGGAAGTGTTGCAGCTCCAACGGCTGGACTTCATTTCACTCCTGAACTTTTGAAAAGATTAGAATCGCGTGGAGTTATCATCGAAAAAGTTACCCTTCAAGTATGACTCGGAACTTTTAAAAATGTAGAGGTAGAGAATATCAAAAATCATATAATGCACAGTGAACAGATAGAAATAGACAAAAATACAGCAGAGAGACTTAATGACTACAAAAAACAAGGGAAACGAATTATCGCGGTTGGAACAACGAGTGTTCGTACTCTTGAAAGTTTTTGTACACAAAATGGAACTCTCGAATATGGACAAAAAGACACTCAAATATTTATCTATCCTGGCTATGAGTGGAGATTTGTAGACAGTATCATCACGAACTTCCATCTTCCGAAATCTACTCTCTTAATGCTTGTTTCAAGTTTTGCAGGCAGTGAAAATATCAAAAAAGCCTACGAACATGCCGTAGACTCTCAGTACCGTTTTTTTAGTTTTGGTGACGCGATGTGGATATATTAAACCCCTGCCTGAAGTACATGTTGTACTTGCTCGGAAACAGGAGGAGCTGCTTGTTTTTGTTTATTTGCTCCACTAAAGAGGGTATCTCTATATTTATCTGCGATATTATTGATATACCGTGAGTTTTTGAGAGGACTCGGAGAGTAAGTCATATCGAAGTTTGGACTTGCCCCTGCAGTGATAATAGTCAAAGTTCCAAAATCAAAAATATTTGCTAAAAGCCCTTTTGTTTGAACGGTTACTTCTTGTATCTTATCCAAAGTAGTTTCTGATACTATTCTATTGAGAAAAGATTTTTGTTCGATACAGATGATACGGTTATTCGTAAAAACGAAGATATCAAGCTCATAGTTAATCCACGTAACATAGAGAAAAAGAGAATAGTACATCCAAAAAACACTTACGAGAAAATAGACAAATCCTCATTGAATCACATATAAAAGACAGAAAGTGAAGAATATTCCTGCAAGAGCATAGACTCCGATAAAAGCAAATGCAATCCAGTGACGACGCACTACCATATCTACTTGTTCATTTGGTCGTAAGTTATGAAGTTGAACTGACATATATATCTATTAAGAAATATTTGGTTTTTTTATATAGAGAGGAGCTAATTTTTTGAGTTTTTGAAACTCTACTTTCGAAAATATTTCTGATGGAATATATTTTTCTTCCAAAGAAAAACTTCTTTCTTCAAAAAATACATCTGCATTTCCAAAACACCATTTGGTTTGCTTTGGGATTTTTTTCAAAAACTCATCATTACTCAGTACTTCTATTGTAGCAGATTTTTCCCACTTTACAAACAAATCCTTTTTAGAGCTGGTCTTTATGATAGGATATTCTTCATATAAGTCAAAAAACGAGAGTGGAGTCAAAGATATATGTGGATATATATAGGCTATCGTATTTACGACAAGAGTGAGCATACGAATGCCTGTAAAACTTCCTGGCCCTACCACGCATACTATGTTTTGTATCTGCTGATAGTCTACTTTTTCTCGCTTCAAAAAATCATCTATCATCGATGGAAGAGCTTTTCCTTCATTTCCCTGTACAGAAAAAAAATATTCTGATACGAGAGACTTTTTTTGGGTGTAAAGTCCGAGATATCCTCGCTGAGAAACAGCATCAAAAAATAAGTACATAGAAAAAATGAAATGAAATAGGTTCGTTCTATAGTAGCAAGAACACGCTTCAAGTAAAGGAGAAATTGTATTTTTGCTTTTTTTTTCTATAATTGCCACGTTTATTTTTTTGCAGCAAAAAGATATGTCTTTGACAGCTCTCGAACCACATTTTCACTATACTCATGCAGGAGACTTTTTTTCAAAACTCCTATTTTTGCAAGCAAGTGCAAAAAAGTATGGATATATCCTCCATATCGTTGAAAGTTTCGACCTCCAAAAAAAATACATAAAAATAGCTTCTGATCTCAATATCTCCTATCACCTTCTCGAAAGCTATCATGATATCCTCTCGCTTTGAGGGAGAAGTGGAGAAATAGGAAGTCTCTGTATCGAAGAAATTCATACGACTCTCTGTCAAAAACAACTCGCTGCAACTCTTGGAGTGCAAGTAGGACAACATGGATCTATGGAAGATATGATGAAAGCGCTCCAAGAACTTCACTATGAATATCACGAGTATGAAAAAGTTGGAAGTTATTCTCGAAAAGGAGATATCATAAAAATATACCTTCCGAAGAGTGGAAGTATCACGATAAATTTTTGGGGGAATGAAGTAGAATCTTTGGAACTTTCTTCTTGAGAAAAGCCTCTTTCTTATAGTCTTTTTTCTCTGGAAAAGCTCTGAAATGGAAATGCGTTTTGCTCAAAACTCTCTGATTTTTTAAAAGAAAAACAGATATTTTTTATCCTTGATATGCTGGAGTTTCATACTGATTTTGAAATACTCAGTCAACTTCCCTATCACTCATCTAGTTTTTGAATTCTCGGAACGCAAGAAAGAAATACTCAAGATCTTTGTATCAAGTGAATCGTATGCAATTCTCTCGAAGAACTTCGAAATCTTCTTGCTTCAAAAAAAAATACCCTACAGATCTTTACTCGACATCTCAAAATGATGGAAGAATTTTTACGAGATAATGCTCTATGACATATCTCAGTCCAACTCGTTCATACTCCTTTGTTATCGAGTTTTTCACAAAAAACGATCAATGATATGTCTCCTCTCTTTCTGTGTGACGACATTATAAATAAGATATTTATCAAGCGTAGACTCAAGAAAAAGCTTTCTGTCGATGTAGATCTTTTGCTCAAAATACAAAATGGTGACTATATTGTCCACATTGACCACGGAATCGGGATTTTTAAAGAAATCGTAAAAAAGAAACTTCCTTCACCTTCTGGAGCTCAAAGTATAGAAAAAGAATACCTCGAAATACACTACCAAAAAGAGGATAAACTCTTCGTTCCTATCACCGAGGTACACCGAGTGAGTAAGTATATCGGAAAAGAAAACCCAGAACTCACTCCACTATGAGGAAAAGTATGGGAAAAAAAGATGAAGAAGATTCATGAAGATATCAGAGAAATAGCTGAAGAACTTCTCAAAAACTTTGCAGAACGAAAGGCTCGCGGTGGAAACTCCAATATCTTTTTCGAAGAAAAAATACTTGAGTTTCAAAGAGAATTCGCCTACATCTATACCGAAGACCAGCAGTACAGTATCGATGATATTTTCAAAGATATGTGCTCTACAAAAAATATGGATCGACTGCTCGTCGGAGATGTAGGTTTTGGAAAGACAGAAGTAGCTTTCTCTGCTGCCTATCTCGCTCTACTCAATAAAAAACAAGTCATCCTCATCTCTCCTCTTGTAGTTCTCGCTCACGAACACTACAGTAAGGCTCTCGAACGTTTTGCTCACTTTGGAGTACGCATCGAAGTTCTTACACGTTTACAAAGCCAAGCTCATGCAAATCGAGTCATACGAGGACTTGCTGATGGAAGTATTGATATGGTGATAGGAACACATCGTCTGCTTTCTGAAAAGCTGAGTTGGAAACGTCTCGGGCTTCTGATCGTCGATGAAGAACATAAGTTCGGAGTCATAGATAAAGAAAAGATTAAACATATTAAATCGGATATCGACATTCTTTCCCTTTCTGCGACCCCTATTCCTCGCAGTCTCAATCTAGCACTGAGTGGAGTACGTGATATATCTCTGCTCAAAACTCCTCCCAATGGAAGAAAAAGTATAGAAACTTATGTGACACGCTATAACGAAGCTATCATCAAAGATGCTGGAGAAAAAGAGTTTGCTCGTGGTGGACAAATATTTTTTGTCCATAATCGAGTGTCAAATATAGAAGTCATCAAGAAACAGCTCGAAGCTCTCTTTCCTCGAAAAAAAGTAGTGATCACTCATGGACAACTTCCTGGGGATGAGCTCGAAGATAGGATTTTAGACTTCAAAAATAAAAAATACGATATTCTGCTTTCTACTACGGTTATCGAAAATGGAATAGACTTTTCAAATGTAAATACCATATTCATCAATGAATGTCAAACATTTGGAATTTCTCAGATACACCAGCTTCGAGGACGAGTAGGTCGCTCTGATGCTCAAGGATACTGTTATCTGCTCTATCGTAAAGAACATCTCGATATCGAAGCAGCGAAGCGTATCCAGACAATTGTCGACTATAGCTATCTTGGAGCAGGATTTGAGCTTGCGATGAAAGATCTCGAAATACGAGGAGGAGGAGATATCCTCTGAGTCAAACAAAGTGGACAAGCTCAAGAGATAGGAGTTTCTCTTTTCCTTAAAATGCTCGAAGAAAAGATAGAAGATCTCAAAAATAATCGTGGAGATGAAAACAGTAAGATGAGTCCGGACTCGAATCGAGTCCGGACTCAAGTTGAGCTAGCGATTACTGCAGGGATTCCAGATAGTTTTTTCCTTTCCGAAACGGATAAACTTCACTTTTACCGAGAAATAGAAATGATAGACGATATCGAAGATCTCGCATATCTCAAGGAAAGTTTTTTCGAAAATATGCAAGAGGATATGATACTTCCTGAAGAAACCAAGCATCTTTTTATGCTTTTAGAAACACAGATACTCGCACGAAACTATCATATAAAAACGATACGACGAGTCGGAGTCAACTACCAGATAGAGTTTCAAGGAGAAAATATAGACATCCTCAAATCACTGCTTGCTGTTGATCATGAAGTTCGTTTTCAAGTGATAGACATATCAAAATTACGAAGTCCTACAAAACTTTTTGCAAATGACAAATTTTTCATAGAATATGTTCTGTGAATTTTGCAAGGAAAGTCTGGAATATCAAAAAAAATCAAACTTATCTCAAAATCTCGCTCATAATATCTAACTCTTTATTTATGAAAAAAACATACGTGCTTATAGCCCTTGTTTTCCTCGCAACCCTCGTAAGTTGTGGAAAAGTAAGCTCTCCAGAAGGAGAACTTCCAAGTGGAAGTGGAACAACTTTAGAAACTAACTCTGGAACAACTATGGCAAATCTCAGTGGAAGTGTTGTTATTGACACAAACCCAGCCCTTGCTGGAAAAACTCTTAATTTTGAAGTAGAAATGATGAAAATCACAAAATCTGCTTTAGGAACAACTGCAGACACGGTAGAAAAAGGAGATCAAGTAGAAGTACACTATACTGGAAAAGAAGAAGACACTGGAACTATGTTCGATACTTCACGAGGAAAAGATCCTCTTGCTTTCACAGTAGGAATAGGTCAAATGATTCCTGGATTTGATGCTGGAGTAGTGGGAATGAAAATCGGAGAAAAAAAGACTCTTATCCTTGCTCCAAAAGACGCATATGGAGAATATGACGAAACTAAAAAACAAACTGTCCCTAAGTCTGAGCTTTCAAGCTTTGTTGCTGCAGGATACAAACTTGAGGTAGGAGAAAAACTCCCAACTCAATATGGTGAGTTTGAGATAGTAGAAGTTATCGAGTAATACAAAGACTCACTTCACATAACAAAAAACCCTCGCATATGCGAGGGTTTTTTAGTGTTTTCTAAAACCCCGGGGTTCTATAAATTAGTATTCAATTTCCGTCAAAATCATATCTTTGTAGTCTCAAAGCTTTTCTTTCTGAGTAAGTTGGTGGTAGCTTGTCCAAGGATAATCTTCGATTCGTGAAACTATCTCATGTTTAAGTGCATTAAAGTTCACGTATGCTATACATTGTGCAAGATACTGTTCATCTGCGATATGTTTTGCATGGAAACGTCACTCAAATAAAGGTCATTTCAAATTATATGAGTCCGGACTCAATTGTTTATATCTTGCTCGATAGTACATAGTATATCATTGTTGTATCTTTCTCATAAAATCAGATATTTCGAGTCCGGACTCAGAAGTTATAATAAAATGGAAGTGATTTGGAAGAAAAGTATACGAACATATTTTTATACTTGGAAACTCTTTATTATAACGAATAATAGTTTTATAAAATCGATTAAAATCAAGTACATCATGAAATAAGATATGTTTTCAATACCCTCTATTATAAATATGATAATACTCTTTTTCTAGAAGTGCTTGTTTTCGTATAGGCATGATAAACTCAAACTCATATAATATATACGTATTATATTCTCTTATATACTTAAATCAAGTTTTATAACAGAGTCCGGACTCAACTAAAGAATCAGTTTCATTTGAGTCCGGACTCGTAGATCTCACTCTTCCCAGAATACACAACAAAACCCCCTCTCTTTCGAGAGGGGGTTTTGACGAAGTTTCTATTTCTAGAAAACTATTCGATATTCATCTAAGAACTATAAGTGACTAGTTAGAGTCAGCGTATTGTCCGATAGAAAGAGTATTTTCAAGTTTAGTAGTAGTAGCACCTACACCGTTGATAGTGTAAGTAACTCCATTTTTAGCAACTCGGAATGAACCTTCAGCAGTAGTCTCTATTCGGTATACTTCGTTATTATTTCCGATAGAATCAGAAGCAATAGCTACGTTTACAGTAGAATTACCAAGAGCAACAGCAGCAGTACCAACTGAATCACCGTTTCCGTTGAATACAGTAACATTACCAATAACCGTTACAGAAGAAGCTTCAAGAGTAAGGATAGTCATTTCAGCTTGAACTGAGTCTCCAGCGAGAGTAGTATTAGCACCACCATCAACTACGAGTCGAAGTTCAGCATTTTGATCATCTGTACCAAAGCTAGAAACAACAGCAGGAGTAACTACAGCAGAAACTATAGCAAGAGTTTTTGAAACAGTTGCAGTAGCAAGATTACCAGTAGTTTTTCCTGACTCAGCACCTTCTGCATCAGAAAGAAGAACGTTTGTTACAGTAAGGCTAGGTTGAGCCGCACCAACAAAGTTTTTTCCGATAGTTGCAGTATTAAGTTGAAGAGCAAGTTCTTGAGTTGTTTCTGGGATAAGAAGTCCAGTGATATCTTCGAATATGATAGTACCAACAGCACCAACATTAGAAATATCAGAGTTTGCGTTTGTAGCAACTACTTTTCCGTTAAGGAGAAGAGAAGCGCTAACGATAGAATTCTTAAGAGTTCCAGTAACTCAACCAAGAGTGAAAGTAACTGTTTCAACATCTACTTCTTCGTTATCAGCTCGAACATCCCATGAAGCAATAACTTTTGATCCTCCTGCAAGAGCAAGTTTATCAAATTCATTATCTTCATTCGCAGCGTCAAGAGCAAGAGTAGCAAGAGTTCCAGAGTTATTTACAGTCACGTCTCGTGCTGAAGTAATAGGAAGACCAACAACATTGATATCATCATTTTCATCATCTTCGATGCTGATAGAAGTAAGAGAAACTGTATAATCAGAATTCGTTACTGCATCAGGACCGTCAACAAATGAAAGAGTTACTACGAAAGTTTGAGTTCCGTTAGCAGCAATAGCTACGTCACCCATATCATCGAAAGTAGCCTCACCAAGGTTAGAAATAGATCCTTCGCTATCAAGAAGATTTCCAGCAGAAACAGAACCCTTATAGAGTTTTACTTCTGAAACTTCTTGTTTTGAAGCAAGAGCTCCAATACTTGCATCATTTACTCGAACTGTCATTTCAGTTACGAGAAGTGAGCTTACTTGTTCTGCTTCTACTTCAAATTGAAGAGCAACAACATCTTTAGCACCTCGTACTACATCAGTATCAGAAAGTGGGAAAAGATTTACTTGAGCTCCTGATTCTGAACCATCAATCGTATTGAAAGAAAGGCTAGAGGGAGTTTTATCAGTTACTTCTTCGTCATCAGCAGTTTCAACAACTTTTACATCATTTGAAACATCCACTGAAACATCAAAACTTGCAGCATCAAAGCGTGCAATATCTTGTGCAGTATCAGCTCGGATAGACCAAGTGGTAGTCCCTTCTGGGATCATAACATCGATATTTGTATCTGAGAAAGTAGCAGTAGTAATATTACCAGCAGTAGCAACAGTACCAGCAGTAAGTTCGTATGAAGAACCTGTGTCTACATTGTAAAGTTCTACATCTTCAAGAGCTTGAATTACAGTAAGAGAACCTCCTAGTAGATCAACTGTACCAAGATCAGCAACACCACCGTTATCAAGGGCAATGATAACTCCAAATTCTTGCATTTCAAGAGCTTGTCCTGAAACGTTTGTAACTTTTACTGAACCAAGTACTACATTATCCTTATCTTCTCGTACTTCATCAAGTACTGCATCAACTTCCACGAAGGTAAGTTCACCAGCTTGAAGAACGATAGAAGGAGGAGTAATACCTGAAATATCTACTGCAGCTCCGAAACCAAATTTCGTAGAGTTAGCAGTTACGTCGAGAGAAGCATCGATATCGAAAGAGATCGTATCTCCAGCTCCATCTACTACGTCAGCTCGAACTGTAAAGTCTTCATTTTTATCTTCCATGATAGTAAGTCCTCCTCCAAGATTGAAAGTAAGATAATCACCAACCATAGATTTAGTAGTAGCAACTACTTTAGTACCCATAAGAAGTTCGAAGTTCAAAAGATCATCACTTGCATCTGAAGAACCTTCAAATGTAATAGATTTGAGAATTACATCTTCTTCTGAGTCACCGTCGATTTCAAATTCGAAGATGTCAGCACCTTGTTCTCCAAGATTTGGGTTAGCAACTGTTCCTCCGTTTGAGAAAACGATTTGAGGAGCGTTAACAGAACCTACTCTCATAAGGTTTGAAGTAACTGTTCCATCCATAGTTACGTCACCGTTAGCGATAACATCAACTATTTGTAGAGCAAATTCATCATTTGCAGAGAGTAATACTGGAGCAACATCAACTACAACAGAAAGAGTTACTGTTTTACCAGCTGGTACAACAACACCTCCATTATCAAGGTTGATTTGAGCTACTGTATCATTTTCTTGGTTGTCTGATTTAGCATTTGAAACTCGTCCTTCAGCAGTGAAGATAGCGAGAGATTCAAGAGTATCTTTATCAGAAAGACCTGTTCTCTTAATAGAGATTTGAGTTACTGTAACATCTGAGTCACCAGCAGTGAAATCAAACTTCGCAGCAGTAATACCGTTTGCTCGTCCAGGAATAGTAGCAGCAGCTGGAGTAAGTGGAGAAAGAGAAACTTCAAGTTCTCCGTCACCTACAACAACACCAGTACCAGTATCATCATCCTCTTCGTCATCCTCACAAGTTCCGAGAATAGCACAAAGAAGATCATCTTCTACAGCAGTATCTTCAGCGTCGATTGCGTTAGCAGCCCAGATGAAGTATTGCCCTCGAGTAACAGCAGTATCGTAGTCAGTGAAAGCAGCATCAGCTACCCCCATTTCTACAGCAGCAGCAACATATCCTGCTCTCCAGTCTGCATTATCCATTCTTTCAAGATCTCGACCTTGAAATACCATTTTTAATGCTTCAATCTTAGAAAGAAGTCTGTCTGGACTAAAAGTTGCGTTTGCAGCAACCATACCATTTGCAAGAGCTGTTTCAGCATATTTACATGCCCAGTTAGTTGTAAATAGGTCTGCGAATTTTCCTGCACAGTTGTCAACAACAGTGATAGATGAAATATTCATCATAACTTTTACCCCTTCTTTTCTTGGAAGATTGTCTCCAAGTCGGTAATCCGCAGGATTAGTTGACTTATCAACGATTACTCCGAGAGTAGAAAGTTTGTTTGCTGATTCCAACGAAGTGAAAGCAGCAGAAACTCCAGCGATAGGGCTAACTATAGAAAAAACTATAGCGAGAGCCGCAACCGTAGAAGTAACTTTTTTAACGAAAGTACTCATAGTTTATACGAGTTACAAAATAAAATCTAGTGATCCCTCAATGTACGGTTAAAGCCTTAACCCATAGTCGTTATGCGCACAACTAGGGGGAGAAAGTATTTCTTGTAGAAGCTCAAAATACCTTCTCCCCAGAGTCGTACCTACATAAGGAGTATGAGAAATACTCACTGGAAGCGCGAAAAAAACTTCAAAAGAGAAGTTTAAAAATCGGGTCACGTTAAGGACCAAAATATAACAGGTGCAATCATATCCTATTTCCCTCTCTATGCAAATGATTTCCTATGTTTTTCACCCATTCTTCACACAAGAAAAACAAAAACCCCGAGGTGATTTTCACCTCGGGGTTGAGAAATAGAACTATGCTTGTGAAATAGTATCAGCGAGATTCATAATAGGTTGCATGATAGCAATCGCGATAAACCCTACCACTACGGCAAGAAATACGATGATAAATGGTTCAAGAAGTTTGTTGATAGTTGCTGCTGTATTGTCGACTTGTTCGTCATAAAAGTCTGCGACTTTGATGATAATAGTGTCGAGTTTTGCCGATTGTTCCCCTACTTGTATCATCTGTACCATGATGTCTGGAAAGAGTTTGTCTCCTTCGAGAGATTCCCATATCTTCATCCCTTGTCGAACATCATCAAGTAGGAGAAGGATTCTTTGTCTATATACTTCGTTTCCTACTGCATCAGCTACTATTTTGAGAGCTTCTACCACGGAAACTCCTGACGACATCAGTCCAGAAAATACTCGTGAGAACTTCGAGAGAACTACTTTTTGGATAATCATTCCAAAGATAGGAACTTTGAGCATCAGTTTGTCCCAGTTATATTTCCCAGTAGGTGTTTTTTTATAAAATGATATCGCAAAGTATACAAATACTACAAATATGATGATGAGGTACCAATAATTCACAAATATATCAGAAATCGCTACGAGTATTCTCGTACTCGGTGGAAGTTTCGATTTATCTTCAAAGATTTCGAGAAGTTTTGGAACTACGACGGTCATCATTACGACGATAACCCCCGTTACTACGAGCATGATCATCGCTGGATAGATAAGTGCTGATTTGAGTTTCCCTGATATAGATGCTATTTTTTCTACTTGATCAGCCAGAGAGCTCATCACTTCATTGAGTTTCCCTGTTTTTTCCCCAGCTCGTATGATACC